>JAZKHL010000112.1:0-89779 GCA_040385365.1 Pseudomonadota bacterium | reverse complement strand
TCCACCACTATGGACGCGAAGATATTCAAAAAATGACAATCAACCATCCGAACGCTTGCCACAACCCCGCCGATGGACGGCGGGCCGCGACAGGCGGGTACTGTTCAAGCTGGATGGCGATCAAGGCGAATGGGTGACATGGGGTCCACGACAGACATTCGCCAGTCCGCAGCGGACGGAGCGCCGATCGTCGCCTTCGATTTCGACGGCACGTTGACGATTCGCGACAGCTTCACCCAGTTTCTGCGTTGGCGGGCAGGCCCCGGCGGCTGGGCGCTGGGTCTGGTTAAGATGGGCAAGGCGACGGCTGCCTACGCACGGGATCGCGATCGCGGGGCGATAAAGGCCGCGTCGGTGAAGGTGTTCCTGAAAGGCGTGTCCCGGGCGGAGCTGGAAGCGGACGCGGCCCGATTCGCCGACAGGGTCTGGGACCGCTTCATGCGGCCGGACGCACTGGCGACGTGGGAAGACTGGGGCAGGCAGGGCGCCCATCGCGTGATCGTGACCGCTTCGCCCGAGATCACGGTCGCACCGTTCGCCAGACGGCTCGGAGCCGAGGGGCTTCTGGGGACCCACCTGACATTCGATCGAGACGACCGCGTAACCGGCGCGTTTTCCAGTCCCAACTGCCGAGGCGAGGAGAAGGTGCGGCGGTTGAAAGTGGCCTATGGCGACGACTTCAGGCTCGCCGCCGCCTATGGCGACACCTCGGGCGATACGGAGATGCTCGCCATTGCTGAGAAGCCGGGGTTTCGCGTGTTCAAGGAACGCCCCTAACGCCCTTCGGCATCCACGTCGAAGACCATGGGTCGACCGCGCGAGGTGGGGTTCCAACCAGCTTCGATCACCGAGGTCACCGCGTTGGTCACCGCATCGATGTCGATGCGCTGCTTTTCCATCTCGGGCCGGCCGCTGGGATGCATCGGCATGGGAAACTGAACGATCGCCTCACGCTGGAAGCCTTGCAGCTTCAGCGTGATGGCGATGCCGTCCCATTTGCCGTCGTTCTTGGGCCGGGGCTGACGGCGGATCTCCCAGTCGTAGATCTCGCCGTCGACCGTGACAGTGCCGAAGTTGTCGCGCGTGCGCTGCACTAGACCGTCTTGATGCCGTCGGACTCGGCCTGGTCGCGCTTGTCATAGACGTGGTCGACGATGCCCCAGGCCTTGGCCTCTTCCGCGGTCATGAAGTGGTCGCGGTCCAGGGTGCGCTCGACCTCTTCGTAGGTGCGGCCGGTGTGGTGAACGTAGATCTCGTTCAGGCGACGCTTGGTGGCGATGATGTCCTCAGCGTGACGCTCGATGTCCGAGGCCGTGCCGCGGAAGCCGCCCGAGGGCTGGTGGACCATGACGCGCGCGTTCGGCAGGGCGATGCGCTGGCCCGCTTCGCCCGCTGTCAGGATCAGGGAGCCGGCCGAGGCCGCCATGCCCATGACGACCGTCGAGACCGGCGACTTGATGTATTGCATGGTGTCGTAGATCGCGAGCGCCGAGGTCACCTGACCGCCGGGGCTGTTGATGTACATGCTGATTTCCTTCTTCGGGTTCTCCGATTCCAGGAACAGCAGCTGGGCGCAGATCAGGCTGGCCATGCCGTCCTCGAACGGACCGGTCAGGAAGATGATCCGCTCGCGCAGCAGGCGCGAGAAGATGTCGAAGGCACGCTCGCCCCGGCTGGATTGCTCCACCACCATGGGGACGAGATTGTTCGAGATGTAGTCGATGGGGTCGCGCATGAAAGCCTTCTCATGGAGGTGCAGGGCTGCGACTCGGTCGGTCGCACCGCGTGTCACAGATATCGCGTTCGACCGACCTCGGCGCAAGACGTGCGATCGCCGGACGGCCTCAACCTATTCGCCGGCTGGGTTGCGCTGCCTTTCGGCCATGCCCCGCTCGACGGCGCCGAAGCGGCTGTTCTGGCTGACGGCATCCAGTTCGGCCTCGTACAGACCGTGTAGATAGGCCATATCCCAGGCGGTAAGACCCGAGACCGAGGACGGGTTGTCGAACAGGTTCAGGATGGAATCCTGGCCTCGCACATCGACCGCCGGATTGACCTGGGCCATGGCCAGAAGCGCGACATAGTCGGCCAGCTGGCTGAAGGTCGCGTCGCCCAGGCGGGCCGTGTCGACGATGATGATGGCCCGCTGCAGATTATCTCGTGTCGCGCTGCGGAGCCGGGAGGCCGCAAACTTCTGGATGATGATTGGAGTGTCGGGATTGTCGCCGGGAAGCCGCACCGCCCTCTGCCCGGTATCCGCATCGACAGGCAGGCTGATATGCCACCACCGAACCGGCTGCTCGCTCGATTGGAACCGGTTCAGGGCCGCACGGCCCAGATCCATTCCATCGCCGCCGAGGATAAACAGGCGAGGCTCGCGCTCAACCAGCCCCGCGGCGGTTCCCGGTCCGTCGTTGGTCGCTATGATCAGAACCTGCGGCTCACAGCCGGGATCTTCCGGGTCCAGACCTAGTTGCAGGGCGACTTCTGAAATTCGATCGACGATGGCGCGGGCCGCCACGGGCTGGAAGTTGATCGCACCCACGCACACGTCCCGATGCCAACGCGCCGGGCCGTAGTCGCCGGCGGGAGCCGATATCTGGTCAACGAAACGGTCGACTCTCGCTTCCAGGGTCGCGTCGCTTTCGCGCCCGACGACCTGGATGTCCTCCAGGACTGAGCTTTCCTGAGGCGGCGTGACCTGTTGCGGCCACCCAAGGGCGACCGACGACGCAAGGGCGAGAACAGACATCAACATACGAACTTACCCCGCCCGGCCCGAGACCCGACGTGCCGGTAAACTGGAAATCTGTGGCCTCAAGCAGCCGGCGGCGACCGTCTATTCCTCTTCTTCGTCCTTGAGCAGCTCTTCCTTGGTGATCGGCGTGTCGGTCACCTTGGCCATGCCGAAGATCAGGTCGCAGACCTTTTCCTCATAGATCGGCGCGCGCATCTGGGCGGCGGCGTTGGGGTTCTGCTTGTAGAAGTCGAGCACCGCACGCTCCTGGCCCGGGTAGTTGCGGGCTTCCTGCATGATGGCCTGGTTCAGCTCCTGATCCGTCACGCCGACGTTGTTGGCGCGGCCGATCTCGGCGAGCACGAGGCCCAGGCGCACGCGGCGCTCGGCGATCTTGCGGTATTCTTCCTTGAGCTTCTTGTCGGACTTCTTGGCGTCTTCGGGCGGCAGGTTTCCGGCGGCCTTGTCGGCCTCGACCTGTTGCCAGATGCCGTCGAACTCGGCCTCGACCATCTTGGGCGGGAGATCGAAGCTGTGGGCCTTGTCCAAGGCGTCCAGCAGGGCGCGCTTCAGCTTGAAGCGGGCGGCGCCGGCGTACTGCTGGTTCAGGTTGTTGCTCAGCAGTTCCTTAAGCTTGTCGAGCGATTCGATGCCGATCCGCTTGGCGAACTCCTCATCGACCTTGCCTTCAACCTCGGCCTTGATGGCCTTCACCTTGACGTCGAACGTGGCCAGCTTGCCGGCCAGATTGGCGGCCTGATAGTCCGCGGGGAAGGTGACCTCGATGGTCTTGTCTTCGCCAACCTTGGCACCCTTCAGTTGCTCTTCGAAGCCAGGGATGAAGCGGTTGGAGCCGATCACCAGATCGGCGTCCTCGCCGGCGCCGCCTTCGAACGGCTCGCCGTCCAGCTTGCCCAGGAAGTCGATCGTCAACTGGTCGCCTTCGGCGGCCTTCACGGCCTTGCCCTTCTTGTCCTCATAGGACTTGGCCTGACCGGCCAGTTCCTTCATCGCCTCTTCCAGATCCTCGTCCGACGCCGTGTAGGTCGGGCGGTCGAGCTTCAGTGTCGTCGGATCGACCGGAGTGAACTCCGGCATGACTTCCAGCGCCATTTCGTAGGCGAGGTCGTCGGAGCCAGCCAGAACCTTGTCCATGTCCGACGTCAGCTTCATCTCGGCGGGAGCGGCGGGACGGACCTTGACCTCGTCGAGCGCCTTCTGGCTCGACTCGTTGATCGCGTCGTTGACGATCTCGCCCATGATGTCGCGACCGAAGGTCTTCTTGACGTGCGAGACCGGCACCTTGCCCGGGCGGAAGCCCTTGAGCTTCATCTTGGGAGCCATCTCGGCCAGCTTGGCGTTCAGCTTGGCGGTCAGGTCCGCGACCGGCACCGTCACGGTGATGACGCGGCTGAGACCTTCGGTGGTGTTCTGGACGACTTGCATGGGACGGATCTGACGCTCTGGGGCGGCGTCGGGACGGTGACGCGCGCAGGGATTGGTAAAGCAGAAAGGGCCGCCCCATGAAGAGCGGCGCCTCGAAGCCCGCCCTTATGTCGAGATGGGGTCCAAAGGTCAACGCGACAGCCTACAGGCCGAGCGCATCCATCGCCGGTTTCTCGTAGGGACCGTCCTCGCCCGGACTGCGCAGACGGTCTTCGAACCGGCCGTCCGCGCGGGCCAGTTGCCAGATCAGGCTGTGGGCGCAGGGCGCGATGTCCGGCCGGCTGGCGTAGACAGGGTGGGCGTAGGCCGTGTCCGCATCGATCGCCGTCCAGCCGGCGGCGGCGAAGCCTTCCAGGATGGCCGGCAGGAACAGGGCCGTGGTCAGGTTGTGGTGGATCAGCAGCGTATGCGGCGGCGAATAGCCGAGCACGTCGCGGGCCAGCCCGTCGTAGAAGGCCGCACGGTCCAGAAGGTGACGCACCAGATAGTCGCCGTAGGGCGCGACGTCGGCGTCCGGCTCGCGCGCCAGACGCTCGGTCAGGCGCTGATTCACATACCAGTCCGACGCGTCGATGGTGACATAGGCGTTCCGCAGGCCGCGCGCGTCCAGGACGGCGCGCATCCGGTCGCGCAGCTCCGCCGTCCGCCCTTCCGCCAGATAGGGGAAGCGGAACCAGGGCCGGAGCGTGGGATAGGTCGCCAACAGGGGTGCGGTCCGGTCGATCTCGGCGCCCAGATCGCCGGGCGCCGAGCCTCCGAAATAGGCGTGGTCATAGGTGTGGTTGCCGATCGCGTGGCCGGCCCGCGACCAGGCCGCCAGATGGTCGGCGGCCGGCGCGTTGTCGACGTGTTTGCCCGTGATCAGGCCCGCCGCCTGAATCCCGGCCTGACCCAGGGCGTCCAGGATCGCGCGGTGACGGGCGGCGCCGGTCATCAACGCCCCGTCCTCGAAGCGGAAATCGTCGATCGTCACGGCGAACCGGGGCCCGTCGACCTGGGCCTGGCGCAAGGCGCTGGCGTTTCCGGACGCGAGGACCGCGGAGCCTCCGACAAGGCCGGTCAGAACATGCCTGCGGTTCATCGGGGTTCGACCTTCTGCATGAGGCGATCTTAATCCGAGGTCGGGTCGCGAGGCGACCAGCTTTCGCCGCGCCCGCTGTGCGTCTATCTCACGCCCATGACACAGACGTCCTCCCCCATCGGCGTATTCGTGACCGCGGTCACGCCCCTGCAGCAGAACTGCACCACCGTGTGGTGCACGGCGACGATGAAGGCGGCGGTGATCGATCCGGGCGGCTCAGTGGATGCGATCATCGGCGAGGTGGCGAGGCGCGGCCTCACGCTGGATCAGATCTGGATCACCCACGGGCATCTGGATCACGCCGGCGGCGCGGCGGAGATGGCGGACAAGTCCGGCGCGCCGATCGTCGGACCGCATCCTGAAGATCAGTTCTGGATCGACGATATGGAGGTGCAGGGCGCGCGGTGGGGCCTGCCCGAAGCACGCGTCTTCACGCCGTCGCGCTGGCTTGCAGATGGAGACGTGGTGACGCTGGGAGAGACGTCGTGGGAGGTCGCACACTGTCCGGGCCATACGCCCGGCCATGTCATTTTCTTCAACCGCGCGGCCCGGTTCGCCCAGGTGGGCGACGTGCTGTTCAAGGGCTCGGTCGGACGAACAGACTTTCCGCGCAGCGATCCTGACGCGCTGATCCGGTCGGTGGTGACCAAGCTTTGGCCGCTGGGCGACGATGTCACCTTCGTTCCGGGACATGGCGCGATCTCGACATTCGGTGAGGAGCGGCGGACCAACCCCTATGTGTCGGATGGGGCGATCGCGCGAACGCCCCTGGTCAGGCCGGCCTCGGGACCGGCCTGACGCGGACGGGCTAGCGTCGGAGCAGGATTCCGATCACCACGCCGATGCCCAGGGCATACAGAGAGGCCTTCAGCGGCTCTTCCTCGATCCGGGACTTGGCCAGTTCGGCGCGCTGGCGGGCCCAGTCGCGGCCGGTCTCGATGTCGGAGCGGACGGCTTGGCGCAGGCCGCCCTCGCGCGCGAAACTGCGCGCCTCGGCGTCGGCCATCCAGCGGTCTCCGGCCTGATCCAGGCGGGCGCGCTGGCCGTCAGCGTCATCAATGATGTCTTCGGCGTTCAGAGGCGGATTGATGTCGGTCATGGGATGGCTCCTGGCGGTCTTGTGATCCGGCAAGGTGAACCCCGCGTGCGGTGAGCGGTTCCCCATGGAGAGCATCCATTCCGGACCAGGAGCCCCTTCATGACAGACCCCACGCCGCAGCCCGAAATCATGCCGCCTCTAACGCCCTCGCCGCAACCCGAGATTGACCCCGCCGGCGCCCCCGACGAGGTGCCGCCTCAGCCCGGCGACAACGACGGCGACACCCAGAGGCCCGGCGCAGACTGATTCGCATCGTCTTGAAAACACCGGACTTTGGAAGCGTACGGCGCCCGACTCGGGAACCTTGACCGGTCTTCAGTGTTCATCCTGCAACCGCCAGCATACAGTCGAAAGGGAGCCTCGAATGGCCCAGATCCAGCCGCCTCGCCCCTCCGGAGTTTCCAAACGAGGTTTTGCCTCGATGGACCCTGAACGACAGCGCGAGATCGCGCGGAAGGGCGGCGCAAGCGTCCCCAGTGAGAAGCGCAGCTTCTCTCAGGATCGTGGATTGGCGGCCCAGGCCGGCCGCAAGGGTGGCGAAGCCTCTCATGGTTCGCGTCGCCCCGAGGATATCGAAGGCCAGGCCGAATAGATCTGACGCTCTGGTGACATAACGAAGGGCGGCCGGTGCGAACCGGCCGCCCTTTTTTGTTGCGAGTCGGCGGCGGCGCTAAGTCGCGGACAGAACGGCGAGCGCCACCGACGGCTCAGCGCTCTGTTGAAACGCAGCGACAGTCCAGCCCGCGGCCTGCGCCATCTCGGTCACGCTGGCGCGGGTGAACTTGCGCGAACTTTCCGTGTGGATGGTTTCGCCGGGCTCGAAGGCAACTGACACCTCGCCGATCCGCACGATCATCGAGCGAAGCGCCCGTAGATGCATCTCCATCCGTGACCGATCGGCGTTCCACACGGCCTGGTGTTCGAAGCCGTCCAGATCGAAATCGGCGCTCAGTTCGCGGTTGGCCCGAACCAGCAGATTCTTGTTGAACGCAGCGGTGACCCCCTGGGCATCGTCATAGGCGGCGACAAGGACGGCGGGATCCTTCACCAGATCGACCCCCAGGATGAACAGCGAGGTCGGGCCGAGACGCTCGCGCGCATTGGCGAGGAAAGCCACGGCCTGGTCGGGCTCCAGATTGCCGATCGTCGAGCCCGGGAAAAAGCCGATGCGACGTCCACGGCCCAGTTCCGGCAAGGGCGCGAGATTGAGGAAATCGCCAACCATCGGCGCGACTTCCAGCGACGGATAGGCCCCGGCGATGCTGGCGGCGGCGGCGTTCAGAGCGTCGGGGCTGATGTCGATCGGAACATAGGCGGCAAGCGTCGGGGCGGCGTCCAGAAGGATACGGGTCTTCTCGCTGGCCCCCGAGCCGAACTCGACCAGGACCGCATCGTCGCCGAACTGGGAGGCCATACGCGGCGAGAAGGTGCGCAGAAGTCCCGCCTCCTGACGCGTCGGATAGTATTCGGGCAGGCGGGTGATGTCCTCGAACAGATCCGAGCCGGCGGCGTCGTAGAACCATTTGGGCGAGACGGCCTTGGGGGCTCGCTGGAGGCCAGCGACCAGTTCGGCGCGGAAGCGAGCCGTTTCCAGCGACTCGATGCGCGCGCGCGTGCCGGCAGGCGCGTCCGAGGCCAGTCTCAAGCCCATGAAGGCCCACCTCTGATGCGGATAGAAAAAGTTGCGATAGGTCGCGCGGGTGTGCCCCGGCGGCGTGGCGAACGAACCGCCGCGCAGCACCAGCTGATTGGCCATGAACTTGCCGTTGTACTCCGACGCCGTGCCCTCGGTCGGCGCGAAGCCTGGATAGGGCGAATAAGCGCTGGAGGTATGCTGCCACACCTCGTTGAACAGGTTGGAGAAGACGTCGGGCGCGGTGGCGATCGCGCTCTCCCACTCCGCCTCCGTCGGCAGTCGCTTGCCGGCCCAGTGAGCGAAGGCGGCGGCTTCGTAGGCGCTGATGTGACGAACGGGGGCATCCGGATCGACGGCTGCACGACCGGCGAGACTCAGAACCGTCCAGACGTCGTCATCCTCTCGCCAGTAGAGCGGCGCCGTCCAGCCCTGAGCCTTCACTGTGGCCCAGCCGTCGGCAAGCCAGAGCTCCGGCCTCTGATAGCCGCCGTCCTGAATGAAGGCGATCCACTGGCCGTTGGTGACCAGGTCGTGGTCCAGCAGGAAAGGCTCCAGCCAGACCCGATGGCGCGGGCCTTCGTTGTCGAAGGCGAAGCCATCCCCGCCATGGCCGATATCGACGAGACCACCCTCGAAACGGGTCTCGCCGCCTCGCGCAATCTGCAGAGGGCCGGCGGGTCGAGGCCCCTCGGCGTAGGCGGCCGGATCGAGGGGGGAGCGCGACATCAGGTTCAGCAGGTCCATCAGAAAGAGTTCCTGATGCTGCTGGTCATGGTTGAGGCCGAGGACGAAGAGATAGTGTTCAAGATCGTCGGCGAGGCCGCATTCCAGACGCGACTCCATCCGACGATCGACCTCGGCCCGGTAGGCCATGACCTCGTCCAGCGACGGGCGGGTCATCAGGCCGCGCTCCTCACGCTCCACGCGGCGACCAAGGCTCTCGTAGTAGGAGTTGAAAAGCTGCTGCAGGCGGGCATCTATCGGTGCGTATCCCGGCTCCGACGCCAGTATCATCGCCTCGAAAAACCAGCTGGAATGCGCCAGATGCCATTTGCCGGGGCTGGAGTCGGGCATGGACTGGGCGGCGAGATCCTCCGCCGAAAGTCCCTCGGACAAGGCAGGCATCACCGCACGAACGGAACGGAAGCGCGCCAGGTCGTCGGACTCGGCGGCTCTTGGTTTTACTGGCGATATCAACGGACAGACTCCGATGAACGGCCCCCAAGGTCGTTCGAAGTCAGCCTAACACGCCCGTTCTGGTTTCGTTGCCGCGACCGGTGTCGCAGGCGTCATTGCTGACGCCCGCTGACATTTGGCCTCAGCGTACCGGGCGGCCGCCGTGCTTGGCGTATTCCAGGCGGGCGATCGTGCGGTTGTGAACCTCGTCTGGGCCGTCGGCGAGGCGAAGCGTCCGCACCGTGCCGTACATCTCGGCCAGGGGCGTGTCGGCCGAGACGCCGGCGCCGCCGAAGGCCTGGATGGCGTCGTCGATGATCTGAAGCGCCATCTTGGGGGCGGCGACCTTGATCTGGGCGATCTCGGACTTGGCGTTCTTGGCCCCGGCCTGATCGATCATCCAGGCGGCCTTCAGCACCATCAGGCGGCACATCTCGATGTTGGTGCGGGCCTCGCCGACCCGCTGTTCCCAGACCGAATGCTCGGCCAACTGCTTCTTGAAGGCGGTGCGGTTCAGCAGCCGTTCGCACATAAGCTCCAGCGCCTTTTCGGCCGCGCCGATCACGCGCATGCAGTGGTGGATACGGCCAGGCCCGAGCCTCCCCTGGGCGATCTCGAACCCCCTGCCCTCGCCCGCGATCAGATTCTCGACCGGCACCCGGACGTTGTCGAGCACGACCTCGGCATGGCCGATCGGACGCTCGTCATAGCCGAACACGGTCAGCATCCGCTCGACGCGAAAGCCCGGCGTGTCTGTGGGGACCAAAACCTGGGACTGCTGGGCGTGGGTCGCCGCGCCCGTGTCGGTCTTGCCCATGACGATGGAGATGGCGACGTTCGGGTGGCCCATGTTGGTCGACCACCATTTGCGGCCGTTGATCACGTATTCGTCGCCCTCGCGGACGATCGAGGTCTGGATGTTGGTCGCGTCCGACGAAGCCACGGCCGGCTCGGTCATAAGGAAGGCTGAGCGAATTTCGCCGGCCATAAGGGGCTTCAGCCAGCGCGCCTGCTGGGCCGCGTTCCCGTACATATGGAGGACTTCCATGTTGCCGGTGTCGGGGGCGTTGCAGTTGAACACCTCCGGCGTCCAAAGGCCGGCCCGGCCCATGGCCTCGGCGAGCGGCGCGTATTCCAAATTGGTCAGGCCCGCGCCGTGGTCGCCCGGCAAGAACATGTTCCACAGGCCGGCGTCGCGCGCCTCGGCCTTCAGCGCCTCCATGGTCCTGGGCTGGACCGTGTGGTCGGAATGGACCTCGGCCCAATAGTCGGCGGCGCGTGGCGCGACCTTGTCGTCGAGGAACCGGGAGACGCGCTCCTGCCAGTGCAGCGCCTTGTCCGAGTGCTTGAAATCCATGGTCGTGTTCCTGTCCCGATATGCGAACGGCGCGATCCGCAGGGACCGCGCCGTTGTGACGTATAACTTTTGTCAGCAGACCACTAGCGCTTCAACAGCGGAGCCAGCTTCTGGGCGATCATCATGTCGCCGGCGATCTTCAGCTTGCCCTGCATGAAGGCCATCATGCCGTCCAGCTTACCTTCGGACATGGCGATGAAATCGTCCCACGAGACCGAGACGGTGGTGTCGGCGGGCTTGTCCTCGTTAGTCACGGTGTTCGGCACCGACGCGCCGTCGATGAATATCTTTCCGGTGTCGCCGAGATCGATCTTCACGGTCTTGCCGAGACCGGAGTTGTCGCCGACGGCGCCGCGGATGTGTTCGGTAACCTGAGCCAGATCGGCCATGGTCGTCTCCCTAAGACGGTGGAGCGCCAGCCCTATCCCTCCCCGGCTAGAGCCACAAGATCACGTCGGGGAAACTGGCGCCATGTGCATTGCGCCCCGCCGCGCCCTCCGCTATCGAGCCGTCCTGCCGGAGACGTGGCCGAGTGGCTGAAGGCAACGGTTTGCTAAATCGTCATACCCTGTAAGGGGTATCGAGGGTTCGAATCCCTCCGTCTCCGCCAGTCCTTTCAGATTGGTGATTTTAATCAATGGATTAGGCAGGCCGCACTCAGCGCCCCTAAAGCTAACCCTAAAACGCATTGATAATGTGGATAGCCGAAGCCGTCCTAGCCGCTCGCTTCAGATTGGGACAAAAAGGGGCATGGCAAACGAAATGGGGCTGGTTCAACGTCGGGCGACAGTGACGTGGCCATGAGCCGTCGGGGCAAGGCTCCGAAATCCAACGACGAACCTTGGGCGATGGATGAACTTCAACGGGAGTTCGAACGGATTGTCGGAGAGACGAAGGAGGCTGGTAAGCGACTGACGACGAAACAAGTCGTGCACGTCGCAGAGACGACGACAAAAAGCGCGGGACGAGCCTTCTACCGGACCCTTATCGAAACCGCCCCGGCCATGCTTGCGGATCGTCGTAAGGAGCGAGAGGGCTTTGAGCGTCGCAACTTCAGGCGTTGGCGCAAGGCATTCGACTTGATCGAAACGATTTGGGTGTCATGTGAAGAACTTGGGCGAGTTTTTAATCAGCACCATCGCCCCGAAGCCGGAAGGGAAGAAGACTACGTTTTTGAAGCGATGACGCACCTTCACGCGAGGGGCTGTCAAGTTAAGTGCCGAGTACAGCCTGCCGGCAGAGCGCACCCGCAGAAAAATTAAGTTAAAACAATGATCTGGCTCCACGGATTTGTCGCTGGTGCTGAGGGCGCGCCAACTACCGGCTCAAAACGTGCAAGAGTATAAGCCGCTGAAAATGCTGGCCTTATCGTTGGCCTGTCGGACTGTCTGCAATGTACTCAACGATTAACGTGACAGCACCTTTCCACTGGACCCTAGCGATAGCTGCCGTTGCTTGCATCGCGGTCGCCCAGATATTGGGCTTAAGCAGTGGTCGGTGCTCTCGGCGGTGCGCGGAAGCAAGACGTCGGAGAATCGCATGTCCAAGATTGGTATACCTGGATCAACGGTTAATCTAATCGCGCTGCGGTGAGTTGAGTAAAAGGCGCGGGCAGTTTGATGCAGGATCGTTGAAAAATTAAGGGGCGGCTCCTGCAAGAACCGCCCCATGGCAATGTCAGTACCAGTCGTGATGGGAGACCAGCGCCTGATCCGTCAAGCCCTGAGAATGGTCGAAACTACTATCGAGCATCCATTGAGGCGTTTCGGTCCAGCTTTGTGCTGAACTCGAGGCGATCAAATCGAATGTCCCGCCGTCGAGGTCCGGCTGTTGCATATTGCCAGGGAAATCCCCTCCCAAGTCGAAGAAATCATCAGGTGATGTAAAGGTCGAAAGGCCCTTACCTGGTTCAATCATCGACGCCGCAACAGGAGCGCTGTAGTAGGCGAAGTTCCCGGCGCCGAGTTGGCTTATCGTTACGTTGTTCAACGTGAGCGTCTGGGATCCACTCGTGATAACGACGTTGCCATCGACCTGTGTCATGGCGTTTCGCACCTCGTTGAAGTTAGAGAATTGGCTTTGTGAGAGGACGATCGTTTCTCCAGCTGAGAAGTCGGCGACCGTATCATTACCGTCGCCGGCGAGATGCCAGTACTGATCCTGGCCTGCGCCTCCAGTGAGGAAGTCATTGCCGCCATTACCGTTAAGAATGTTATTGCCGCTATTGCCGAACAGGCTGTTTACTCCGGCGTTGCCCAGTCCGACTCTGGCCACGCCGGCGAGAACCAGCGTTTCTACGTTATCCGCCAGCAAATAAGCATCCAGGTAGGAGAAGACCGCGTCCGTGCCGCCGCCAGCCTCTTCCCTGACCGCATCTCGGGTCTCAGTGACCTCGTAGGTATCGTTGCCCAGGCCGCCAATCAACACGTCGGCACCAGCACCGCCGATAAGAACGTTATTGCCGGTAGTGCCAATCAGCGTGTTGTCCAGCGCGTTGCCAACGCCCACGACCGCAGACCCTGCCAAGGCCAAAGTCTCCACGTTGGCGGCAAGCGTGTAGCTGTTGAGATACGAGAATACGGCGTCTTCGCCCCCGGCTGCATTCTCGACGACAGTGTCACCCGCCTCGGTGACTTCGAAAACATCGTTGCCGCTGCCGCCTAGGAAGGTGTCGTTACCGGCCCCGCCGAGAAGGACGTCGTTCCCGGTTCCTCCTACCAGGAAGTCATTTGCAGATCCGCCGGTGACTGTGTCGTTGCCGGCCCCGGCATTGTAGTAGAACGACTGGGTCTGACGCAGAGGCGAGTTGAAACTCAGGGCATCGTCGCCATTGGTCCCCAACACCACGCCTTCGAACGTCTCACCTCGCTGAGCCCCCGACACAAGATCGCGCACATCGAAAGTGATGCCGGGAGTGCCGCCCAGGAATTGGATGCCCTCGTCGTCGAAGCGACTGATGTCGCCAGTCGGAACGCCGTTGGCATCCTCAAGCTGAACTCGGACAGCAAGGCCTCCATCTTGATTGGTCATTGACCCACTGTCGTTCGCGCTACCGTTGCCCACTTCGGCGGAGGTGAAGGTTACGCGGTAGTTTCCTGGGGTCCCAGCAAAGACCACCGTATCCGAACCATCGCCGAGATCCGTCCGGTCAGCGCCGTCACGCGAGAGATCGAAAGAGGCGCTGTCGTCGCCAGCGCCGCCGGTGATCGTGTCGTTGCCCGTACCGCCGGACAAGGTGTCGTTGCCAGCGCCAGCGCTTAGCACATCATCGCCCGCGCCGCCGGAAAGCTGGTCATTGCCAAGTCCGGTCGTCAGAATATCGTTGCCAGCGCCACCGTCGAGGCGGGCTGCGACATTGCCGGTGCTGACAACATCTCCATTGCCAGTAAGCGTCAGAGCAATCCTCTCGAAGTTGGAGATCGTGGTGCCGTCTGACGCGACGCCGGCGCCAGTCGTATCCAGGGTCAGGCTCACGGCGGCCGGGTTGGCGTTGGCGCCATCGACGCTGAAGTCGATTTCGAGGAAGTCGTCGCCATCGCCGCCATTCACGACGTCGAGGCGACCCGCCGTCACCCGGTCATCGCCAGCGCCTGCGTCGACAGTGTCGCTTGTCGCAGCGACCGCCGCCCCTCCGGACGCGGCGCGATCAACAGTATCGATCGTGTCATTTCCGGCGCCGCCCAGGATAGTGTCGGCGCCGTTTCCGCCGTTCAGCGTATCATTGCCGGCTCCACCCACGAGGAAGTCGGCGCCGTCGCCGCCACTGATGACATCGTCGCCTCCGCCGGCGTTTATGTAGTCGTTCATCGAGGTGCCGAAGTTCGTGTCAGCGGCAGAGCTGCCCAGCGTGAGCGTCCGGAAAGTGTTGCCACGCTGAGTACCGGAAACCAGATCTCGGACATCGAACGTCGCGTCGCCTTGCGCAACAAAGGTTACACCCTCGTCGTCGAAGCGGCTGACCCCGCCGACAAGGTTATCTGAATAGCCTTCCGACTGCATGCGGACCGCGAGATCGCCGTCTTGATTGGCCAGCATTCCGCCGTCCAAGGACGAGCCGTTACCGACTTCGGCGCTCGTAAAGGTGACACGGATCTCGTTTGATCGTTCGGAGTCGGCATTCACCGAGACCTCCACAGTGTCTTGATCAGCGCCAAGATCGGTCCTGTCTAAGCCGTCTCGCGATATATTAAAGCGCGCGAGGTCGGCGCCGTTTCCACCAGAGAGAATATCGTTGCCCAAACGGCCTTCGAGCGTGTCGTTTCCGTCCCCGCCGATAAGGGTGTCATTGCCTGAGGCCTCGCCTCCGAACCGATCTACCTGGCTTACAGTATCCCCACCCCCGCTTAGAGAGGTGTCGCCATAGGAGAAGATGACCCCATCGCCGTAAAGGGTGTCGTCACCGATCCCGCCGTCGAGGTAGTCGTTTCCGTTGCCGCCAACGAGAAGATCATCGCCACCTTCACCATAGATCAGGTCATCACCGGAGAATTCCTGATCGCCGAGGTTGCGCCCCGCTCCGAATTTGCCTCGGATCGCGCCATCGCCGTCGATGCGGTCGTTGCCGTCGCCGCCGTATATGGTGTCGTTACCACCGCCTGCGCCTACGAAATCATTGCCTTGACCAAGGTTGATCAAGTCGTTGCCGGAAACGATCACATCGGCGTTGGGGTCCGGCCTATAGAAGGTGCGGACAACGTCGTCACCCGACCCTGTGGTGAGGTTGATAGACTCAATGTTGGTAAAAGTGACGCTGTTCAGGCCGTCGGCAGTTCTGAAGCTGCCAATGCCTTGGTTGGTCACCGCGGAGTTCTGGCCGCCGTAGTTGACGATCAGAAAGTCGGAATCATCACCGCCATCGACCGTATCTATTCCTCTCTGTACGGACAGGACATCAAATCCGCCTAGGCCGTTAAGGCTATCATCGCCTTGGGTGTCGACTAAAAAGTCGCTTCCGGTCGTTCCGGTGAAAACAGGCATGCGTCATCTCCCTAGTGTGGGCGCGCGAAGTCACCCGAGCGGCGAAATTTCGCCATCTTTGATATAGGGCGGCTGGCTCTAAATAGTTTCAGCGGCGCTTAGCAAGATTTAGAAATCACCTCTAAGGTTAAGCTTATCGATGCAAGAATTGTTGGCTTTTGGATTTATCAGAGGCAAACGGTTGCTCGCATGCAACCGCATCTACGATCCCGTCACCTGCCGGGATGCAGCTCCGGCAATCACGAAGGCGTGAGTTCCATGGCCCTTACTATCGGCAAGTTGCCAAGGCCTGAGGCCGCGCTGGCTGCGGCCGTGACCTTTATGGCGGGTAGAGAGCCATTCAGTTCGCTGCCTTTCGGATCGATGGTTTCTTCGATTTCCGGAGCCGTTCAGCGGGGCCACTATATGATGGCAGTCGACGACGGGCGTGTGGTCGGTTTCACGTTTTGGGCCGTCACGTCCTCAGACGTCGCGAGACGTTGGACCGAGGAGGGCTACACACCCACTTTCGCAGAGGCGACTGGCGGCGACACGGTCGTGTTGACGATGGGCGGTGGCGATCATCCCTTAGTTGCTATGAAAGGAATCAAACATATCGCCAAGCTCTATCCGGGTTGGACCTACCGCATGGTTCGTTTCGGCCGAGTTGGCACAAAGACTGGCCGGTTTCCCGGCAGCGCAGTCGGCGGGATTACATGATCGAGCAGACCAGGGCTGTCGGATTAACTGGGCCAAGTCGGGCAGCGCCCTACCCGAAGGGTTGTCAGCTTAACTCGGCTGCGCACAGCACAAGCGAGCCGTCACGATCGGACAGCAATCGTCGCCTCGGTCCAGGCTTCGTTCGCCGCGCTCCAAAAGGTCCGGAGCGTCGATCAGCTTAGCAGATGTCGCTGGGTGTAGAAGGTGTGTGCGATTCTGCTCTTTCAGATGAAGACCGAGGGGCGACGATCCGGAGCGTCGCGCATGCGCCTGTCACTGGTGAACCAGGACACGGCGGAAGTCGCGCTTAGGGTATCCCGATGGCCAGATCCATTGCAGACGACGACGCCGATCCTAGGGTTAAGCCGTTAAGTGATACGACCGCGACCATCCCATCTCAGGCCCGCCTCACGTCCGACAGCGGACCTTCCAAACGTCTCGGATGAGTCAGAATTGGACCTTCATCTCCCCCACTTTGCGTCTAACGGCCAATCTCGGAAGCAGAAGCTACGAAGCACCAAGATGGCTGGAAAAGGGTGTTCGCGGGCACTAGCAGGGACCCGGGCCAGATGCTGCTTGGTGCGGAAAGATGCACTAAATCCTCGCCGCCATTTGGCTAGCGGAGTTTTTGAACTCAGCGACAGCGACGCCGACACGTGAATCGGCCAAGCCCAGATAAAGCAGCCACCTGCCTCCAAATAAGACCAAGCCCTGAGCAAAACACACATTGCCGACCTGCCCATCCGATTCGGCCGGATCAATGCTCAAAAAAGGCTGTCTGGCTCGACCGATCACCGCGGTGGGATCCTCGCTGTCAAAAAGAAGCTGGCCCGGCTGGTAGGCAAAGGCCGGGATGTCAGCGGCGCCGTCGTTCGGTGCGTTAGCGCCGTTGTAGATGAGGACGACGCCATCCTCGGTCAGCAAGGCCGGAGGCCCCGGTTCCGTGAGCCATGAATCGAAGCGTCGACGGCGGGGAGCCGCGAGCGCGCGCAGGCCAAACCGGCCGGGAAGACGATCGCGATCCCAATGACCGAATGGTCCTGAAGCCTGCGGGTCCCACGTCAGATATTTGTCAGGATGGGCGTCCGCCTCAATCGGCGTCCAGCGGATCAAATCATCCGAGACGGCTCCGAAGATCATGCCCTCACCCCAGTACATCCAGTAGCGGCCATCGATCTGCGCCGCGACGAGACGGTCACCCAGCACCTGGGTCAGAATGGCGCCGGATTTCGTAGGAAGCCGGACGTAGTTGGTTTCGGCAAATGCTGGTCCATGCTTGATCCACGTTCGCAGATCGCTTGAGGACGCTACGAACAGGCTGCCGACTTTGCCGTCAAAGGCTGTGTATGTGCAGATGAACCGACCGTCTGGCGCCTGCACGACGCGGGGGTCTTCCAGTCCGCCCGGCCATTCCCAAGCCTGCCAGCGATCATTTGCCGGGAACAGAACAGGTTCGGGCTCGAGCTCGAACGTCAGCCCGTCGGTACTCGTCGCTAGACCAATGCGTGACGTCCCTGAATAGCGTCCGACATTGTCCTCGGCGCGTACCAACAGACAGACCCGGCCCTCGTGGACCACGGCGCCAGGGTTGAACAGATCCTTGGCCGCCCAGGCGATCTCGACCCCCGATACTAAGCAGGGGAACCGGACATCGCTGCGGTTCTCCAGGATCCGTGCAGGCCGGCTGAATGGGCCGATCGCCCACTGTGGCAAGGGGTTCGACATCACTGATTTCCTAACCGGCCCACGTCTTTGTTCTGGGGTCTGACGCTGGCGGAGCTTGGCCTCTGCGCGGCTGATCCGATGATCCAAGCTGGCCTAGCCGGCGTTTTCGACGGCCCGAATGAAGCGATCGACTTCTGCATTGGCGCGGTCCGCCGCGCCGATGAAATAGTTGTGGCCTATGCCCTCAAAGGTGACCAGCCGCGCATCCGGCAGAAGTTCCGAAAGTCGCTTTCCCGCTTCATAGGGCACGGCGAGATCCTGTTTGCCATGCAGGACAAGGGCGGGAAGCGTCACCCCCGCGACCTCCTCGGGCGTTATCGAGTAGTCGCTGATCGCCTGGCCCTGAGCGACGACGCCTTTCATGGACCATGCGTCGCGCGCGCCGGTTGCCTGGTCCCGCGCGATGGCGTCGGCAGGGGCATTGTCGCCATAGCCGTTGTTGAACTTGGCGGGCTTGGCGAACATCTTGAGGAGCGGCAATATGCGATAGGCCAGGCTGATCAGCCATTTCGGACGCCGGGCGATGTCCGGCGTCTTGGCCATCGTGCAGCCCAGGATCAGGGAACGGACGCGGTGTGGATAGCGGGCACCAAGCTCCAGCGCGATACCGCCGCCCATGGAGACGCCATAGACGTGGGCTGTCTCGACCCCGGCCGCATCCAACACGGCAATAGCGTCAGCGGTCATTTCTGCGATCGACGTCCGGCTGCGCGCGCCGCTCTTGCCCGAGCCCTGATTATCAAAGGTTATCAGCCGATAGCGGTCGCCCAGACCTTCCACTGCGGCGTACCACATCGCCGAGCTCAGCTTGTGCCCCATGATTAAGAGGATGGGCGGACCCTCGCCACGAACCTCCCAGTGCAGGCGGACGCCGCCGTTTGATGTGTAAGGCATCGGTCTTTCTCCGGATGGACTACGCGGCCTTGCCGTACAGTGTGACGACGCACGCACCGCCGAGGCCGACGTTGTGCTGCAAGGCGAAACGGACATTCTCGACCTGTCGTTTTTCGGCCGTCCCGCGCAGCTGGTGGGTCAGCTCATAACATTGAGCGAGACCGGTCGCCCCCAGCGGGTGGCCCTTGGAAAGCAGTCCGCCCGACGGATTGGTCACGTGCCTGCCGCCGTAAGTGTTCTGGTCGTCGCAGATGTAGCGTTCCGCGCCGCCCTCCTCGCAAAGCCCCAAGGCCTCGTAGGAGATCAGTTCATTGGGCGTGAAGCAGTCGTGCAGCTCGACGGCCTGAATGTCGTCGGGCCCTAGACCCGCAGCTTCATAGACTTGGCGTGCCGCCTCTCGAGCCATGCCATAGCCGACGATGTCCATCATCGACTGACCCTCGAAAACGCCGGCGAAATCGGTGGTGAGGGCCTGGGAGACAATCTCGACCCCTGCGCTCAAACCATGCTTTGCCGCGAAGGATGGTGAAACAAGGACGGCGGCGGCGGCGCCACAGGTCGGCGGACACGCCTGAAATCGTGTGATCGGCCCGTACAGCTTCGGCGCCCCCATGACTTCGTCGAGGCTCAGAGGCGTCTGGAAAAGCGCCAACGGGTTGTTCGCCGCATGCCGGCGCGCTTTGACGCTGATCAGGGCGAACGCTTCGTCGCTGGTTCCGTATCTGCGCTGGTGCTCGACACCCGCGCCCCCGAACTGCTGGGCGGCAATCGGCGCGGTGTCGTCCCACCCCTGGATTTCCACCTGACGTGAGAGATGGTTGTCGAGCGTCCGTTTGCGGTCGATGAAGGCGAAGCCCAGGGCTCCCTTCACCATCTGCTCAAAACCCAGGGCAAGGACGCAGTCGGCCGCTCCCGCCGCCACCATCTGCCTGGCGAGGTAGAGCGCGGTTGACCCGGTGGAGCAGTTGTTGTTGACGTTGACGATAGGAATGCCTGTCAGGCCGACCCGGTAGAGCGCTGACTGGCCGGCGGTGGAGTCCGCGTACACATAGCCGACGTAGGCCTGCTGGATCTGATCATAAGTCACGCCGGCATCGGACAGAGCCGCCCGCACCGCCTTTTCGGCCATGACGTCCCAGTCCTCGCTTTGACCCGGCTTGGTGAACGGGATCATGCCGACGCCGGCGACGCGTGCGTTTGTCATTTCAAGTCTCTATCTGTCTGATCGAATCTTCGGACCTTTGCGGCCCACCCGCGGCGCGGCGAGCCAGGATGACGGCACCCTCCAGTCCCGCATGTTCCAGGGCCGGGGTGACAAGGTAGCCAGGCTCGTGCGCTACCCGAGCCGCGCCATAGCCGTTCAGCTCCGTCCGCATTCGCGCCTCGACCTGGGCAAGGAGCCGTCCACCCGTCAGCACGCCGCCGCCCATGACGATCCGCTGTGGCGACCAGGCCAAGACAAGCTGTGCGCAAAGCTGGCCCAGGTAGTCGACCACTAGGACCTCGACGTCAGAGGCCTCGTTCAGCACCCGGCCTGCGAGCTTGGCCGCCACTGCGGGTCCCGCAGCCAAGCCTTCGGCGCAGTTCTGGTGAAACGGGCAGAAGCTCGGCCAGTCGTCACCGGGTTTACGGCGCAACGGCAGATGTCCGATTTCCGGATGCAGCGCACCACGCAGCGTCCGCCCGCCGACCACAAGTCCTCCGCCAATGCCCGTCCCAACCGTGACATAGGCAACGGTGTGCAGCCCCTTCGCGGCGCCCAGCATTGTTTCGGCCAAGGCTGCGGCGTTGACGTCTGTGTCGATTGCGACAGGAGCTCCGAACACGCGTCCAAGGGCGCCGCCCAGATCGAACCCGGTCCAGCCCGGCTTGGTCGTCTCAAGCACTCGGCCGTATGTCGGTGAGGACGGCTCCACATCGACCGGACCGAAGCTGGCCACGCCGACGCCCGCAACGGAGGCTTTCGGCGCAATTTCGGCCGCCCGCTGCGCCAAAGTGTCGATCGCCGCCCTCGGCTCGCTCGTGGGAAGCTGAAACTGCCCCAGAGGCGCACTATCAACGGATACCATCCGGCAGACGATCTTGGTGCCGCCGGTTTCGATAGCAATGAGAACAGGTCCGCTCACGGCAGCGGCTCTCTCAGCGGTTCCGGCCGCGCGGTGCTTGAGGCGATCTCACGCGACCCGCCCATCTCCGCACAATGTTCCAGCGCAAGGAGGACCTCCAGCACGTGCAGGGCCAGATTGGCGCTGGCCCGCGGGTTTGCTCCCTGACGGATCGCCCGGGCCATATCGATAAGCCCAAGCCCTCGCCGGTCACCGAAAAGCGGTGGAGACTTCGGTCCCAGCGATCCGCCGGTCATTGGGTCGACGCCCGCCTTCAAGGCCTCCATGGCTGCGACGATATCCCCAACTTGAGGCGCGGGACCGCTCGGCGCGGCGGCGTGGGTAATAGCGAAGGCGCCGCCGTCGCTGACCATCAGATCGCCATCGAAGCCGTTCGGCGTCGGCGCCGTCAGGGTTCCCGACAGGCCATAAAGCTCAATGGGCGAGCGTTGATGTTTCACCACATCCCACGACAGCGTGAGCGCAACGTTGGCTCCGCTTTCGAACAGCAACGCGCCGTTCACAGTGGTGGGCACGTCCACTGCAATCACTTCGCCCGCTCGTTCAGGGCTGGTCACGCCACGCGTGGCCCGAGGCGCGCTGCCGATCGCGGTCACGCTTCGGACTGGCCCAAGCAGGTTCACCAGCTGCGTGATCATGTAGGGCCCAATGTCGAGCAGCGGCCCACCGCCTCGCGCATAGAAGCACGCCGGATTGGGATGCCAGGCCTCCATGCCGCTCGACGCCATGACGACAGCTCCGCCAACCACGCGTCCGATCACATCGTCGTCGATCAGCCGCCGCGCCGCCTGATGCGCCGGGCCCAGAAAGGTGTCGGGCGCACAGCCGATCGTCAGCCCTTTCGCCGCGGCCAACTCCATGAGGTTCTTGGCGTCCTCAAGCGAAGTCGCGAACGGCTTTTCCGAGTAGAGATGCTTGCCGCGCTCCAGGACAGCTCGACCGATCTGGTGGTGTTCGGCCGGCGGCGCGAGGTTCACCACTATGTCGACCTTCGGGTCCGCCAAGAGATCGGGTGCCGATTTCGCCACGCCGCCATAACGGTCCGCCTGCGCTCGCGCGCTCTCCATGCCCCGGCTGGCGATCGCCACCAGTTGAAGCTCCGGCGATCTGCAGATCGTGCCAAGATAGGCGTGGCTGATGACCCCGGCACCGATGACGCCAATGCCAAGGGGCCGGTTCATTCGACGACCGTGTCGGGCGCCTCCGCCTGCAGGCGGGCGAAAGGCTCCGGCGCATAACGCATGGCGAACACGTAGCCGATCAGCGATATGACGCCGGTGATCACGCCTAGCCAGGTCAGGGTCTGACCCAGGCCCATCGGCCCCCTGAACAGGAGTGTCATCCAAGCGATCACGCCGGCCGTCACCGGACCGCCGATGATCTTGCCCACAATGGCCAGCGCCGCGAGGCTGGTTGCGCGCTCTTCGTTGGGCAGCAGCACCGCAATGGCGGCCGAGTTGACCAGATTGACGACCACGCCGCCCAGTAGAAGCGCGAATAGCACCCAGGCAAAGAGGGTGACGTTGGGCATGATCGGGTAGGCGCTGGCCGGAATGCTCAGGGCTGTCGCGATCACGGCGGGCAGCAGGATGGCGCCCCGCATCTTCAGCTTCTGGCTGGCATCGGCGGTAAGGCCGCCAATAACCGAGCCGACGATGCCCGAGACCAGGATCACCAGGCCGACCCAGCCGCCGAACTCGCCGGGCGACTGGCCGTATTGGCGAACGAGGACGGATCCAATCCACAGAGCCGCTGCGCCCTCGGCGAAGCCGCCGGCGAAGTTTCCGACATAGAGCCAGCCCAGAAAGGCACGGCGTTTCCAGAAAGCTTTCAGGCTGTCCTTGAAACCGGGGCTGGCCTGCTCGACTTCGTGACGCGTCGGCTCGCGGATCAGGAACAGCGGTAGAACCAGAATGGCCGAACCGATACCGACCAGCAGGTGCGCTTCGCGCCAGGCCGGCATGTTGGCGATAAAGGCCGTTGGGTTGGCTTCCAGCCAGCCGAACAGGGTGCCACCAATCGCGAAGGCAGCGGCCGCGCCCGCCCAGGCGCCGATCGAGATCAGCAGCATCGAGCGGCCGCGCTTCTCTGGCATGCAGACGTCCGCAAGTAGAGAAATGAGCACCGGAAACGCCGTGGCCGCGCCGATGCCAGATACGAGCCGCGCCGCGAACAAACCGTAGAAGTCCTGAGCGAAGGCCGTGCCTATCGTGCCGATCGCCCACAGCGAAGACAGGATGATCAGCAGCCGGGTGCGTATGTGGTGATCCACCATCCAGGCGATCGGCAATGACAGGATGGCGGCCGGGATGGCCGTGGCGCTGCCGACGATCATGGCCAGTTGAAAGTCGCTGAGACCCAGCTCCAGCTTGACCGCTTCCTGGAGCGGGGCAAGCAGACCGCCCACCGTCAATGCCGAGAAGATCGTCAGCGTCAGCAGCCAGACGACGCTCCACTTGGTCTTGTGGAACGCACTTGGTGGTGGTTCGACGGCGGCTCCGGCGACTTCGACCGTGGTCATCTTCGTTTCCTCGGAATGCGGACCTCGGGCCCGTCTGTCGTTCGATGATGTCTAGAGTTCGGGCCGCGTCAGAGCCGCATAGGTGAAGGTGCGCGCCTTGGCCCGGAACTCGCCGGAGATCGGATCGGCCAAACGCTGGATCAGTCCCACGAAGACCAAGTCGTTCTCCGGATCGATCCAGAACCAGGTGCCGCCCATGCCGCCCCAGGCCAGGGTGCCGCGTCCCTCGGGCGAGCCCATGCGGCGGGGATCATTGAAGACGGAGAAACCCAGGCCGAAGCCGAATGACGGGTTGAAGGGCAGCAGTCGCATCGGGTTGGACGTCGCCAGAACGGCATCGGGGATGACGTTCGTGGACATCAGCTCGACCATCGCGGGCGCCAGGATGCGAACGCCGTCCAACTCACCCTTGTTGAGGATCATCTGGGCAAAACGGGCGTAGTCGCTGAGGGTCGACACCAGCCCGCCGCCGCCATCCTCGAACTCTGGCGGTGCGGTGAACGGATTGATCGGTGCGCCGAGCACCGACGTCACCTCTTTCATGCCGCCTGCGGCGTCGTCCTGGTAGAAAGTGACCAGGCGATCCTGGTTGTCTGCGCGGGTCTGGAAGGCGGTATCGACCATGCCGAGCGGGCCGAAGATGCGCTGTTGCAGGAAGTCGCCGAACGAATGGCCCGAAATCCGGCTGACGATGACTCCCAACAGGCCCGAGGCGATGGAGTAGAACCACTCCGCCCCCGGCTGGAACATCAGAGGCTGGGCGGCGACCCTGTCGATGAAGGCCTGTGCGCCGTCCGGCCGCGCGATGCTGTTTGCGAGATAGGCGCGCTCCAGCGGATGGTGGTCGGGGAACAGGCCATAGGCGAAACCGGCCGTGTGGCTCATCACCTCTCGCATCGTCGGCGGGCGCTTGGCGGCCTCGAGGATCATCTCGCCGTCGGGGCCGATGCCGGCGCAGACCTTCAGGTCGGCGAACTCTGGAATGAATTTCGTGATCGGATCGTCGAGGACCCAGTGGCCTTCCTCGAACAGGATCATCATGGCCGTCGCCGCTATCGGCTTGGTCATCGAATAGATGCGGAAGACCGCGTCAGGGCTCAGTGGTGCTTCACTGCCGAGCACGGCCGAGCCATGGGTCTTAAACGCGGCGACTTTGCCATGGCGAAGGATCAGAGTGGATACGCCGGCGACCCGGCCGACCGCGACCATCTTGGCCATGTAGTCGTCGAGCTTTTTTAGGCGACTGCTGTCGAAGCCTAAATCCTCGGGACGATCGGCGATGGGGAATCCTTCGATCTCACTCACGCCTAGCCTCCGCCTCTCGAGCAGCGCCGCGCGACTGACACGAGGCGATGAAACCCCCGGCCATGAAAGTCGCCATTCGGGCTTTCACCGCCTCGAAGTCCTCGGAATGGCACAGGCCTCCGGAAAGGAGGTCGATGCGGCCGGTTCGCGCGAGCGTGAGGGTCAAGGCGCCCGTGACGAAGTGGTAGCCCCAGAAGATGTCTTCTTCGGCGGCATCTGGCATTGCCCGCTTCAGGAAACCGATCAGACGCAGCACGATGGGATCGAAAAGACTGTCCATCAGTTCAGCGCCCCAGGCAGGGGTGTTGTTGATCTGGGCACCCAGCGCTCCATAGTTGCGCCAGCCGTCGCCGCCTTTGATGTAGGTGTCCAGGTCGGTGTCCAGGTAGGCGTGCAGCGCGCCTTCGACCGTGGGTTTGCCCTTGCACTCGATCTCGTACCGATCGAGCGCTTCCATTCGGCGATCGATCGTGATGGGTGCGCGCCGCTTCACGACCTGATCGAAGAGGTCCTTCTTGTCGGCAAAATAATAATGCATCAGCGAGGTGTGGACCCCGATCTTATGGGCCACGTCCTTTAGCGTCACGCCATGTAGGCCGTGCTGCGAAAACAACTCTTCAGCCGCATCGAGCATCTGCTCCAGACTGGCAGCCCGCTGCTCGGCCTTGGAGCGACGTGCGGGTCTGGCTGGGGTGGGCTTGGGCGATGTCGTCATGGGCGCGGCCTTGATGCGCACACGCGGACGCGAGGCCGGCCGCGGTGCTGCTAGAGAAAGAGGGGCCATCCTAGGCTCCTCCGTAGGTCGCGCGAAGCTGGGTCTTGTTGATCTTTCCGGTGGCTGCCAACGGCATCGACTGAACAGAGATGATCCGGTCGGGCAGCCACCAGTCGGCGACCCTGCCCTTGAGCGCCGCCATCACGTCATTGTTGTTGACGGCATGCCCCTGGCGCGGCTCGATCACCATGACGGGACGCTCGCCCCATTTGGCGTCGTTGCGCCCGATCACCGCGACCAGGCCCACCGAGGGCATGGCTCCGACGATGAGTTCCATCTCCGCCGGATTGATCCACTCGCCGCCCGACTTGATCAGGTCCTTGGCGCGCCCCGAGATCGTCAGATTGCCCGCCGCGTCGATTTCGGCGAGATCGCCCGTGTCAAACCAGCCGCCGTCGTCCAGGGCCGACTCGTCGTGACCGAAGTAACGGTCGACAACACTGTGACCGCGCACCTTCAAATGACCCACGACGTTGCGTTGTTGAGGCAGCGCGACGCCGTCTGCATCGAACAGGCGCATGTCCACCCCGACCGGTGAGCGACCCGAGGCCTTGGCCGCACCTGGGGTGGCGGCGGGCGGTGAGATCGTACCCATAGGCGACAGTTCGGTCATGCCCCAGCTAGTCTGCACAGTGGCCCCAAGACGTTCCTCGATCCGCACCAGAAGCGCCTCGGCAATGCCGGAGCCCCCGACGACAACCCGCTTGAGCGTCGGAGTCTGTTCACCACTGGCGTCCAGGTAATCGATCAGGCCAAGCCAGACGGTCGGCACACCCATGGCCACGGTCACGCCGTGTGTATTGATCAGCCGGGCCAGAGACTTCCCGTCCGTCGCGCGGCCGGGAAGAACCATGGAGGCTCCCGCCGCCGCCGCTGCGAACGGCAAGCCCCAGGCGTTGGCGTGGAACATCGGCACCGCCACCAGCACCGCGTCCGATCCGGTCAGGGCCAGGGCGTCGGCCTGCAGGCAGCGCAGGGTGCTCAGATAGTTGGCGCGGTGGGAATAGAGCACGCCCTTAGGCGCCCCCGTCGTGCCGGAGGTGAAACACAGTCCCGCCGCAGCGTTCTCGTCGAACTCGCCCCAAACGGCGGGGCGACCGGATTGCTGAAGCAGCGTCTCGATCTCGATCTCGGGCCGGCCGTCGCGTTCCATCTGCGCGGCATCGCCGTCCATCAGGATCAGACGTTCGATGCAGGGACAGGCCGCCATCAACTCGCGCCCCATTTCGCCTAGGCCCTGGCCCACGATCAGGACGCGATCGTGCGCTTCCACGATCATCGCCGTCAGGTGGGCGACGGTCAGGCGGGGGTTCAGGGTGTGACAGACGATGCCAACCCCCATCGCCCCGTACCAGACCTCGACGTGGTGCTGAGTGTTCCAGGCCAGGGTCGCCAGCCGATCACCGGGGCGCAGGCCCAGATCAAGGAAAGCGCCGGACAACCGTTCCGCGCGGTCCTTCAGCGCGGCATAGCCAATGATGGCGTCCTCGCCTTGACCGGCGGTGACGACCGGAACCTGCCGATGCCATTTCGCGGCATGAACCAGGAACCGGTCGACGGTCAGGCCATAAGCCTGCATCGATCCTGACGGAGACGCTGTCACTGTTACGTTCGCTGACTAGAAGTTGCGGGTCAGGCGAACGCCATATTGACGGGGCGCACCGGCATATCGCTGCCCGCCCTTCACCGAGGCGATGTAGTCTAGATCGCCCAGGTTGGTCGAATAGGCCTGCAGCTTCCAGTCGTCCTGCTCATAGGTCAGCTGGGCGTTTACGATGTCCCGCTCTTCCAATCGGTCGCCCAGCGCCGCATTGGCGAAGATGCTGACAAAGCTTTCGCCGATGTGGCTGTAGTCGATGCGTGGCGTCAGGGTGCCCGCGCCCAGATTGAACGCGTACTCCACGCCGCCGCTGACCGTCAGTTCCGGCGCGAAGGACTGGGCGTTGCCCTCCACATTGACGCAGTTGCCGCTGGCCGGGCCAGTGTTCTGATCGCACAAGCCCGTGCGGGCACGGCGCGGATCGGCGGCGAAGAACGTGCCGAGCTCCGAATGGGAGACTGACAGGCCTGCATCGAACGCCAACGGACCAAACCGACCCTGGGCCGAGGCCTCCAGACCATAGATGATCGTGTCGTCGGTGACATTTAGAACTGAAGTGAACGACGCGTTCGTCGGGTCGCCGATGGTGATCTGGAAATTCTGGTAGATGTTGTAGTAGGCGCCCAGCTGGGTTCGGACATGGCCGTCGAACAGCGTAGCCTTCCAGCCTGCCTCGAAGTCCGTGACGTCTTCGCCCTCAAACGCCTTGGGTGGCACGAAGGCAAGGTTGGGTCCATTCAGACCGCCCGCCTTGTGGCCGCGAGCAACGAAAGCATAGAGAAAGTTGTCCTCGTCCAAAGTCCAGTTAAGCGCGATCTTGCCGGTGCCGGCGGTCTCCTCGTCGCGGTCATTCTGGGTCAGCGCCAGACCCAGCAACGGTGCGGCCAGGCGGGCGTGGTTTTCCACCGTCGACTGGGTATATCGGGCCCCGACCTGCAGCTCCAACGCGTCGGTCAGGTCATATGTGACCTGACCGAAAACGGCGGCGGTGGTCTTGGGATTATCGCCCTCGAGCAGAGTGTCGTAGAGGATCGGCAGCGTCGGTGCGACATACTGGGTCGTGACGAACTGACCAGGCGGGAAAGTGATCAGGTCGTCCTGGTAATAGGCTCCCAGGATCCAGGTCAGCCGGCCAGTGTCCGGCGAGACCAGGGTGAGTTCCTGCGACAGCAGTCGCTGTTCGACCTCATCGTAGAAGCTGAAGGGCAGAGTGGCCGTACCGTCGGAGTCCGCCCGGATGTAGGTTGTTCCGTACTGAGCCCCGGTGATCGACCGCAGGGTGATGCCGTTGCCGAACTGGTAGCTGGCGTTCAGCACCGTTCGGCTCGTTTCGTCCGTGGCCGCGTAAGGTCCATTCGTGGCGATCGTGTGCAGCGGCAGTGTCGAGAAGGTTGGGCTGGTCGGATAGCCCCCCATGTCGTGGAAGGTGTAGTCACTTTTCAACAGGACGCGCAGTCTGTCAGTCGGCTGCCAAAGCAGGCTGCCGCGGACGCTTTTCGTATCCAACACGCCTGGGCGGCCGCGCGTAGGCGTTCCGATGACGTCGTAGAAGCTGTCGCGGGTCTCGTGGTTGGCTGCAATGCGCGCGGCCAGTCCTTCGCCGAGCGGAATGTTGACCGCACCCTGGATTCGGATGTCGTTGTAGTTGCCGTACTGGCCTGTGACGTAACCGCCAAAGCCGTTCATGTCGGGGTTGCGCTCGGTGATGAAGACCGCGCCCCCGGTGGCGTTCTGGCCGGCGAAGGTGCCCTGCGGCCCGCGCAGCACTTCCAGGCTCTGAATGTCGAAGAAGGGCTCGTTCTGGAAATAGGCAGGGAACACCGCGACCCCGTCGCGATAGGTGATCACGCCCACGCCGACCGAGGAGCTGTTCTCAGTCTTGCCGATGCCGCGAATGTTGAAGCTGTTGCCTTGACCCGAATTCTGAACCGTGACCGAGGGTACGGAGAACTGCAGTGTCTCGATGTTGGTGACGCCCTTGTTCTGAAGCTCCTCGCCGCTCAGCACGGACGCAGCAACGGCGGTCGTCTGCAGGTTGGACGTGCGACGTTCAGCCGTGACGACCACCTCGTCCAGCGTGCTTGCCTGCTCGTCGTTCGATGGAGCGGTCTGCGCGTTAGCGGTACCCGCCCACAGCAGGACAGCGGCGGATGTCGTGAGCCAGAGCTTTCCAGCCATGGGTAGCCTCCCTCGGTAAATGCGTTTCCCTGACGATCTATCGTCGCCGTGCCGGGAGAATGATCACCGATCTGACGTCCAGTCAACACTCATTCACACGCGAGCGAATATTGACATCGAAGGTTCTTCGATGGGATGCATTGGCATCACGGCGTCGTAGAGCGCTGGAGGAAAAAGCTGTGCCCAGGCGCAGCAGAAGGACGATGAAATGCCCGAGATCATCAGCAACGGCACGCGTATCCACTGGGATCAAAGCGGCTCAGGTACGCCCCTGTTGCTGATCATGGGGCATCGGTATTCCTCGGCCATGTGGTACCCGGTTTTCGAGGCTTTCAAGGGCCGTTACCATCTGATCTGGTTCGACAATGAGGGCACAGGAAAGAGCGGCACGCGCGCTAGAACTTCCGTGGCCGAGATGACGTCGGATGCGCTCAACGTGCTCAGGGCGGCTGGCTTGGACAGTGCCCACGTCTACGGCGTCTCCATGGGCGGCGGCATCGCCCTGGAGTTCGGCATCCGCTATCCCCAGCATGCCCTCTCCCTGATCCTTGGCTGCACCATGGCCAAGACGCCTGACATCCCGCCTCGCCCGAAATGGCTGGTGAGCATCCTGTATCGGCTGATGCCACTCCTCGCCGCCTTCGCTTCGAAGGAGAATAAGGGTGGCTATGGAGATGCCGCACCAGACGACGCCATCGCGCGCGACCGGGTCGCGCTCAAGAATGATCCATTCTCCATGAAGGGCGTGATCGCCCAGAGCCACGCGATCATCGACTATTCCGTGACTCCACAAGAAGTCGCCGCGGTGAAGCTACCCTCCATCGTCTTGCACGGCACCCAGGACAAGGCCGTGCCCTATGAGGCCGGCAAGCGACTTTCCGAAATGCTGCCTAACGCTCGCCTCGTTACCTTCCAGGACCTGGGCCACAACTATTTCGTTGGTGCAGCGGATCGCGCCAATGCTGAGGTCGACCGATTCATCCAGGAGGTGGAGACCAGCCGATGAGCGCGTCGTCGATGCGTCTCGATCGCTGGGAGGTCCAGGAGGTTGATCCGGGTAACGTCCCTTCAGAAGTCGGCCTCTGGTTACCCATCTCGGCCCCCGGCGACGTCTATCAGGCCCTCGTCGAGGCTGGCCGCCTCGCCCATCCCTATGAGGCGCGAAACGAAGACGCCGCCGCCTGGGTGCGTGATCGAGAATGGTGTTGGCGCACCACGTTTTTTTCCCCAGACGTCGCCGAGGACGAAACTGTCGAGCTCGCTTTCGACGGCCTCGACACGTTCGCCACCATCTTTCTTAATGGCGTTGAAATCGGGCGCGCCGACAGCATGTTCCGCCGCTGGGTCTTTTCCATCAGCGACATCCTGGGCAAGGCCAAGACCCACACGCTGGAAGTCCGCTTCAAACCCACAGCGGTCGCCCTCGAAGGGAAGGTGCCCCCTCCCCCTTGGGCCGCCTTTACCGACCGGATCAGCCGGTCGAAACGCAACCTGATGCGTAAGGCCCAGTTCGGTTGGGGTTGGGACTGGGGTCCCGACCTGCCGACCGTCGGCATCTGGCAGGAGGTCCGACTTGAGATCCGCCCCCGTGCCCGCATCGCTGACATCGCTTTCACCACCCTGACCGCGACCGCGGCGCGCGCCGACACCCGCATCGACATCGCGCTGTCCGGCGCAACGCTCGGTCTCCGCGTCCAGATCATCCTGAAGGACCCGCAGAGGCAGACCGTGCATCAGCAGGAACGCGATGCCGCCGATGGCGCGTCGATCGCCCTCCCGCTCGACTCACCTCAGCTTTGGTGGACGCACGACCTCGGCGACCAGCCTCTATACGATCTGACCGTCCGGCTTCTCGATGGCGAGCGCGTTCTCGAGCAAACGACCCGAGCTGTCGGCGTCCGCACAATCGAACTCGACCGGTCGGCCGACCCCGATGAGCCCGGCGCGAGCTTCTTCCGTTTCGTCGTGAACGGCGTGCCCATTTTCGCCAAGGGCGCCTGCTGGGTGCCTACAACCTCTTTCGTCGCCGATGTCGCCTCGGAGCCGTATGCCCGTCTTATAGACCAAGCAGCCGGCGCCAACATGAACATGATCCGCGTCTGGGGCGGCGGCATCTACGAACCCGACCAATTCTACGACCTGTGCGATCAGCGCGGCCTTCTGGTGTGGCAGGACTTCATGTTCGCCTGCGCCCCCTATCCCGACGACGAAGCCTTCGTTGCTTCGGTGCGCGCCGAGGTCGAGTACCAGGTCCGTCGCCTGCGTCATCATCCGTCGATGGCTCTGTGGTGCGGCAACAACGAGAACCAGGCCATCCACCGCATCAATGAGGACGTTTCCGGCGTCGCATCGCCTCTGCCGGGCGGGATCCTATACGACGCGGTCATCCCCGCCCTGCTTGCCGAGCTTGATCCGACAACCCCCTACTGGCCCGGCAGTCCCTGGGGCGGTCCAAATCCCAACAGCATGAAAGCTGGCGACGTCCACGACTGGACCGTCTGGCACGGCGTTCCGCCGATCCCAGACGACCGAATGATCGAGCCCTTCGGCTTCACACCGGAGAAGGCAGTCTATCAGCGCTATGCCGAAGACACAGGTCGCTTCATCAGTGAGTTTGGCATCCAGGCCGCCCCGGCTCTCGCCACCCTCCAGCGTTGGATGGACCCCGCCGACCTCGCTCCCGACAGCGAAGGCTTCCACCAGAGGATCAAGGACGAGGCGAACAAGGCGCTGACAATGATCGACCCGATCACCGGTCCGCCCGCGACGATCCAGGATTACATCGACTTCACCCAGTGGACTCAGGCCGAGGGCCTCAAGTTCGGCATCGAGCATTTCCGCCGTCGCCGTCCACATTGCTCGGGCGCACTGCTTTGGCAGTTCAACGACTGCTGGCCCTGCGTCAGCTGGAGCCTGGTGGACTACGACGGCCGAGAGAAGGCCGCATATCACGCCGTGCGCCGCGCCTTCGCGCCAGTCTTGGCATCGTTCCGCGAGCTGGCTGACGACGTCGTCGAGCTGTGGATCACCAACGACACCCCGAGCCCTGTCTTCGGCAATGCCCTGGTCGCCCTCGACCTACTGGACGGTGTACGGGAGTGGCAGACGTCGCTTTCCTTTGAAGTTGGTCCGGACGACCATGCTGTCGTCTGGTCTGGAACCATGCCTCAGGGATTGGACCAAATTCTGCGCGCATGGTCGCCGACGGAACAATTCGAGCCCAACCGCCTGTTGTCTGCGCCTATCGGCAAACTTGGTCTGACACCCGGCACCAAGCCAAAGGTCGAGATCACGCGCATGGGTCCAAGCGAACTGCGCGTCGACCTGTCTGCCTCGACCTGGCTGGCCTTTGTACACCTGGTGACGGAGCGGACGGATCTCCGTTTCAGCGACAACCACTTCGACCTTGCCGCCGGCGAGCGTCGTACCGTTCACGTGACCGCCGACACTGCCCTCGGCGCCGACGACCTGACCGTCCGCTTCTGGAACGCGCGCTAGGCCCGCGCCTTGGCCAGCGCGGCCTCGACTATTGGCCGCATGGCGTCATAGCCGCGACGAGTTGGATGCACGCCGTCGCGGGTGAATATCGGCTTCAGTGCGCCTTCCGGTGTCGCCAGCACTGAAGAGTAGTCGGCGTGAACAAGGCCCCGCTCTCGGGCGAAACCGGCCAGCCAAAGGTTCAGCTCGGCCAACCGCGCGACGGTCCCGGTGATGTGAGGCGCCCACGACAGGCAATCGAAGGACGTGATGCCCGCCAAAATCATCGTGATGCCGTTCGCCGCAGCCAGGTCGGCCATGGCTCGGATGTTGTCCTTGTAGTCCTGCGGTGTCGTCGGCCCTGTGTTGCCAGCCACGTCATTGGCGCCGCACATTAAGTGAACGATCCGCGGCCTCAACGACACGACGTCCGGCATGAAGCGCAGCAGGATCTGCGGGCTGGTCTGGCCGCTGACGCCGCGATTTAGCACTCCCCCGCTGAACAGATCCGGATGGGCGGCACCCCACATCTCCGTGAGGGAGTCGCCGATGAAAACGGCACGCACGGTCTGCCCGGCCAAGGCGCGGTTGGCGTCGCGATAGTGGCCGAGCGCTGGCCAATCGGAGGTCCTCAGTAATGCCGCGGCAGATTGCCGAGCCGCAATCCGTTCCGGGCTCTGGAAGCGATCGACAACCGCTGGGTCCATCGGCCCGTCTGCCAGATAGGCTCGTGCGAACGAAAGCGCCTCTTCGGTCAAACCGATACCGGGCAGATCATCGACCATCCCAGCGGGTGCCGCAGTTGCGGCATCTTCCGAGCCAACTGGCGGAATGCGCTTCACCCGTGTCAATCCAGTCGTTCCAGAACGGCATCCAGCCCCGAAGGCAGTGAGGACGCCGTGCCGATGAAATTCGGCTTACGCTTTTCCATGAACGCTCGCACGCCCTCCAGTCCGTCCGCTTGGCTGAGGTGGAACATGGCCATGGTTTCGACCTTGTGCGCCTCAACCGGATCCGGCGCTGCCAAGCCCCCGCGCATCATGCGCTTCGTCAGAGCGATCGCCGCGGGAGAACGGCCAGAGATGATCTTGCGCGCCAGCGCCTCAGCAGCCGGCAGCAGTTCATCGGGCTGGTGGACTGACCGCAACAGCCCGGCGTTCAGCGCCTCGTCCGGCGTGATCATGTCGCCGGTCAGGGACCATTCCAGCGCCTTCTGCAGGCCGACCAGTCGAGGCAGGAACCAGGTGGAGCAGGCCTCCGGCACAAGACCCAGCCGCGCGAAGACAAAACCGAGCCGCGCCTCCGTCGAGGCCAAGCGAAAATCCATGGCCAAGGTCATGGTGGCACCCACTCCGACCGCCGACCCGTTGATGGCCGCAATAACGGGCTTGCGGCATCGATGAATGGCGAGGGCCAGCATGCCGCCCTTGTCGCGAACCCCGGCAATCAGGGCGGCATCCTCCAGCTGCTCATCGAGATCCTGAAAAGTAGGCTGCGCCGTTTCGTCCAGCCCGAAGACGTTACCCTCCCGGGTCAGATCGGCACCCGCGCAAAACGCCTTGCCGGCGCCGGTTACGATGATAGCCCTCACGGCGTCGTCCAGGCTTGCCGCCTCGAATCTGCGGATAAGTTCATCACCCATGGTCTCGCTGTAGGCGTTCAGCTCTGCCGGCCGGTTCAAGCGAACCCACAGCAAGCCGTCGTCAAGATGGGTCGAAAGAGTGGTCATCGGCTTGGAGATTTCTGCTGTGGTGATCGCAGGACCTTAGGATGCCAAAGGTGTGTGGGCGAGAGCGCTGTCAGGTTAACCGAGCCAGGTTGAGAACGCCCTACCCGCTCTGATCTAGGCGGCGGCCGCCGCCCAAGCCACATCGGCCGCGCCGCGGAAGCGGCGGAGGGTGGGTCGGCTGATCAGATGTCGCTGGGTGTAGAAGGTGTTGTAGATCGCAGCATGTGTGGTGAGGAAACGCTGGGCTGAAGCCTGGCTCTTGAAGAGCTGCATCTGCCGCTCACGTCGCCGGATTGGCAGGTGCGAGTTCTCCGCCCTGTTGTTTTCCCTGAGCCGACCAGGGCGGTGAAGATGTTCGAGCTTCAGCTCGCGCAGCGCGGATTTATATGACCTGAGGCCGTCGGTGACGATTGCCTGAGGCTCCACTGGTTGGTTGCGCAACAGGCGCTTCAGCAGCGTAAGAGCCGCGTCGTGATCACGCCGCTTTTGCACCACGACGTCCAACACCTCGCCCTCGTCATCGACCGCGCGCCAGAGGTACATCCTCTTGCCGCCAATGCTGCAAACCACCTCATCAAGGTGCCAGCGCGGCGACGGTGCAGTCCGTTTGCGCTTCAGGTTGCGGGCGATCTGAGGACCGAACTTGATGGTCCAACAGCGGATCGTCTCGTAGCTGACGTCGATACCACGAGCTGCCAGCATCTCCTCGACATCGCGAAAGCTGAGGTTGAAGCGGAAGTAGAGCCATATCGCGTACCTGATCGCGTCCGGCGGAAAGCGATAATGCTTGAACGACAGCGGCTTCATAAAAACTTGTCTCCAATCAGCCGGTTGCAGCAGCCTTCAGTGGAGACAAGTTAGCGTTAGACTGACAGCACCTGATGGAGGTATTCGAAATGGTGAGAGCCACCGAGCTAACGAAAGACAAAATACGCGAACTGATCATCGACCGGTTCTCAGGCGGCAATCGCTGAACAAGGCTTACCCGCCTCTGAACAAGGCCTAAAAGCGGGCCGTCAGGCTTACGGTTGCGCTAGAGCCCAGGTCGTAGTTGTTGATCAAGATCTTATTGCCGAGCTCCTGGTGCTCGTCGAAGTCAGTTCTAAGCAGGTTCCGGAGTTCTAGGCCAAAACCAAGGTCATGGCCCATCGCTGTGAAGTCCTTGCGATAGACGAAGTCCAGAAATACGCCAGGCTCCTGAATGTAATCCGGCTCGCGGCTGGACGAGACACCGGCGCCGCGCGCGGTGATCCGCTCGGACACATAGTTGACGATGATCGTCGCCTGCGACCGGTCCGCGTCATCTTCCCAACCCAGTTGCAGGTTGGCGACGTGCTCGGACTGGCCTTGCAGACGGCTGCCGTCCTGGATGAAGAAGTTGGCCGGAGACTCCACGCCGCCACCGCCCAGATCGCGCACGGTGTCGCCCGCTTCGACTTTCACCTCGGAGTCCGAGTAGGTGTAGTTGGCTTGGACCAGCCACCGCTTGTTGGCGATGAAGGGCATGCCGTTGTCAGGAAACTCGAAGTATTTCTTGGCCTCGACCTCGACGCCCATGACCACCGCTTGTGGCGCGTTCAGGAACGACTGCTGACGCTGGTTGCCAACGTCGACGATGATCGCTTCAACCGGCTTGTCCAGAATCTTGTAGAAGACGCCGGCGGTGATGAACTGCTGGCGAGCGAAGAACCACTCGTAACGGGCATCCAGGTTCAGGATTTCCGTATCGACCAGGAACGGGTTGCCGATGAAGGTCCGGTCGCTTTCAGGGTCCGTATAGGACTGAGGCGCGAGTTCGCGGAACTGGGGCCGCCCGATCGTCTGCGAGGCGCCGACCCGCAGCTGCATGTCCTCGTAGAAGTTCCAGGTCGCGGTCAGCGAAGGCAGAAAATACTGCTCGTCGATCTTGGTGGCGGCGAAGGGCGACGCGCCGCCGAACAGGTCGCGCGGGGTGACGCTCTGCTGACCATCCTCGAAGCGGACGCCCAGGGTAGTGCGGACCAGAGGGATGATCTCTGCGTCCACCATGGCGTAGGCGGCCATGACCTGCAGCTGACCGTCGTAGGCTGCGGCCCCGTTGTTGCCGGTGACTTCCTGGATCCGCAGCGTCGTGTTGTTGATGTTGAAGTCGGAATACAGATAGTCGACGCGCGAGCGTTGCTGCTCCAGCGTCAGGCCGTTGACAGCCTCGAAGCGAAGATCACGGCGCTGGGAATCGCGGTTGTTGTCGAACCCGTCGATCCCGAAGCTGAACGTCGCGGAGCGCAGGTCCGAGAGGGCCAGTTCATAGCTGACGTCGACGCCGCCCGAGACGATGTCGTCATCCAGGTTCGAGAACGAAATCTGGTTGCCGTTGCCGCTGTGCAGGAAGGCGCCGTTGGCATCCACGCTGTAGCCGAAGCGGGTCTCGTACGGAGCATCGCGCGACGTCTTGGCATAGGCCGCGCGCCAGTCGACCGACAGGGCGCCGTCCATGAAGTCGTGCTCGCCGGCCAACTGCGTGGAGAACAGCTGGCGCACGAACCACTCGGTGTAGTCGGTGCGGAGCACGTTGCCGCCGGCATCGAAGGCCGGGCCGCTGCGACTGCGCGTTTCCTTGGTCGAGTTGCGGACGAAGAAGTTGGTCCACTTGATCGTATGGTTCTCGCCGGTCAGCGATGCGCCCCCGAGCAGGTTCAACTGGACGTCGTTCTGGTTGGAGAAGACGTCATAGTCGGTCACCGGAACCAGGACCGAACCCGAGAACTGGGCCTGCTGCTGCTTGCCCCGGCGGATTTGCCAGCTGTTGTCGTATCCACCGGATGCATAGGCCCCGAGCGTGCCCAGACCCGTTTCCATCGCGCCGCCACCAGCCAGACCCAGGCTGAAATTGACTGGCGTATCCTCGGATTGAAGCAGACGCAGCGGGGCGTTGATCAGACCCTGGCCGATGTCCTGAAGCTCTTCGGCGTTGAAGTTCGCGCTGGTGATCTGCTGACCGCGCGCGAAGGCACCGCGCAGGGCAAACGGCACATCCCGGGTGCCGTCGTCATAGCTGGTGAAGTCGGTACGCGAGCCGAAATAGATCAGACCCTCGCGGCCCGTCGTCTCGCTGTTGCCGCCGGCGGAAGCTTCCATGCTGAAGAAGGGCTCTGTCGGCGCATCGATGGTGCGCAGATCGATGACGCCGCCGCCGAACTCGCCGGGGAAGTTGGCCGAGTAGGTCTTCTGGACCGTCACGGAGGCGAGGATGTTGGCCGGGAACAGGTCCAGCGGAACGACCCGCTGGAGTGGTTCGGGGCTGGGCAGGGGCGAGCCGTTCAGCAGGGCGGAAGAATACCTCTCTCCGAGACCCCGCACATAGATGAACCGGCCTTCGACGATCGACAGGCCCGTAACGCGCGTCAGAGCGGCGGCGGCGCTGGAATCGCCCGTGCGCTCCAGGTCTTCCGACGTCAGGAAAGACGCGACTTCGGAACTCTCGCGGTTCGGTTCGGGAATGTAACGGCCGAGGACGACGATCTCGTCGACGGTGTCGTCCTGGGCCTGTTCGGCCGGGGTCTGTTGGACAGGATCGGTAGTCGGGACCGGGGCAGTCGCATCCTGGGCATGGGCCAGCGCGGGTGCGATCAGCGCGCTAGTCGCGAGAAGAACCCCGCTCAGCGTCAGTTTAAGCGTCTTCATGTTCAGCGCCTTGAAGGGGGTTAACGAGATCGCGAAAGCTGGCGGCGGCTCCATCCGAAGCCGCCGCCGCGCGTCCGTCACCGGCAGTTCGAAGTGGAAGACAGGCCGCAGGTCCAGCCGAGGTACCAGGTGTCGGCGGCGTTACGGACGGCCCCGATGTAGGGCGTGTCCACGAAGAAGCTGTAGACGCTCGACGCGGACACCGGGGTCACCGCATTCTCGTTGGCGCCGTTGATGAAGGTCAGGGCCTGACCGGTCAGGGCCGCTCCCGTCGGGGCCGTCAGGGTCGACGTGCCGGCGGCGGTGTTGCCGCCCGACGGGGCCTGGGCGAACGTGGCCGTCGAGCGAGCCGCATTGTTGGGGCGGTAGGGAACCGAGCAGGACATGAAGACGGCGTTGAAGGTCGGTTGCACCGTCGCGGTGTCCGCATCGGCGATGTCGAGGCAGCCCGAGGCGGACGGCGCAGCGTTCGAGAAGACCGAGTTGATGATCGTCGCGTCGGCGCCCGTGTCGAAGTGGGCGGTGGTGTGGATGTCCAGCGTGGTCGAACGGGTGACCAGGGTCCAGTTGGCGATCTTGGCTTGCGAAACGTAGCGCGAGGCCAGCGGGGTCGCCGCCGGCGCCGACGAGAACTCGAAGCCGGCGCCGCGACCGTCCGAGGTCTTCACGTGCAGGGTGCGCTCGGTGACGATGCCAAACTGGGCTCCACCACGCCAGCCGGTGTCGGTGTCCAGCCCGTCATCGTCGGCGCCCGTCAGCACGATGTGGCTGAGGTTGACGTTGCCGCCGAAGATTTCGATGCCGTCGTCGGCAGAGTTGTGGACCTGAATATGGTCGATCGTGGTGCCCGAACCAACGGCGCCCAGCGTCAGGCCCTGCAGTTCATTGCCGGTCGAGATGGCGAAGCCCGAGAAGTTGATCTGGACGTAACGGAAGCGGCCCGAGTTATCGGCTGGGGTGTTGCCGCCGTAGAAGGCGCTCGTGCCCTCGACCTGACCCGTGCAGGTCGTGGCGCCCGGGGTCGCGGACAGGACGCAGTTTGCCTGCGGCGCGCGGCCGACCAGGATCACGCCACCCCACTGCCCTTGAGAGGCGTCGTTGTTCTGACCCTCGACGCTCTGGCGGCTGGTGAAGATGATCGGGTTGGTCGCCGTGCCCTCGGCGAAGATCTGCGAGCCGCGGTTGACGATCAGATAGTCCGAACCGCCCGAGGCGAAGATCTTCACGCCCGGATCGATGGTCAGGATGCCCTGGACGCTGCCGGGAATCGGCGAGCCCGGCTCGACGCCGCGATCGGTGCCGACTTCGGTGCGGCCGCTGAAGGTGTAGATCGTGCCAGCACGGACCGACAAGGTCAGGGCGCCGGTGATCGTAGCGGGCAGCTGGCAGGCCCGCAGGGTGTTGTTGGCGACCAGGCCGACGTTGGCCAGGCCGGTGGGGCAATCCGCCGCCGGCGTGCCAGCCGGCAGGGTCGGGACGGTCGGGGTGGTCGGCGTGCCGCCGCCGAAGTCGCCTTCGCCGGGCGAGGCCACTTCCGCAGAGCCGCACGCGGCGAGCACGAGGGCGCTGGTCGCGACCGTGAGGAGTGTTGTCAGTCGAAAGCCGGTCATGGTGTCCACCGTGTCTGATCAATGTCGCGACAGGATGGATGCGCGGCGTCATGCCTCGCGTTCGACGACGAACCGTCCCAACCTGCCCGACGCCGTGACTAGGGGACCAAGATGACGGCGTCCGCGCCGAACCGTGACGGTTGCAGAGCCGTTCTGTGAAGTTGTCGCAGCGATTTGGTGAAATACGATCGCTACACGGCTTATTCTAACCGGCGCAGGTTACCGCCATCGTCCACCTCGTGGCGCGCTTCGTTCACAGTTGGACTGACGTTCAGCGGACGACGGCCGAGGTGGTGATGGCATAGACATAGGCGCTGTGTTCGCGGGTGGTCATGCAGCGCGGGCTCGTCCAGACAACGTCCGTCGGACGGAGCGACAAGGCTTCACGCGCTGTCACGAACACGGGAGCTACGCCATACTCGCGGGTGAAGGCGCGGCGGGTCACATTATCCGACGCGCAGATCAGCACCGGGCGGGACACCGGGGCCCGAGTTCTGTCGTCGATCTGCCCGGCGGCCGCCACGCCCGGCAGGCACACTGCGATACTGACGGCTACGACAGCGCTTGACGCCGACATTTTTAACATGAGCTGATCCTCCATTTGCCCAAACTAACTCAGGGTACGGAGCATTAATCGCACAAACATTCCATTTGTAAATGTTTTACGACGGTTATTCGAAGATTGATTGAATTAGCCCGAGCTACCTACAAGCGGCTATTGCCATTCGGCGACGACCGTCGATCGGTTCGGCCACCCGCCCCAGGGTCCTGTCAGGTTAGTCGCGCCAGATTCAAAGTCGTCCTATTCGCTTGCGCGAAGTGCGACGCTCTCCCTTCATCCATACCTTCGCTGAGGCTCGTCCGCTTGCGATGAAATATGCGGCGCGTGTGGTGTAGGCATTCGAGATGGTAAGATGCGCCGCTTCAAAGGTGCGTTGACTCCTGCTCGGGCTCCAATACTGAAGGTGGCACGAGGTCGGCTTACGCTATGTAGCAGCATCGGCTATGAACGGTCGTGCCCTCGATCGATCAGACCCACAGCATCGACGACCTCAGAACGACTGCGCGTCGTCGATTACCGCGCCCCATATTTGATTATCTGGACGGTGGGGCGGACGAGGAGTGGTCTGTCGGGCGCAACGTCGATGCGTTCAAAGACTTTGAGATTGTCCCTGACGTCCTGACCGACGTGTCATCGATACAGACGGCAACGACCATTTTCGGACAGCCGGCCGCCTGGCCACTCATGCTTTCCGCGACAGGCCTTACCCGGATGTTTCATGGCTCCGCAGAGCCGGCCGTGGCTCGGGCAGCGGCTGCTGAAGGTCTTCCCTACTGTCTTTCGACGATGGGCACGACGCGGCTGGAAGATCTGGCGGCGACCATTCCCGTCCCGATGCTGTTCCAGGTCTATGTGTTCAAGGACCGTGGGCTGACGCGGGAGTTCGTCTCGCGATGCCGCGAGGCTGGATACGCCGGGCTGTGTCTGACCGTCGACACACCCGTCGCCGGTAATCGGCTGCGCGATCGCCGAAGCGGCTTGTCTCTTCCGCCCCGGTTGACGGCGCGGTCGCTTCTCGATTTCGCCCTGCATCCTGGTTGGTCGATCCCCGCACTAACGGGCGCCAAGTTCGATCTGGCCAACGTCAGTCACAGGACGGACGCCCTGGCGACGAACCCGATGAGCCTGTTCGATTTCATCGGCCGCCAATTCGACCCCAGCTTGACCTGGCGCGATGTCGAATGGCTCGCGTCCGAATGGGCCGGCCCTCTCGCGATCAAGGGCATCTTGACACCGGAGGACGCGACCCGCGCCGTCCGCTCAGGGGCAAGCGGCGTGATCATCTCGAACCATGGCGGACGCCAACTGGATGGTTCGCCTGCCCCCATCGATCAGGTCGCCGCGGTGAGAAAAGCGCTAGGCGACGGGCCCGATGTCATATGCGACGGAGGCATTCGGCGCGGATCGGACATCGTCAAGGCCGTGGCCATGGGAGCCACCGCCTGTTCAATCGGCCGGCCCTATTTGTATGGCTTGGCGGCGGCCGGTGAAGCCGGCGTCAGCCGAGCCCTCAAGATTCTACGCGGCGAGTTCGAACGCACACTCGCCCTGGCAGGCGTTGCCGATGTAGGGGCCCTGTCGGGCCGCCACATCAGACACAGGCCCTAGTATCGGGGGACGCCGCCGTCATCGGCCTTGACGGAGAGCGGGCCTCAGCGAAACGGCAATACGTTCTCGATGGCGATCGCCGTCGCCTGCGCACCCGCCGCCGTCGGATGGAAAGGCGCGGGGCCGTTGTTCTTCCAGCCTCCCGTCCAGGGCGACGTCGAACAGACGTCGTGACCCACACCGAGTTGGTGCATGTCGACGATGATCGCGCCGCCGTCCGCCGCCGCCGCGCGGGTCGTCTCGGCCAGACGGTCGCCAACCTGTCGCATCAATTCCATCTCGTCCTGGCTCAGCCCCAGGGCCGCGCAGGTTCCGGCAGGCGGCAGGATCATCGGATAGGTCGCGACAACGATGACGGCGTTGGGAGAGCGCGCACGGACGGCGCGCAGGACAGCGTCCAGCTCGGCCTTCAACTTGGGAAAATCGCGTGCCGACGCCGGCTTGGGGCCGCTCCAAGTCGCCTTGACCATGGCGGCGAACAGGCCGCCGTCACGGCGCATAGCCAACAGAGACAGGTCGCCGATATAGCCGACGTCGTTGCCGCCGACGGTCAGGGTCACCAGCCTGGTCTCGGGGCTCAAGGCGCGGATCTGCGGACCCTGGAAGAACTGACCGCCGTCGAGGACGTGTCGGGTCACCGCCCCGCCGCAGCTCATGTCCACAATGGAGAGGCTGAGTTTGCGGGCCAGCACCTGAGGATAGCCTCCGATGCTGCGCGCGCACAGCAGGGGGCTGTCCGTCTGCAAGGGCCCGAGCCCCGCTCCAGCAGCGAATGAACTGCCCAGCGCGACATAGTCAGGTCGTCCCGTCGGAAGCCGTCTAGCCTGCGTGAAGAGCGCGACCAGGGCGATCAGGATCACGACAACCAGGGCCGCAGCCAAGCCCAGGCTGATGAGCTTCAGACGCTTTCCAGACACGTCAGCCGGTCCCTCAGCTCGCCGCAGCCGCGACCGACACCGGCGCGTTCCGCATGGCGACTACGAAACCGATCAGGGAGATCAGACCCGCTGCTACCCCGACGATGGCCAGCGCCGGACCCAGATACTGCTCGCCACCCAGCGCCTGGCTGCCCAGCGTCACGAGGATTGGCGACACGCCCAGTCCGATCAGCGAGCCGAGGATCATGAAAGCCCCCAGGCAGACGCCGCGTTCCTCGTTGGGAACCAGGACCGCGATGGCCGTCGCGGTGATCAGTCCGGTGATCGATCCGGCGGCCAGCAACAGGAACAGGACGAGCGCAAACGCCGGGACGGCGCTGATGATCGGGAAGATCGCCGCGGGAACGCCGACGGCTGCGGCCACGACCGCTCCGATCAGGATGCCGCCACGGATCGAGCTCTTGTGGCCCCGATCGGCTACGAAACCGGCGATAACCGGGCCCAGCACCCCCGCGATCAGGAGCATCCCGCCCAGCAGGCCGCTCGCCTCGCCCGTCGTCAGATTCAGATCGCGCTGCATGACCGGAACGGCCCAGACGCCCGCCGCGGCGTCGGCCATGACCACGCTGATCTGACCGACGAACAGCGGCAACAGGAACTTCCACCGACGGCCCAGCGCCTTGAGCATCAGGCCCAGATTGTTGCTGGTGTTTTCCACCTCATGACGCGCGGGCTCGCGGATGGTGAACTGCACCAGCATGGCCAGGCCGCTGACGATGCCCAGCACCAGCGACGCCTCGCGCCACGCCGAAAGCTGCAGGCCCGCCAGATCGAGGTTCCCGGAGAAGGCCGTGAACAGCGCGCCACCCACCACGAAGGCCAGCGCCGGCCCCAGCGTATTACCCATACCGAGGAACAGCATCGCCCGACCGCGCTGCGCCGGCACCGACAGGTCTGACAGCAGCGAAACCGCCAGAGGAATGACGCTCATGGTCCCGATGCCCGCCAGCATGCGAGCGACGAAGAGGCTGTAGAATCCGCCCGCGAAGGCGGTGCCGATCATGCCGAACGTCCAGCATAGACCGAGGATCATCATCAGCCGCGTGCGCTTGGAATGATCGGTCAGCCAGCCCAGCGGAATGGCCAGCACCGCCACCGGCAGGGCAGCGGCGATCCCCTGGATCAGGCTGATCTGATAGTCGCTGAGCCCCAACTCCAGCTTGGCGGCCTCCTGAACCGGGGAGAAGGCCAGACGCACGATCCCGGCGATCAGAACGATCAGGGACACCAACATCACCGCCCGCCATGCCGTCTTGCGGATCGGCTGGTCATCGATCACCCGCGATGTCACATCACCGGGCGTCGGATCGACAGTCAGAATCGCCATGGTCAAGCCTCCGGCGCGCTCAGGCGCCCTTCAGAAAACGGGATAGGGCGTTCAGGCTGTCGCGGCGCGCGTTGGCCGAAATCTCGGCCGCGGGATCGAAGTCGAAGCCGTGGAAGCCGCCGGGATAGACGTGCAGCTCGGTCGGCACGCCGACGCGCATCAGACGCCGCGCGTATTCGATGTCCTCTTCCAGGAACAGGTCCAAAGCCCCGGTCGAAACGAAGGTCGGCGGCAGTCCGGTCAGATCGTCCGCACGCGCCGCCGCCGCATAGGGGCTCACCCCCTCGCCGCCCGGCTCCTGGCCAAGCAGGGCTGCCCAGCCGAAATGATTGTTGTGGGGCGTCCAAATGAACTCGCCCGCATGCGGATGCGGATCGGGATGGGCGCAGGTCCGGTCGTCGATCATCGGATAGATCAGGTGCTGGAACGCCAGCGCGTGCTCGCCGCGATCGCGCGCCATCAGGGCCAGCGCCGCTGCCAGGCCGCCGCCCGCGCTCTCGCCCATGACGCCGATCCGTCTCGGGTCGATACCCAGCGCGTCCGTGTGAGCGAAGGCCCAGGCCAGACCGGTGTAGCAATCCTCGATCGCACCCGGAAAGACAGTCTCCGGCGCCAGTCGATAGTCGACGGTGACGATGACGCAGTTCAGGTCAGCGACCATCGCGCGATGCTGGACCTCCTGGGCATCCACTGTCCCGATGACGTATCCGCCGCCGTGGACATGGTAGATGCAGCCGACCAGACCGGCGTCCTCGGCGGGCCGATAGACCAGCAGGCCGACATCCGGCGCACCGTTCAGCCCCGGCGTCGCGTGCCGCTCCAGCCGCACCGCGCGCGCCATGTCGCCGATCTCCGGCATGGGCAGGCGATCGGCACCGCGAATGATCGGCAATAGGTCCTCAGTCAGGTCCACCTGCGGCCAGGCATCCAGCAGCGTCAGCAGGGCGGGATCGACCAGACGCCGGGTGTCGACCGGACGGGTCACAGGCTGAAGATCTTTCCGGGATTGAACAGGTTCTGCGGGTCGATGGCGCGCTTGATGGTCCGCATCATCTCGACCGCGTCGCCCAGCTCCTCGACCAGCCAGTCCTGCTTGCCCAGACCGATGCCGTGCTCGCCGGTACAGGTGCCGTCCATGTCGAGCGCGCGGCGGACCAGTTTGTGGTTCAGCGCCTCGGCCTCGGCGGCTTCCTCGGGCCGGTTCGGATCCAGCACGAAGACGACGTGGAAATTGCCGTCGCCCACATGGCCCAGGATCGTCGCCGGAATGGTGGCCGTCGCCAGATCCTTCTTGGTCTCCAGGATGCATTCCGCCAGGCGGCTGATCGGCACGCAGACGTCCGTCGCCCAGCCGACGGCGCCCTTTCGCAGACCCACGGCGGCGTAATAGGCCTCGTGCCGGGCCTTCCACAGACGGGCGCGTTCCTCGGGCAGGTTGGACCATTGGAAGGCCGAGCCGCCGTTGTCGGCGGCGATCGCCGAGACCGTTTCGACCTGTTCCTGGACGTAGGTCTCCGAGCCATGGAACTCGAAGAACAGGGTGGTCGTCTCAGGATAGTTCAGGTTGGACCAGGCGTTGACCGCCTTCATCTGCATGTCGTCCAGGATCTCGACCCGCGCCAGGGGGACGCCCAGCTGGATCGACTGGACCACGGTGTCGACCGCGCCCGACAGGCTGTCGAAGCTGCAAACCGCCGACAGGATCGCCTCGGGGATGCCGTGAAGCCTTAGGGTCACCTCGGTGATGATGCCGAGCGTGCCTTCCGCCCCGATCATCAGCCGGGTCAGGTCGTAGCCGGCCGCCGACTTCCGCGCTCGACGCGCGGTCCTGATATCGCGCCCGTCCGGCGTCACGACCCGCAGAGAAAGGATCGCCTCGCGCATCGTGCCATAGCGGACCGCATTGGTGCCGGATGCGCGGGTGGAGGCCATGCCGCCGATCGTGGCGTTGGCGCCCGGATCGATCGGGAAGAACAGACCGACGTCACGCAGATGTTCGTTCAGCTGCTCGCGGCGCACTCCAGCCTGGACCGTCACGTCGGCATCCTCGGCGTTGACCTGAAGGATGGCGTTCATCTCGGACAGGTCGATGGTCACGCCGCCGCGCGTCGGCGTGGTGTTGCCCTCGATCGAGGTGCCGGCCCCATAGGGGATCACCGGCACGCCGTGCTGAACGCACAGCTTCACCAGCGCGACAACCTCCTCGGTCGAGTGGGCGAAGACCACCGCATCGGGCATGACGGTCGCGAAGTGGCTCTCGGACGCGCCGTGCTGGGAGCGCATGGCCTCGCCCAGGTGCAGGCGATCTCCGAAGATCGCCCGCAGCCCGCCGAGCACGGCGCTCGGCAAGACCTGGGGTTGGAACGATGTCGGCAAGGCGCTCATGACGCTACTCCGCCCCGTCGACCCTAGAACCGCGCGTTCAGGCGGACGCCGATGCGTCGACGATCGCCCATGATGCCCAGGTCGCTGACCGCCGCCGCCGGGAAGCCGAAGGCGCCCAGCAGGGACTTGTCGAGGTAGGAGTCGTAGTATTCCTCGTCCAGCAGGTTGGTTGCGAACAGGGCCACCGTGTAGTTGTCCCACTGATAGGCCACGTTGGCGTTGAGGATCGTATAGCCCTCCAGCGTCGGGGCGAAGGTGGGGCTCAGGCTCGATCCGACACGTTCTCCCTTGTAGCTGGCGGTCAGGTCGGTGCGCAGTTCGCCCGGACCGACGGGATAGGTCAGGCTGGCGGTCACGAAGCCCTGCCAGTCGGGCTGGAACAGGATGCGGTCCGAAGCCAGACCGGTGCCGATGACAGCCCGATATTCCGAGTCGTCGGTGATGCGGGCGTGGTTGTAGGTGCCGCCGCCACGTAGTTGGAAGACTTCGTTCGGCGTCCAGACACCTTCGATCTCGACGCCGTAGGCCTCGACGTCGCCGGTGTTCAGGTTGACCGCCACCAGCTGCGGGGTCAGCGAGTTCTGGCCGATGTAATGGCTGTAGTCGTTGTAGTAGATGGCCGTATTGACCGTCAGCGTGCGGCTGTCGTTGGTCAGCTTATCGCCGATCTCATAGGTCCAGACCGAGTCGCCCTGCCAGAAGGGGTTTGGCGCGCCCGGCGTGTTGGCGCCGCCACCCCGGAAGCCGCGCGAGATCGAGGCATAGGAGGTGTGGTTCGGCGTCCAGTGCTGCGCCAGGGTCACCCGCGGCTGCCATTCGTCGGCGGAGTATCGACCCCGGCCGGTGACCTTCACCTCCTGATGGTCGAAGCGGATGCCCGCCGACAGTTCGAGGCGGTCGGTCAGGTCGTAGAAGGCGTTGGCGTAGACGGCCTGCGACTGCAGCTCATCCGTTTGGCTTGTCACGCTGGGAACCACCAGAACGCCTGCGGGCGCGGCGCCCAGCAACAGACCCAGGTCGATGGTCCGAGACACGTTGTCGGTGCTGGTCGACTTGTTGGCGAAGACGCCGATCAGGGTGGAGAGGCGGTCCGACCAGGCGGTGTCGAAGCGGACTTCGCCGGTATAGGTCTCGCGATCGTTGCGGCCTTCCACGACATTGATGATCGGCACGGGGCCGAAGTCGCCGTCGCCCGACGCCCGACCTTCCTTGCTGTCGTAGGCCAGGATGCCGGTCATGGTGGTCCTGGCGTCCAGGTCGGTCACCAGCTTTGCGTTGACGCCGGTGTAGTCGTACTGGGCGATCGAGTTCTGGTTCAGCCGCGTGTCTTCGACGTAGACGGTCGCGCCGGTCGAACGTGAGTAGGCGGTCTGAGAGCCGGTGACGCGGTTGTAGTAGGCATTCAGGCTGAGCTCGGTCCGCTGGGCCTGGGGGACTTGCCACACCAGGGTGCCGTTGACCGATTCCGTCTCCAGCGGACGGGCGTCGCCGCCGGCCAAGGTGTTCTCAGAGAAGCCGTCCTGGGTGTGATAGCTGGCGGCCAGGCGACCGCGCAGCGAGCCCTCGATGATCGGGCCGCTGATGCTGGCGCCGTAGGTCTGATAGTTGTCCGGCCCCGCGTAGCTTGCCGTGGCGCGACCCGAGAAGGTGTCGGTCGGGGCGCGGGTGACGACGTTGATCGCGCCGCCCAGGGTGTTGTTGCCGAACAGGGTTCCCTGCGGCCCACGCAGCACCTCGATGCGCTCCACATCCACGACCGGGCTGTTCAGGTAAGAGGTATTGGGCTGATAAATACCATCGATGAAGATGCCGACGCCGGGCTGGACCGTGTCGATCAGCGTGGTGCCTACGCCGCGGATCGACAGGAAGGCGCGTCCGACCGCGTCTGAGGAAATGTTCAGGCCCGGCGTCAGGGCGGCGACATCCTTGACCAGATTGATCTGTTCGCGCTCCAGCGTCTCGCCCGTGACGGCGGTGACGGCGATCGGCACATCCTGCAGACGCTCCTCGCGTTTACGCGCGGTGACGACGATGTCGTCGACCTGGCTCGCGGACGGATCCGCCTGGCTGTCCTGCGCGAAGGCCGTGCCCGACGTCAGGGCGATGGCGGCCACCGTGGTGGCGAGCGTGATCTTGAAGCGCATTCCTGGTTCCCCCTCGGGCCGCGCCGGAGTTGGTCCGGTCGCTGTTGTCAGTAGGGTTAAGTCCGAAGCGACCTATCTGAAAGGTCGAGGGATGTGCCGATCGGAAGATTCAGTTGGCGCCCTGGCGATCCAGTGCGGCCAGATCGCTGTGAATGGTCGCGTCGAAATGATCGTCCATTGCTTCGGCTGCCGCCGCCGCGTCTCCGCGCCGAATGGCGTCGGCGATCCGGTGATGCCGATCCAGCATCATGTCGGGGTGCAGGTCGGCCTTGCGCGTCCGCCACGCCGCCGGGACGGCCACCTCCATCAGTGGCGCGAACGACGCCACGATCTGGACGAACAGGGCGTTGTGGCTCGCCTTGGCGATGGCCTCGTGAAAGGCGATGTCGATGCGTGTGGTCGAGGCCAGATCATCCCGCGCGCTAGAAAGGGCATCGGCCAGGGCCACGATCCGCTTGGCCTCATCGTCGGTTCGGCACGCCGCCGCCAAGGCTGCTGTCTTGACCTCGATCGTGCGGCGCACGTCCCAGATCTGGGCGACGGTGATCTGGGCGGTCGAGACCGCGTGATCCAGAGAGGTCGCGATGATCGAGCCGTCCATGGCGCCGACCCGCGCCTTTCGTCCATTGCCGACGTCGAGCAACCGCAGCGCAGCCATGGCCCCGAAGGCCTCTCGCATCACCGCGCGGCTAACGCCCAGGGAGGCGGCGAAATAACCCTCGCCCGGAAGGCTGTCGCCGACCCGAAGCCCGTTCTCGCGGATGTGGTCGCCGACCGCGCGAATGGCGAACTCGACCCGAGATTCGGGGTCGCCCGCAGGCGCTCGCTCGTGTGTATCCATCAGGCTCATCGCTAGACCCTAGGCCGCCAGATGCCGGGCGCGGAAGTCCGACGGCGACACGCCGAACCGACGCCCAAAGGCCCGGGCGAAGCTGGCGTTGTTGATATAGCCGTTCTCGTAACCCACCGACGACACCGGCAAGTCGGTGGTCAGCAGCATCCGACTGGCCTGCGTCAGCCGACGCTCCGCCAGAGCCTCGGTGACCGAGCATGAGAACATCAGCCGGAACCCGCGCGTCAGCTTCTCACGGTTCAGGCCGCATTCCGCCGCAACCAGATCCAGCGACAGCTTCTCGTGCCAGCGCGCCTCGATCAGGGTCTGGGCCGCCGCGATCCGCACGCTGTCGGCCTGCGTCAGGTCGCCCGAGGCGGCCATGGGCGTCAGTGCGCCCCGATCCAGCGCGGCCCAGGTCTCGTAGATCAGCTCGATGCTCTTGGCCGCCAGATAGATTCCCGCCGCCTCGCCGCGCCGCGTACAGTCCCGCACGGCCAAGGCGATCGCGCGTAACTCGCACGGCAGGTAATAGATGTCGTGGGTCTGGGCGCCAGGTCGGGCGCTGCCGTCGATCCGGTCGACCACTTCGGGCGCCAGCAGGAGAACGACACGCCGTCCGGCGTCAGCGCGGTCCAGCAAGGCCTCCACACCCGCATGGCCGACCACCGTCAGACTGGGACTGGCGTCGCTCATGTCGAAAGCGACCGCCATCGCCTGCGCAGGGATGGCGCTGGGCTTCAGCGTCCCGCGCCCGCGCACGATGGTCATCTCGTGCGATACGATGATCGAATGCGGGGGTCCGATGGGAACCACATTATCCTGAACCACGGCGTCCTCCTCGCTCTTCTTCGAGAGCTAAAGAGAAGCTGAACCTATCTGACAGGTTTGGCAAGACCTGTCAGATAGGTCGGATCACAGGGTACTCAGCGCCAGGTAGGCCAGCGCCATCGCACCCATCGGTCCCGCGCGATGACCCAGTGCTGGATTGACCAGAAACGCGTCGATTCCCGCAGCGATACGGGGCGCCTGCGCATAGCCCGCCAGACTGTCGAGAAGGGCCGCCCGGATGCGCGGCAGCAGATGCGGCTGCCCCATGCCGATCCCGCCGCCCAGCAGGATCCGCTCAGGCGCGACGCTCAGGACCAGATTGTGGAACAGACCCGCCAGGGCAAAGACTGGCTCGTCCCAGGCGGGATCGGACCGCGTCAGTGTCTCGGCCGGAAACCCCGCGCGCGCCGCGATCGCCGGGCCGGACGCCAGCCCCTCCACGCAATCGCCATGGAAGGGACAGACCCCGGCGAAGTCCCCGCCCGCCAGCCGTCCGACCCGCAGATGACCCGCCTCCATATGGCCCAGCCCCCGGATGGAGCGCCCCTCGACGACGGCCCCGACGCCGATGCCGGTTCCCACGGTCACATAGGCGAACGACGACAGACCGAGCGCTCCGCCCCACCGTCCCTCGGCGAAGGCGGCGGCGTTGACGTCCGTGTCGAAGCCGATCGGCACGCCCCAGCGCCGTGCGCGACCCAGCACGTTTGCCCCCGACCAGCCGGGCTTGGGCGTATTGACGATCCGGCCGTGGTCGGGCGAGGCGGGGTCCAGCTCGATCGGACCGAAGCTCGCCACGCCCACGGCCTGAAACCCATGCTTGGCCTGCCAGCGACGTAGCACCTCGTCGATGGCGTCCAGCGTCTCGACCGGCGTCGTCGTCGCGATGCGGGCCTCGGCGCGGATGTCGCCCGGCCCGGTGCCCAGGACGAGGATGCATTTGGTCCCGCCGAGCTCGACACCGGCGACCAAGGGCGTGTCGGCGCTCACCAACAGGTGTACCCGCCGTCGACCAGGACGATCGATCCGGTCATCAAACTGGCCGCGTTGGACGCCAGGAACAGGACCACGGACGCGACCTCCTCCGGCTCCCCCAGCCGCCCCATGGGTGTTGAGTCGATCCACCGTTTGTACATCGGGGCCTCGCGATCGGCGAAGGCGTTCAGCGGCGTGGCGATATAGGTCGGCGCCACCGCATTCACCCTCACGCCCCGCGCGCCCCACTCCGCCGCCAACGACCGCGTCAGCTGATGCACGGCCGCCTTCGACGCATTGTAGTGCGCCTGGCCCTGCGGCCGGTTGACGATGAGGCCGCTCATCGAGCCGACATTGACGATACTGCCGGACCCCTGCGCCAGCATGTGCCGCCCGACCGCCCGCGCGCACCAGAAGGTCCCGTTCAGGTTGACGTCGAGGACGTTCAGCCAGCGTTCGTCCTCCATGTCCTCGGCCGCGATCTCGCTGCGGGCGATCCCGGCATTGTTGACCAGAATATCGATCCGACCCAGACGCGCGACCACATCGTCGGCCGCCCGTTCAACCGCCTTGGCGTCCGACACGTCCATGATGACGCCCTCGGCCGCGAAGTCCTTTTCAGCGAACGCGGCGATCGCCTTGTCGATTGCGTCTTGCTTCAGATCAGCGATGACCAACCGCGCCCCCGCCTCGGCCAGAGCCTCCGCGCACGAAAAGCCGATGCCGCTGGCTCCGCCCGTGACCACGGCGACCTGGTCGGTGACCTTGAAGCGTTCCAGATACATCTGCGACCTCCCTATTCGCGCCACAGCCTGGCGGCAGGAATGTCCGGATCGCGCACCGCCTCGCCGAGATCCAGCCGGTAGACCTGCCGCGTTCTGGGCTCATACTCAGGCCAGGGCGCTGTGCCGTCCCGCGCATAATCGACCCAGATCTTGTGGATGCTGCTGGCCAGAGCCTGCGGCGGTGCCTCGCCCAGGAACCCCTTAGGCCCGGCACCTGTCGCCAGGGTGTCGAACACGAACGGCATTTCCACCGCGTGGCACGCGCCTAACTCGCCGTCGAAAGCGGGGGAGCGCCAGCCCATCTCATAAAAATGCGTGCGGCCCCGATGCCGCGCCGCGAACACCCGCGCGGGCCAGCGAAAGACGAGATCCGACAGCACTCGGGCCAGTTGGTCGCCGGCCTTCTCGCCCTCGCGCTTATAGGCCTTCAGCATCCGCCCTGCCTTGGGCTCCACCTTGCCGAGAATGAACCAGGCCAGCAGACCGTTGATCTTGGCCTTGGCCCCCGTCGGGACGAGATAGATGTTCATCTCCTCCAAATTGGTGCCGATCAACACATCGACCTCGGCCCCCGCGCCCTGTTCCAACGCCCGCAGCGGCGGGACGGGGATGACGTCGTCTCCAAAAACGGGGAGGAATTTGCTTAGCCCATAGGCAGGCTCACGCCCTGTCGGACCGCGAAGGTCCAACTTGGCTGCCGGCTGCTGAACCTTGTCTAGCGCATCTAGCCCGGCCTGCGCCGAAACTGTCCGGAACCCGTCGATGGTCGCCGGTATGCCCAACATCTTCGCCAACCGGTCCACGACTTTCCGGTTCGTCGCGATCGACCGCACCATCGAGCCATGGCCGCTCTGGATGATCGCCCGTCTGAACAGCCCTTTGGCCAAGGGCGACGTGACCAGATCCCCGATCGACATGGCCCCGGCGGACTCTCCGGCCACGGTCACGTTCGCCGGATCGCCGCCGAACGCCGCAATTCCCTTCTGTATCCATTCCAATGCCGCGATCATGTCGCGCAGGCCCAGATTGGTCGGCACGCCCGGAATGGGCAGGAAGCCATCGATACCCAGCCGATAGTTGATCGTCACGCAGACCACGCCGTCTCGCGCGAAGGCCGCTCCGTCGTGCACGGGCGCCGCGCCCGACCCGCCCGTCCAGGCCCCGCCGTGGATGAAGACGAGCACAGGCAGGCCCGACGCCGTGGGGTCCGGCGTCCAGATGTTCAGGTTCAGATAGTCATCACCCTGGATCCAGCCTTCGCCAACGAGCGGCGCGAGATCCAGAGCTTCAAAGTCCGCCAGTTGATAGGGTGCGGTCGGCCCGTGCCGCGTCGCATCGCGAGGTTCGCTCCAAGGCTGATGCGGTTGCGGCGAGCTAAAGCGCAGTTCGCCAACGGGCGCAGCGGCGTAAGGCACACCCAGGAAGCAGACGCCAAATGACTGACGCGCTCCCCGAACGGGGCCGAAAGGCGTCTGGGCAATCGCAAAATCAGACACGAGGCACCTCGTTGAAAATCCGCACCATGGGCGTTTAATCGCTGCGGAGTGAAGCTCAACCGCTGTGCTGATCGACAGTGTCACGTTGCAGGACAACGATGACAAAGCAGACTTTTCAAATGGCTGCTGAGACTCAGAGGCGGACGTTCCCTCTCCTGCCCGCCAGGCACCTCAGCCCCAGAAAATGCGCGCTGGGAATCTGGCTGCGACCATCTGGCGCAAAAAAAAAAGCGCCGGCCCCCATGAAGGAATCCGGCGCCGAGACATCTTTGGGAGAACGTCTTGTCTCAGAAGGTGTAGCGCACGCCCGCGAAAAACTGGCGGCCGGTGTGGGTATGGACGTTCAAGCGGTCCGAGGCATCGACGTACAGATCGTTGAACTCATCGGTCAGGTTGATGCCTACAGCTGGAGTTAGGTCTTCCACCTCCCTCGCATTGTTAGGTCGCCATCATTCAGTGACGACAGGTGTGCGTGAGGCTGGCAGCATCGCCAGAACCCTCGATCTGCATACCTTGCGACAGGTAAGCCGCGACCTCATTTCAACTGCTAGGGAGACGCTCCGTCACGATCCTCATCTCGCGACTTCAGAACGCCTGGGTACGAACGCGTGTCACGACAGAGATCGGTCCCGAAGCCCGCGCTTGCACTCGTAAGATTATCATACTAAATCGATCTGGACGCGTTGCGACTCCCGGGCTGTAGCCAAACGGCTATGACACCGGTATCATCGCTGCTGTTGTTTTTGCCGAAAGGCTGGGTCCAGGTCCCGTTAGAGGGTCGGACATGGGGAGCTAAAAGTTATGTCGACAGCCAAGCTGCGCCATCTGCGCACCGCCGCCTCCGCAGGCGTCATCCTGTTCACGCTCGCCGCAACGGGCGCGTGGGCGCAGACCTCACCCTCAGCGCCCGCGCCCCAGGACGATGAAGCGTCTCAGGTCGATGAAGTCGTCGTCACCGGCTTCCGAGGCTCCCTGCGCAGCGCACTGAACACCAAGCGCAACGCGAATGTGATGGTGGACGCCATCAATGCCGAGGATATCGCCGACTTCCCCGACGCCAACCTGGCCGAGTCGCTGCAGCGCCTGCCGGGCGTTTCGATCGACCGCGAGAACGGCGAAGGCCGGAGCATCACCGTTCGCGGCCTCGGCAGCGACTTCACCCGCGTCCGCCTGAACGGCATGGAGGCGCTTTCGACCGCCGGAGCCAGCATTTCCGGCGACAACCCCAACCGCGGCCGGGGCTTCGATTTCAACACCTTCGCCTCCGAGCTGTTCAACTCGCTGAAGGTCCAGAAGACGGCGTCAGCAGAGACCGAAGAAGGGTCGCTGGGCGCGACGGTCGACCTGCAGACCGGACGTCCCTTCGACTATCAGGGCCCGCGTCTGGGCCTGTCGGTCCAGGACGCCTATTACGAGAACGGCGAGACCCACAATCCGCGTGTCGCGGCGCTGGCATCGAACCGTTGGCAGTTCAATCACCTCGGCGAGATCGGCCTGATCGGCTCGATCGCCTACAACAAGCGCGACCAGACCGTCGACAGCTATCAGCGTCAGGCGGGCCAGTCTGACTACACCTACCGCGGCGCGACATTCGCCGGCACGCCCAACATCGCGGCGGGCACCAGCATCCTGACCCGTCAGGGCTTCGCCGCTCCGACCGGGACCGCCTGTAACAACGGCGTCATTCCCGGCGTCAACATTACCAACATCTCGTACTGCGACGCCCTGCGCGGCTCCAACCTTGCCGCCTACAACCTGATCAACTCACCGATCGGGTCGACGCTGCGGAACAACAACGCCACCGGCACCGCAGCCGGCACGACCATCTCGCCCGGCTCGCTGGTGCGCATCCCCGCCCTGCCGACCATCAACCAGCAGGCGCTCGAGCAGGAGCGGATCGGCATCACCACGGGCTTCCAGTGGCGTCCGACCGATCGCACGACGATCGCGATCGACGGCGTCTATTCCAAACTGGATCAGGTCTCGACCAACTATCAAATCTCGCCCGTCGGCCTGAACCGCAACAACACCCAGGGTACGGCTGCGCCCGCCACTTACCAGCTGGCCAACGCCAACGTGGGCGGCACCAACGCCCTGCGCCGTGGCCTTTATGCGAACTGCACGGCGCGCGCCGAAACCGCGATTCTCGCCGGCATCGATTGCGGTCAGCAAATCTATGGCACCACGCCGGTGCCCGGCACCCTGTCCGGCTTCAGCTTCAATCCGAACAATCTCGAGCCTTACGATTATTACAACAGCCCTTCGTCGCGCGGTTACATCTTCGACCCCACCGGCTTGGCGCGTCGCTATGACCTGATCGGTCGTCCGGGCGTGCGTCTGCTGGACGCCGGCCTCAGCGACAACGGCCAGAACGCCAACTATCTGGTCCTGGGTAACGTCGACATGCGGTCGGCAGCGGACGAAGCGCGCTTCCAGACCGAGTTCAAACAGGCCACGGTCACCGTCGATCATGAGTTCAGCGACACCCTGCGTGTCCGCGCCATCTACGGCGAAAGCAGCTCGGTCAACGAATCCCAAGGCTCGCTGGTGGAGTTCAACCGCTTGAACTCGGGCAGCGGCGCAACCGGCGACGGCTATTTCGTTTATGACGACCGTGCGGGCGGCGACATGCCGTCGATCAACTTCGGCTTCGACGTCGCCGACCCGACCAAATGGGACGTGGTCAAGGGCTTCTCGGCCATCCGCTACTTCGAGCGCCGGGTGGAGAACGATTATTCCGGCGGCTCGCTCGACTTCGCCTGGGATGCCAGCGACCAGGTCACGTTCAAGTTCGGAGCCACCAAGAAGACTTTCGGCTTCTCGACCACGGCGCTGCAGCGTGAATCCGCGCGTGAGACCCTGAACCCCAGCCTGCTCGAAGCCGGCGTCAACATCAACGAGATGGGTTCGGTCTTCACATTCGGACAAGGTCTGGACCTGCCGGCCGGCACGCCGACCTCGTTCTTCGCGCCCAATCTGGACGCCTTCCGCCGGGTCTTCGATTTCGAGTGCAACTGCGTCAACAAGTGGAACGACTGGCGCATCTCGACCAAGTTCAACTTCGCGCAGACCTTCACGGTCGAAGAGGACGACCTGAGCTACTACGCACAGGCCGACTTCAATCTGCAGCTTTTCGGGCGTGATCTGCGCGGTAACGCCGGTTTGCGCCGAGCGGAGACCGATCTGACTTCGAGCGGCTTCACCAACCGGGGTCGCGCGATCAGCGCCAACAACCAATACACCAACATTCTGCCGTCGATGAACCTCGCCTACGAGATCGCGGACGACATGATCATCCGCTTCGGCGCGGCGAGCGTCATGGCCCGTCCTCTACTGGGCAATCTGGCGCCGAGCGTCACCGCCTTCACGGTTCCCAACGCTCTGGGCGCCACCACGGGCGCTTCGATCACCGTGGGCAACCCGAACCTGAAACCGTTCCTGGCCACCAATCTGGACCTCAGCTTCGAGTGGTATTTCCAGGAAGACGCCCTGTTCTCGGTGGCCCTCTTCGACAAGGACATCTCGTCCTTCCCCCAGACGCTGGTCGGTGAGGGCTCGCTGACGTCCATCCTGGACGCCACGGCGATCGCCGAACTGCGCGCCGAGTTCGAAGCCATCGTCGCCGATACGACCCAGTCGGCCGCGGCGCGCCAGAACGCCCAGAACCAGGTGGACTACATCGCCGCCGACCGGTCGTTCGGCATTCGTCAGTTCCGCGACGCACCGGGCGGCTACATCCGCGGTGTCGAGGTCAGCTATCAGCAGAACCTGACCTTCCTGCCCTGGTATTTCACCAACCTCGGCATCCAGGCGAACTACACTCACCTGGAATCGGAACTGAACTACATCCTGACGCCGCAGCCTCTGGTCACGGGCGTCGGACCGTTCACGGGCGCTTCGCCCGACGCGTTCAACTTCACCCTGTTCTATGAAGTTCCCCGGTTCACGGCACGTGTCTCTGCGGCCTATCGCGCCGAGTATGTGACGACCTATCCGATCGCTTCGGGCACGACCGATCCGGGCTTCTCGGACTCGCCGCTGGTCAACGACTTCCTGGGCAGCAAGGAAACGCTGAACGTGGACTTCTCTGCCTCCTACGCCCTGACGGACAATATCCGCCTGAGCTTCGAGGCGCTGAACCTGACCAACCAGACGACCAACCGCTGGGGGTACGCCGACGATCCCGTCGTGACCAACTACGGCTCGACCGGTCGCCAGTTCTTCGTCGGCGCCCGCGCCAGCTTCTAATGATTTCCGGGTTCGCGCCGAACTGGCGCGGACCCGGCCCCCTCACTGACGACGTGCTCCTCCCAAGGACCTGAGTCAGACCTGGAGCGCCGGTTTCGACCGGCGCTCCTTTTTTTATGCGTCGCGCACAGCGTTAGGGCGGGCCCGCCATGCGGACCCGCCCTTGGTCGTTCAGCGTGTCAGCGCCTGTCTAGAGCGCGCGGTAGGTAAAGTTCTTGAACCGGGCCTCGCCCTCCCCCGCCGCATAGAGCGCGGGGCGCAGCATCATGAATCCGCCGCGGACGTTCTGGTTATAACCGGAAACCTCCATCCCCCGGTCGAACCGCTTCCAGGTCACGCCGTCGCTCGATGTATCGAAATAGACGTTCTGGAAGGCGTTGGTGAGCCGTAGGTGCATCTTGGAACCATAGGCATGCTCGGGTCGGCCGCGTTCGATGCCGTACTGGTGGGTGACGAACTTGGCGGGGTCGAAACCCAGCCCGGCGTAAAGCTGACGGTCGTAGAACAGGATGATCCCGGCGACCGTCCCCGGATCGATCTCGATCTCGCATTCCAGCACATAGCCCTGATCGCCCTGCACGAAGGTCAGCGGCGAACAGTTGCTGGGCGCGGTTCCCTTGGAACGCATGTGCAGCACGCCCTCGGCGCGCGTCAGCCGTGATTTCTCGTCCGCCTGGGGGTCGTAGAAGCTCCACTGGATGCCGAACTTGTCGGTCGAGAAGTCATCCGAAAGCGCCATGCCGTGCGGGACGGCCGTGCCGCCCTCCGGCATCGGCAGCGGCGTCGCCAGATCGCCACCCTTGGCGCGGAACCAGCCGTCCTCGGTCCACTCGACTGGGTCCAACAGCGTCTGGCGACCCAGGCTCCAGTAGGCGTTCTCGTAGCCGTGGTAGACCATGTACCAGTCGCCGGCAGGCCCCTCGACCAGGGTGGCGTGACCCCGCGACCACCATTTCTCGGCGCCGGAGACCGTGCGGACGATCGGGTTGTGCGGGCAGTTCTCCCACGGGCCGTGGATGGACCGCGACCGCGCCGCGATGACCATATGCCCGGTCGGCGGACCGGCCGTGCCGCCAACGGCGGTGATCATGTAGAAATAGTCTCCCCGCTTCATCAGCTTGGGGCCTTCGGGTGCGAAGCCTTCGACGATCCAGTCGTCGGGATAGCGCCAGGGGTCGTAGACGTGCTCCAGCTCGCCGTCGGTCGCCAGACCATCGTCGGTCAGCTTCACCCGGTCGCCGCCACTCATGAACAGGTAGCGTTTGCCGTCCTCGCCGACGATGTGGCCGGGGTCGATCCGGTTCGGCAGCTTCAGGTCAATCGGCTCCGACCAGGGTCCCTCGATCGCGTCGGCCCAGATGACGTAGCTGGAGCGGTAATCGGGGAAACGGGCCGGGATGTAGACATAGAACCGGTCGCCGTGCTTGCAGAGCTCGGGCGCCCAGACGGAACCGATATTGGTCGTCAGGGCCGCGACCACCGGCTGCCAGTTCACCAGATCCTTCGAATGCCAGATGTGGATGCCTGGCACCGACTCGAACGACGAGAAAGTCATGTAGTAGTCGTCGCCGTCCTTCAGGATCGACGGATCGGGGTGATCGCCCGACATGATCGGGTTCAGGAACGTCCCGTCGCCCAGATCGGCCTTTCTCTGGTTCTCGATGCCCCGCGCCCAGCGCATGTGGGACCATTCGCGGCCCAGCGGCGCGGCCGCCTCATTGGTTTGGGCAAAGACGGGGCGGCCCGGCAGAGCGGCGAGCGCGACGCCGCCCAGAAGGCTCGACAGAGCGGCGCGGCGATGGAGAGAGGGCATGTGGGGCCTCGACTGATGACGACTGAACATTAGCGGATGAAGGGGTCGATGGTCTGGATCGCGCCGTCCGGACCGTGGACGAGATCCACGACCTTGGCGCTACGCAGATTGTTGCGATCTGACATCTGGGTGTCGTGATAGAACAGCCGCCACCGCCCCTCGACCTCGGCGATCGAGTGGTGCGTGGTCCAGCCCTGAACCGGCAGAAGGACCCGACCACGATAGGTGAACGGTCCGTAGGGAGACGCCGAGGTGGCGTAGGCGATCGAATGCGTGTCGCCGGTCGAATAGCTGAAATAGTAGAGACCATCATGCCTGTGCATCCAGGCGGCCTCGAAGAAACGACGGTCGTGGTCGCCGCCCTGGATCGGAGCGCCCGCCTCATCGACGATAATCAGGTCGCGCGGCGCCTCTGCAAATCCCAGCATGTCAGGCGCCATCCGAGCGATCCGGGGCGCCAGCGCCCGTGCCTCCGGTTGGTTGCGGTCCGTGTCGCCGGCGGATGCATCGTAGGCGCCGGTGGCCCAGCGCTGGAGCTGGCCGCCGTGGATCCCGCCGAACAGCATATAGGCTTCGCCATCGTCATCGACGAAGACGCTCGGGTCGATGCTGTAGGCGCCCGGGATTGGCGCAGGCTCCGGCGTGAATGGGCCCTCGGGCCGGTCGCCGGTGGCCACGCCGATGCGGAACACGCCATCAACGTCCTTTGCGGGGAAGTAGAGGTAGTAGCGGCCGTTGCGATAGGCGGCGCCCGGCGCCCAGAGCTGACGATCCGCCCAAGGCACGTCGGCCAGGGCGAGAGCGACGGGATGGACGGTCGTCGGACCTCCGATACGATCCATCGACAACACCCGATAGTCGTTCATCACATAACCCTTGCCCGGCTGGTCGTCGGCGGGCGGGCCTTCGATGTCATGCGATCCGTAGACGTAGATGCGCCCCTCGAAGACGTGGGCGGAAGGGTCGGCGAGGAAGATCTCCGTCGTCAGCGGCTGGGCGCGATAGGCCAGACCCTCGGGGGATCGTGAAGGGATGACCGACTGCGCCGAGGCGCTCGCCGCCAGAAGCCCGATTGTCGACGAAGCAATGGCTCCGAGGAGCAAGCAGCATCTCATGCCGCGTCCCGCAGATAGGCGATCAGGCGGCTCATGTTGTTGATGTAGGCGCCGGTCGAGATGCCCATCGGGCCCGAGGGGAGCGTGAAGGGCGAGGTGTCCCACGCATCCCCGACCTGGCCCGGATCGACGAAGTCGGCGGGGGGCTGCGCTGGCCCGGGACCGCGATAGGGATGGCTGGTGGTTCGCAGTTCCTGAGGCCAGTAGCCCTCCTCGTTGAGAGACGTGACCAGTTCCGCAGCGTCCTGCGCACGCGCCTGCGCGCCGGTGACGTTCAGGTCGGATCCGCCGACGGCGCGGGTCACCCAGTATTCTGGCATCAGCGAGGGACCTCTGCCGAAAAGCGTCGATCGCACTGTCGCCACATCCGGCGAGAGGCGGGAAAGTTGCTCGAGCCGGCTCTGCAGACGAGCGACGTCGATGCGCTTTTCGGCTTTGGCACCCGTCATGTCGTAGTCGCTGTAGAACTCGCCGTTCTGGGCATTGGAGCCCCGTCGGTGGACGGCGATGAAACGGTTCGTGCCCAGCTCGACGTAGCGGAAATAGTTGAGCCCGCCGACGTGGGCCTCGACCGGCGCCTCGACCGCCCGAAGCCAGTCCAGCCCCTCCCCGATCCGCTCCAGGAAGGCGCGGTCTCCGGTCATTTCGTAGAAGTCCATCATCTTGGATAGGGCCGCCGCCGTCGTGTGCGGAGACAGGGCCGATGGCTCGTAGGTGCGGGCGCCGGCGGGCTTCAAGTCGAGGGTGTATTGGAGCGCAAAACCGGGAGACGGCTGAGGCTGCTGAAGCGCGATATAGCAGGCCATCGCCCGCATGATAGGCTCGCGCACACGCTCGTCGCCCAGTTGCTGGAGGACCAGCAGAAGGAAGTCGATGTTCTCCTCGGCGACCTCGTCGTTCAGCGTGATGTAGCCGGTGTAGTCGGGACGGCCGTGGTTCTCGAACGTCCCCATGCGCGGCCAACGCTGGGGCCAGCCGCCGATCGGATACTGGCTGTCGAGGACGAAGCCGATGGCCTTGTCCACGGCGGAGCGGAACCGGGGCTCGCCCTTCTCAAGATGCAGCCGCAGCAGGAAACGCCCGCACTCCACCGTCGCGTGATCGTCGAAGGTGGCGTTGCCGTAGTAGTGCTGGAATTCCTCCAGCCGCCAGCCATTGCGCCCGATGGTTTCGTACCAGCGACGCAGGGATTCCTCGCCTTCGAAATCGATGATGTAGTTCCAGCCTCCACTCGGGTGCTGACCCGCGATCAGGGCGTCGCCGGCCTCTACGGCGGCGTCGTAATAGAGCGTCTCGCCGGTGGCATAATAGGCGTCTAGGAAGATCTGACCCATCTCGGGCGTGCCGGGCGCCTGGGTCGAGATCATGCTGGGCCAGGCCTCCATCTCGCCCCACCGGCGCGACAGATCGGCCAGATACGACCAGACGTAGCCGCCCCGCGTGGAGACCCGTTCGGTCATGAAGCGTGTGGCCCGACGCATAGTGTCGGCGACCTGCTGGACATCCTCTACGGCGGGCGCCCAGGCCCCAACCGCGCTCGCGAGCGGCGACGCGGAAGCGCCGATAAGCCAAGTCCGCCGCGTCAGCATTCGAGATATCCTCCGCCCTGGATGTTCCGATCTGCGCCGGTTCGCGGTCGGGCATGGCCCGTCGCTCAGCGATGATATAATAATACTTTTGAGACGAAATCTAGGGAGGTCGCCTTGAAGCGGTGGGGATGGATCGTTGTGACGGCCTGCTGGCTGTCGACTGCGTCAATGGCGCAGACGCCCGACCCGCTGTTCGGATGGCGGGCGCCGCCGATCGACTTTTCCCACGCGGGCTATCGCGGCGGGGGCGTGCCCTTGCCGCATGCGCCGGCATCGATCCTCGTGACGCCCGGCCCCGGAGACGACACGGATCGAGTCATGGCAGCGGTGCGTCTGGTCGAGCGGTTGCCAGAGGACTCGCAGGGACGCCGGGGCGTGGTTCAGCTCGACGCCGGCGCGTTCGAGATCGACGGGCAGATCCGTCTCTCGGCCGGCGGCGTGGTCCTCAGGGGCGCCGGGAGCGATGTCGACGGGACGCGCTTGATCGCCACCGGTCACGTCCGACGCGCGCTGATCCGCATCGACACGCCGACCCGTCAGGCCCCTGAAGCGGCAGACCTGCGACAGATTTCCAGCGCGGTCCGGGTCGGCGGATCGGTCCTTCCGTCGATCAGTACGGACGGTCTGTCGATCGGCGACAGCGTCGTCGTGCGCCGCCCCAGCACGGCGGCCTGGATCGCCAGTCTCGGCATGGATGCCTTCGTCGGCTGGCGGCCGGAGACGCGACTGAACTGGGCGCCGGGATCGCGCGACATCGTCTGGGATCGACGCATCGTCGCCATCGACGGCGACGCCGTCACCCTGGACGCGCCTCTGACCATGGCGCTCGAGCCTTCGGACGGCGCGGTCCTGAGCGTCGGCCCTTCGGCGGTTCGCCTGCGTGAGGCGGGCGTGGAGCATCTGCGCCTGATCTCCCCCTCCGCGCCCGAGCGGCCGAAGGACGAGGATCACAGCTGGTTCGGCATCGCCATCGACGCGGTCGAGGACGGCTGGGTCCGCGACGTCACCGCCGTGGGCTTCGTCAGCTCGGTCGTCGATCTGGGGGCGACCAGCCGTCGGATTACCGTGCAGGACGTGTCGGCATCAGAGCCCGTGTCCGAGATCGGCGGTCTGAGGCGCAGGGTCTTCTACTCGGCAGGCCAGCAATCGCTTTTCGTTCGCTGCACCAGCCGCGAGGGCATCCACGATTTCGGCCTGGGCCATGCGGCGGCCGGTCCCAACGTCTTCCTCGACTGCCTGTCGGAAGAGGCGCACGGCGACAGCGGCACGCTGGAAAGCTGGGCGACGGGCGCGCTGTTCGATCGCGTCAGGGTGAGGGGCGGGGCGATCAACATGACCCACCGGGGACGCGACGGTCAGGGCGCCGGCTGGTCGGCGGCCAACTCGGTGCTGTGGAACTGCGAGGCGAGCGCCGTCGAGGTTCGAAACCCGCCCGGCGCATCCAACGCCGCGATCGGATGTCGGGGAGTGCTGACCGGGGACGGGGCGCTGGAGGATCCTCGCATCGCGCCCGGCCGAGACTTCTTCCGCGCCCAGCCGCAGACGCCCGCCAGCCTTTATCGCGCACAACTGGAAGCCCGGCTTGGATCGTCGGCCTTGGCCGCGCTCGAGCCTTCGCCCGTGCCCGACGTTCCGGCCTCGACGCCTCTGCTGTCGGACATGCAGGTCGCTGCCTACGTGGCCGAGACGCGCGCGCCGCCGGAGCGTCACCCGCTGACACTGGTCGATGGCCGGTTCGTCATCGACGGTGAACCCGCCCTGCGTCGTCGCTTGGGCTTCTCATTCTTCCAAGCCCAGATGGTCCCGGCCCTGGCGCCCGCGTTCGGCCCCGCCCTGACCCGCTTCGCGCCCGGACTGGAGGGTGTCGGTCTGACAGACGATCTTGAACAGCTGGCCGACAGTCTGAAGACCGGCGACTACGTCGTTCACAACTATGGCCTCTGGTACGACCGGCGGCGGGTGGATCACGACTTCTATGGCTCACCCAGCCAGGGCGATGGCGAGGTCTGGGGACCGTTCATGGAACTGCCATGGGCCCGCAGCGGCCAGGGACGCGCCTGGGACGGCCTGAGCCAATACGACCTGACGCGGTTCAATCCGTGGTTCTTCGATCGCCTGTCGACCTTCGCCGATCAGGCGGAGCGGAAGGGCGTGGTCCTGTATCACAAGCTCTACCTCCAGCACTGGCTGCTGGAGAGCCGCGCCCACTACGTCGATTTCCCATGGCGGCCGGTCAACGCGCTGCAGGCGACGGGTCTGCCCGACGAGGTCCCTGCCTCCGAGACCTTCTGGGACGTATCCGACCCCGTTCGTCGCGACCTCCACCGGCTCTACATCCGCCACACGCTGGAGGCGCTGAAGGGTCGAACCAACGTCATCTACGGACTGGATCCGGAATACACGGGGCCGCTGTCGTTCGTGCAGTTCTGGATCGATACGATCGCCGAGTGGGAGCGCGAGACGGGCGCGTCCGTCTGGGTCGCGCTGGAGATTCCCAAGGCGGAGATGGACGCGATCCTCGACGACCCGGTGCGATCCAAGACGCTGGACGCGATCGGATTTCATCACTGGGTCTACCGGCCGGACGGCGTGCTGTTCGCCGTCGAGGGCGGGATCAACAAGGCGCCGCGCCAGCAGGTGGATGGCATCGCCACCGAGGCCGATCTGGCCGGTGCGGCCGACCCCGGCGCGGTTCGCCGGACCCTGTGGCAATCGACGCCGGCGATGCGGTACCGAGCCTATCGAGACTATCGCGATCGCGCGCCGGGGCTAGCGATCACCGGCGTCGAGGATCCATTTCCAGCCTTCAGCCGTCGGGTCGAGACGGCGTTGAGCGTGGCTGAGCGTGCGTCGCTCCGGCCTGACCCAGTGCTTCTGCCCTCGACTGCCAGCGGCTGGGCGACGTCCGGGCCAGACGGGGACGCACTGGTGTTCAGCATGGATGGCGCGCCGTTGACCATCGGACGGCCGTTCCCCGGCCCAGTGTCGGCGCACTGGATCAGCGAGGCCGGCGCGGCGGACATCGTCACCATTCTGCCTGAAGGAGAGACGCGGTTGTCACCGCCTGCGGCGCTTGCTGGCGGTCCCTGGGCCGTCCGACTGGCCCCGCAGATCCAGACGCACTGATCCATCGACCTTGACGCGCGTGCCCAAATCCCGCGACTTCGCGCGGCGTGGCGGTTCGTGGCGGGGGGACGAGATGAACGACGACGATCGCAAGCCGAACATCGGCGACGTCGCCCGGCTGGCGGGTGTTTCGCCCATGACGGTCTCCCGCGTGATCAACGACAGCGCGCGCGTGCGGCCTGAGACCCGAACCAAGATTCAAGCCATCATCGCCGAGATCGGCTATGCGCCCGATCCGGCCGCGCGGATCCTGGCGCGCGCGGGCGCCGGTCGGATCGGTTTGCTCTACGCCAACCCCAGCAACGCCTATCTCGCCGAAGTGCTGGCCGGCGCCCTGTCCGGGGCGCGCGCGGCAGGGCTCCTGTTGATGATCGAGCCGTCGCAGGCGGGCGATCCGACGGCCGAGCGGCTGGCGGTCTCGCGCCTCGCGGCCGGTGGCGCACAGGGACTGATCGTGCCGCCGCCCCTTGGAGAATCGGCGGCCACCCTCGAGGCGATCGCCAAGGCGGGCGTTCGCGCCGTCGTCCTCGCCGCGCCGAGCGAGAGAGACGATGTGGTCAGCCTGCGGGTCGATGATCGGGCGGCGGCGCGCGAGATTGTCGAACACCTGCTGCAACTCGGGCACCGCCGTATCGGCCTCATCGAGGGCCGCAGCGATCAGAGCGCCAGCGCCGAACGTCGCCGGGGTGCGGAGGAGGCTATGGCTTCGATGCCGGGGACCAGCCTCTCGGTCGCGGCCGGGGATTTCACCTATCGATCGGGCCTGGAAGCCGCGCGACGGCTGTTGACGCAGACGCCCCGTCCCACCGCGATCTTCGCCAGCAACGACGACATGGCGTCCGGAGCCCTGGCGGCCGTCCACGGCGCCGGGCTGGATGCGCCCAAGGATATCTCGGTCGCAGGCTTCGATGACAGCTACATCGCCGCCAGTTCCTGGCCGACCTTGACGACGATCCGCCAGCCCGCCGCCGACATGGCCTACGAGGCGGCGATCCGCCTGGCTCGTGCCGGACAGCCTGCCGAGGCCTGGCCACATCGCTTGGTCGTTCGCGAAAGCACCGGCCCCGCCCCGCATTGACACCTTGGCTTCGACCTGATCATGTTAGCGCTACCACGTCGTCAGAATGTGGACGGAGGCGCGCTTGCAGTTAATCGACGACATGCCCGAAGACTGGCGCGAAGGGACGTTCCTCGGACGTCTGCTGCTGGCCGAAGGCCCCACCCCCGTGCTGGTGCGCGGCGGCCAGGTGTTCGACATTTCCGCGACCGCGCCGACCACGGCTCAAGCGATCTCACAAGATGATGTCGGGGCGTTGAGCGGGCCAAGTCTCGGCGCGCTCGAAGGCCTGGACCTGCGGGACGCATCCACCCTGCCCCGCCTGCTCTCGCCGCTGGATCTTCAGTGCGTGAAGGCGTCGGGCGTGACCTTCGCCGTGTCCGCCGTGGAGCGGGTGATCGAGGAACGGGCGCGCGGCGATGCGGGCGCCGCCCAGACCATTCGTACCGCGCTGGCCGAGCGGGTCGGCGCCGACCTGTCCGCCGTCAAGCCCGGTTCCGCCGAAGCCGAGGCGCTGAAGGTCGTGCTGATCGAAGAAGGCCTCTGGTCGCAATATCTCGAAGTCGCCATCGGCCCGGACGCCGAAATCTTTACCAAAGCCCCGGTGCTGGCCTCCGTCGGCTGGGGCGATCTGGTTGGGGTGCGATCCGACAGCGCCTGGAACAATCCGGAACCCGAGGTCGTGCTGATCTGCGATCCGAGGGGTCAGGTCGTCGGCGCGGCGTTGGGCAATGACGTCAATCTGCGTGACATCGAGGGCCGGTCGGCGCTGCTGCTGGGCAAGGCGAAGGACAATAACGCCTCCGCCTCGGTCGGCCCGTGGATCCGGCTGTTCGACGATACCTTCGGCATCGACGACGTGCGCGACGCCATCATCTCACTGACCGTCACGGGCCAGGACGAGTTCGTCATGTCGGGGCAATCGTCGATGCGTTTGATCAGCCGCGATCCGCTCGATCTCGCGGCCCAGACCTGTTCGTCATCGCACCAGTACCCGGATGGGTTCGCCCTGTACCTCGGCACAATGTTCGCTCCTATCGATGACCGCGACGCAGCCGGTCAGGGCTTTACCCACAGGACGGGCGACGAGGTCTGCGTGTCGTCGCCTAAGCTGGGCGTGCTGCGAAACCGTGTGGCGTCGTGCGAGGACGCCCCGCCGTGGACGTTCGGGATTTCGGCCTTGATGGCCAATCTCGCCGGACGGGGCCTGCTGTGAGCGGAGCGATCTATCCGTCCCTCAGGGACCGCCTCGTCGTCGTCACCGGCGGCGGCAGCGGCATCGGGGCCGCCTTGACCGAGGGCTTCGGGCGACAGGGAGCCAAGGTCGTCTTCCTCGATGTGGTCGAAGACGCCTCCAACGCGCTGGTCGCCAGTCTATCGGATTGCGCTACACCGCCGGACTTCAGGTCGTGCAACCTGCTCGATCTGGAGGTGCTAAGGGCCACACTGGCCGGAATCATCGCCGAGCACGGGGCCATAGACGTCCTGGTCAACAATGCCGCCAACGACGACCGCCATACGCTGGCCGAGGTCACGCCCGCCTACTGGGACGATCGGATCGGCGTGAACCTGCGCCACCTCTATTTCGCCGCCCAGGCGGTGGCGCCAGGCATGCGCGAAAAGGGGCGTGGCGTGATCCTGAACCTCGGCTCGATCAGCTGGCATCTGGGCCTGCCCGACCTGTCCATCTACGAGACCGCCAAGGCCGGCATCGAAGGCATGACGCGGGCCCTGGCGCGAGAACTGGGGGTCGACGGCGTCCGCGTCAGCTGCATCGTCCCCGGCAATGTCAAAACCCCGCGCCAGATGAAATGGTACACCCCCGAAGGCGAGGCCGAGATCGTCGCCGCCCAATGCCTGAAGGGCCGGATCGAGCCATCGGACGTGGCGGCCCTGGCCCTGTTCCTGGCCTCGGACGACGCCCGCTTCATCACGGGACACGAGCATTTCGTCGACGCCGGCTGGCGCTGACCAACCAAAACAATCGGGCCGTCAGAGCCCACCGAGGAGGACACGAGAATGGCAGGACCGACAGGCGGATCAGGACCCGACATCGCGGGGAGCGATCAGGTCAATATGGCCTTCATCGCCCTGATCGTCGCGGTGGCGACCATCGGCGGCTTCATGTTCGGCTATGATTCCGGCGTGATCAACGGCACCCAGGACGGGCTGGAGCAGGCGTTCAACCTGTCGGCGCTCGGTACCGGCTTCAACGTCGGCGCCATCCTGCTGGGCTGTGCGTTCGGCGCCTTCGCGGCGGGGCGGCTCGCCGACCTGATCGGGCGAAAGACGGTCATGCTGATCGCCGCCGCCCTGTTCATCGTCAGCGCCTTCTGGGCCGGGGCGGCGGACTCATCCGCCCACTTCATCATCGCCCGCTTCATCGGCGGCTTGGGCGTCGGTGCCGCCAGCGTCCTGACCCCCGCCTATATCTCCGAGGTCACGCCAGCCTCCATGCGCGGACGACTGTCCAGCGTGCAGCAGATCATGATCATCACGGGCCTGACCGGGGCCTTCGTCGCTAATTACGCATTGGCGGCGACGGCGGGCGGATCGACGGCGGAGTTCTGGCTGGGCTTCCCAGCCTGGCGCTGGATGTTCTGGCTGCAGGTCGTGCCCGCCGCCATCTATCTCGCCGCCCTGCTGCTGATCCCCGAGAGCCCCCGCTTCCTGGTCGTCAAGAACCGCGACGCCGAAGCGCAGGCGGTGCTGTCGAAACTGTTCGGCCCGGCCGCTGGCGCGCGTAAGGTCGCCGAGATACGCGCCTCCCTCGCCGCCGATCACAAGCCGAGCTTCCGCGATCTGCTAGACCCAATGACCCGCAAGGTCCGGCCGATCGTCTGGGCCGGTCTGATCCTGGCGGTGTTCCAGCAGCTGGTCGGCATCAATATCGTCTTCTACTATGGCGCGACCCTTTGGCAGTCTGTGGGCTTCTCCGAGAACGACGCCCTGCTGATCAACATCGGCTCTGGCGCCCTGTCGATCCTGGCCTGTCTGGCGGCCGTCGCCGTGATCGACAAGATCGGCAGAAAGCCACTGCTGCTGATCGGCTCGGCGGGCATGTTCGTCACCCTGGCGGTCGTCGCCTGGTGCTTCTCCCAGGCCCAGACCATCGACGGAGCCGTTCACCTGCCGGGCCAGGTCGGCCTGATCGCCCTGATCGCCGCCAACGCCTATGTCGTCTTCTTCAATCTCAGCTGGGGTCCCGTCATGTGGGTCATGCTGGGCGAGATGTTCCCCAACCAGATGCGAGGATCGGCCCTGGCCGTGGCCGGGTTCGCCCAGTGGATCGCCAACTTCGCCATCTCGGTCAGCTTCCCGGCGATGGCGGCGGGTCTCGGCTTGCCCGCGACCTACGGCTTTTACGCCGCCAGTGCGCTGGTCTCCTACTTCCTCGTTCAGGCCTGGGTGAAGGAGACCCGGGGTCGCGAGCTGGAAGACATGACCGGCTGATCGAAGACCTCCCTCCCCGGCGACGCTCCCCCTTCGCCGGTCTTTTCTTCAAAGGATACGCCATGACCAACGCCATCAACCTCAGCCACCTGATCGACGGCGAGCGCGCAGACGTGGCCCGACCAACCGAGAGCCGAAACCCGTCCAACACCAACGAGATCGTCGCCCATACGCCGGACGGCGGACAGGCCGAGGTCAACGCCGCCGTCGCCGCCGCCAAAGCCGCCTTTCCATCCTGGTCCGAAGCCTCGCCCGAGGTTCGCTCCGACGTTCTGGATCGGGCCGGAACGCTGGTGATGGAGCGGCGCGAGCAGCTGGGTCGCCTGCTGTCGCGCGAAGAGGGCAAGACCCTGCCCGAGGGCATCGGCGAGACCGTCCGCGCCGGTCGCATCCTGAAGTATTTCGCCGGCGAGGCCCTGCGTCGCCACGGGCAGAACCTGGACAGCGTGCGTCCCGGCGTGGAGATCCAGACCTATCGTCAGGCTGTGGGCGTCTATGGGCTGATCACGCCGTGGAACTTCCCCATCGCCATTCCGGCGTGGAAGGCCGCGCCCGCCCTGGCCTTCGGCAATACGGTGGTGATGAAGCCGGCCGGACCGACGCCGGCGACCGCCTCGGCGCTGGCTGATATTCTCGTCGAAGCCGGCCTGCCCAAGGGAGTGTTCAATCTTGTCATAGGGCGCGGCGGGGTCGGTCAGGCGATTGTCGACCACCCCGATGTGGACGGCCTGTCGTTCACCGGGTCGCAGAGCGTCGGCGCGGGGGTCGCTCTCGGTGCGATCAAGCGTCAGGCTCGCGTGCAGCTGGAGATGGGCGGCAAGAACCCGCTCATCGTGCTCGATGACGCGGACCTGGAACGCGCCGTCGCCATTGCTCTGGACGGATCCTTCTTCGCCACCGGCCAACGCTGTACCGCCTCCAGCCGCCTGATCGTCGCCGACGCCATCCACGACAGGTTCGTCGCCCTGCTGGCGGAAAAGGTCGCCGCGCTGCGCGTCGGCGATGCGCTGGACCCGAACACCCAGATGGGCCCGGCGGTCTCGGAAGCCCAGATGGAGACCAGCTACAAATACATCGACATCGCTCGCGAAGCCGGCGGTCGGATCGTCACCGGCGGCGAGCGACTGACGCTGGCCAACCCCGGCTGGTACGTCCAGCCGACCCTGATCGCCGACACCAATCCGTCGATGCGGATCAACGCCGAGGAGGTTTTCGGACCCGTCGCTTCCACCATCCGCGTCAAGGATTACGAAGAGGCGCTCGCTGTCGCCAACGACACCGAGTTCGGCCTCTCGGCCGGCATCGTCACCACCAGCCTGAAATACGCCCGGGACTTCCAGCGCCGGGCCCGCGCCGGCATGACCATGGTCAATCTGGCCACCGCCGGGGTCGACTATCATGTGCCGTTCGGCGGCTCGAAGGGCTCCAGCTACGGCGCGCGCGAGCAGGGTTTTGCGGCGGTGGAGTTCTATACTCAGACCAAGACCGCCTACTCCTGGAGCTGACCGATGTCGGAGCCGGAGCTGGTCTGGGACGTGGGGGCCGAACTGGGCGAAGGTCCGGTCTGGGACGCCGCGCGCCGCGCCGTCTGGTTCGTCGATATCAAGGGCCGGAAACTGCATCGCTACAGGGTCGATGACGGGGCAAAGGCATCGTGGGACACGCCGGATCAGACCGGTTTCGCCCTACCCGCCGAAGACGGCTCGCTGGTGTGCGGCGTGCGCGGCGGATTGCATCGGTTCGACCCCGATAGCGGACGGTTCGACCGGATCGTGCGGGTCGAGGAGGACCGCCCTCAGAACCGGCTCAATGACGGGTTCGTGGCGCCGGACGGGTCGCTGTGGTTCGGTTCGATGGACGACAGCGAGGCGACCGTCTCCGGCGCGCTCTATCGGTTCTCCGAGGGCGAGGTCGTCCGCCACGACGACGGCTACCGGGTCACCAACGGCCCGGCGATGAGCCCGGACGGGCGCACCCTCTATCACCACGACACGACCAGGCGGCGGATCTTCGCCTTCGACCACGCGGACGGCGCGCTGACCAACAAGCGGCTGTTCGCCGAAACAGAAGACGGGTTCGCCGACGGGCCGAGCGTCGATGCAGACGGCGTCCTTCACGTCGGGCTGTTCAACGGCTGGGGCGTGGCGCGCTTCTCGCCGCACGGCGAGCGGCTGGGCACGATCCGCTTCCCGGTCCAGACCGTAACCAAGGGGGCGTTCGCCGGCGACGATCTTCGCGATCTTTATTGCACCACCGCCTGGTTGAACAACGCGGACAAGCGGGCGGAACAGCCGACGCTGGGCGGTGTTTTTCGCATTCGCGTCGAGACGCCCGGCCTGCCCCAGCATCGCGTGAAGCTGTGATTCGGTTGACGCACGGCGACTGGACGCTGTCGATGCGGCCGGAGTTCGGGGCCGCGATCGCGAGCCTGACCTGGCGCGGTCATGATATCCTGCGGCCCGCGGCAAGCGACGCGCAGGCGCCGCTCGATATGGGCAGCTTTCCGCTGGCGCCCTACGCCAATCGTATCGATCGGGGCCGGTTCACCTTCGCCGATCGCGAGGTCGCCCTTCCGCCAACGCCTGGCTTCGAGCCGCACGCCTTGCACGGGGTTGGTTGGCTGAAGTCGTGGTCGGTGATCCGGACCGGCATCGATGTCGTCGATCTGGCGCTCGCGGTCGAGGCGAGCCCTGACTGGCCCTGGGCCTGGACGGCCTCACACAGCCTGCGCCTAGACCGTGACGGGCTGGAGATGGTCCTGGCGATCACCAACCAAGACGAGGCGCCGATGCCCGCCGGCCTAGGCCTGCACCCGTATTTCGTAGTGGAGCCGGAAACGATTCTGATGGCGCCCGCCGCGCGGGTCTGGGCCAATGGGGCTGATGAGATTCCCGAGCAGTTGGTCCCCGCTGCGGGCATCATGGACTGGAGCGAGGGCGAGTCGGTGACGTCGGCTCAGTTCGTGGACAATGCCTATGCCGACTGGTCGGGGCACGCCCGACTGGTTCATGCCGATCATGAGGTTCGCGTGACCGCGTCCGCCAATGCCCGGTGGCTGCAGATCTATGCGCCGAACGACGCCGGGTTCGTTTGCATCGAGCCCGTCACCCACCGTCCGAACGCGCACAACGCCCCCGCCGATGAGGACGCCGGACTGGTCACGCTTGCGCCGGGCCAGACCCTGTCCTTGTCGATGTGGATCGACGCCGCCTCAATCGGAGACCACCCATGATCGTTCGCCGCTGGTTGCTGATCGCGCTGGGCCTGACCGCCCTGCTGGCATCGCCCGCCCTCGCCCAGACGCCGGAGTGGAACAGCCAGATCACCAAACGAGACGCCGCCTGGTATGCGACGGCCGAAGCTCGCGCCATCGCCGACAGCGTCGTCGCCCACCAGTCCCCTGAAGGCGGCTGGCCCAAGAATACCTCGCTCGCTGTGCCGCCCGACGTCGCGGCCGTTGACGCGGGTTCGAAGAACACCTTCGACAACGAGGGGACCACCCTGCCCTTGGCCTTCCTGGCGCGGGTCATCGCGGCCGGAGAACGCCCCGCGGATCGCGCGGCATTCGATCGAGGCCTCGATTACACCCTGGCGGCGCAATACCCGAACGGCGGCTGGCCCCAGTTCTACCCCTTGAGGCCAGGCTACTACACCCACATCACCTATAACGACGACGCCATGGTGCGGATCATGGTCCTGTTGCGCGAGGTCGCAGCGGGCGATGGTCCCTACGGATTCGTCGATGCGGACCGACGCGCTCGGGCGGGGGCCGCCGTGGCCAAGGGCATCGAGACCATCCTCGCCACCCAGGTTCGCCAGGACGGCGTCCTGACCGTCTGGTGCGCCCAGCATGATGAGGTCACCCTCGCCCCCGCCTGGGCTCGCCGCTTTGAGCCGCCTTCGCTCTCCGGCAACGAGAGCGTGGGGATCACCCGGTTCCTGATGTCGATCCCTGATCCCTCCCCGGAGGTCATCGCCGCGGTGGAGGGGGCGGTTCGCTGGTTCGAAGCCAGCGCCATCCACGGCATTCGGCTTGAGCCGATCACCGCCGCCGACGGCGAACCGGACCTGCAGGTCGTCGCCGATCCGCAGGCGCCGCCGATCTGGGCGCGGTTCTACGACCTGGAGACCAACCGTCCGATCTTCCTGGGCCGCGACAGCGTCGTCCACTTCGACGTCGCACAGATCGAGCGCGAGCGGCGCATGGGCTACCGCTACTACGGCGCCTGGCCTGCCGCCCTTCTGCAAGACGACTACCCGACGTGGCGTCGCCGCGTCGGCCTGTCCTGACGTCCATTCCCTGAACAAGAGGCCTGATCATGATCGCGTCCATCGCCGCCGCCCTGGCCTTGCAGGTCGCCGCCCCGGCTGCCGCTCCGGCGCCCGAGGTTCCCCGCCCCATCGCCGCGTCCAAGATCATCTTGGTCGGCGACTCCACCACCGCTGTGATAGGCGGCTGGGGTCCGAGCTTCTGCGCCGACCACGTGACCTCGTTCGTCGCCTGCGTGAACCTGGCGCGCGGCGGGCGCAGCAGCGGCAGCTATTTCGTCGAGGGGTCTTGGGATCTGGCGCTGGCGGAGATGTCCACGCCAGGGTTCGTCGCCACCTATGTGCTGATCCAGTTCGGCCACAACGATCAACCCGGAAAGCCCGGTCGCTCCACCGATCTCGCCACCGAATTCCCGGCCAACCTGCGCCGCTACGTCGCCGAGACGAGAGCGCACGGCGCCATCCCCGTGCTCGTCACGCCCCTGACCCGGCGTCAGTTCGTGGACGGCCAGTTGCAGAACGATCTGGAGCCCTGGGCCGCCGCAGCGCGGGCCGTGGCGGCGGAAACGAACACGCCCTTGGTCGATCTGAACGCGTCCAGCGTCGCGGCCGTCCAGGCCATGGGTCCGTCGCTCGCCGCCCGTTTCGCCCAGGCCGCGCCGTCTCCGGACGTCGCCACCGCGATGCTGACCGGCACGACCATCGCCGCCAATCCCGCCGCTCCGACGGCGACCGCTACGGCGGCTCCGAGCCAAACCCAGAATAACGCCGCCGTGGAGACAGTCGGTCAGGCGCGGATCGCCTTCGACTACACCCATCTGGGCAGGGCCGGTGCGGACTTCTTCTCGGCCCTCGTCACCCGCGACCTGATGATCGCTGTGCCCGCCCTGCGCCGAAACCTGGTGCCCTGACAGACGTTAGCGCGCGTCCTTCTCGGCCTCGACGCGCTGGTAGCCGGCCTCGATGACGGCGACCATCGCCGCCGCCGCAGCGGTCGCATCCGACGCTTCGATGCAGTCCACGATCCGCTCGTGCAGATCGACGGTCTCGCGGTGGAGGGTCTCGCTGCGCGTCGGCGGGCTCAGGGTGAAAGCTTCGAGCAGGGCCGTCTCGATCACGCTGGCCAGGGACCGCATCATCGGGTTCTGGGACGCGACGGCGATCCGCAGATGCAGTTCCAGGTCGGCGCGGGCGAAGTCGTATTCCGAGCTCTGTTCACGTCGCATGGCCTCGACCGCCTCTCGCATCCCGGCCAAATCCTCGGCGCTGCGGTGCTGGGCGGCCAGGGCGGCGGCGGCGGGCTCCAGCGCGCGACGGACCTCGGCCAGATGCCGCCGGAACGCGGCGTCCATGCCGTTCGCCACCTGCCAGGCCAGCACCTCGGTGTCGAAGAAGTTCCACCGCATGGGATCGGTGACCTTGGTCCCGACGCGCGTCTTCACGACCAGAAACCCCTTGGCCGACAGCGTCTTCAGCGCCTCGCGCAGCGCAGTCCGCGATACGCCGAACCGCTCCAGCAGCTCCGCCTCGTTGGGAATCTTGTCGCCCGGCGGGATTCGGCCGCTGAGGATGTCCTGACCCAAAGACCGGACGATCTGGTCATGGCTGGAGACGGTCTGGCGCAGGCCGCGGCCGGCGGACGCATAGCCCATGGTCTGATGGGGAATCTGCATGCGTTGGGTCTATACGCCCCCGTTCGAACCGCAAAGCCGCCAGCCGAAACGGCTTCGAGGCTGGAGTTCGATTTATATGATGATATGATACGAACAGGCCGCATCGATAGCGGCGGGAGGGCGTCGTGGTCAATCGTCTCATATCCATCCCTGCGGGCGCGCTGGGAGCCGTCGCGCGATGACCGACAGGGCCCAACCTCGCCTGCGATCGCGCGCCTGGTTCGACAATCCGGACAATCCCGACATGACCGCGCTCTATCTGGAGCGCTACCTGAACTATGGTCTGACTCTGGAGGAGCTACGCTCCGGCAAGCCGATCATCGGCATCGCCCAGACCGGCTCGGACCTCAGCCCCTGCAACCGCCATCACATCGAACTGGCCAAGCGGGTTCGCGAGGGCATCCGCGAGGCCGGCGGCATCGCCATGGAGTTTCCGGTCCATCCGATCCAGGAGACGGGCAAGCGCCCGACGGCGGGCCTGGATCGCAACCTGGCCTACCTGGGTCTGGTCGAGCTTCTCTACGGCTATCCGCTGGACGGGGTCGTCCTGACCATCGGGTGCGACAAGACCACGCCCGCCTGCCTGATGGCCGCCGCCACGGTCAACATGCCTGCCATCGCCCTGTCGGTCGGCCCCATGCTGAACGGCTGGCACAAGGGCGAGCGCGTCGGGTCCGGCTCCATCATCTGGAAGGCTCGAGAGATGATTGCGGCGGGCGAACTCGACTACGAGGGTTTCATCGATCTGGTCGCCAAGTCCGCCCCGTCGGTCGGATACTGCAACACCATGGGCACGGCCTCGACCATGAACACCCTGACCGAGGCCCTGGGCATGTCCCTGCCCGGTTCGGCGGCGATCCCGGCCCCCTACCGAGAGCGTCCGCAGGTCGCCTACCAGACCGGTCTTCGGATCGTCGAGATGGTCAGGGAAGACCTGAAGCCGTCGGACATCCTGACGCGCGAAGCCTTTGAAAACGCGATCGTCGTCAACTCGGCGATCGGCGGATCGACGAATGCGCCGATCCATCTGACGGCCCTGGCGCGTCATATCGGCGTCGAGCTGCCGCTGCAGGACTGGCAGACGGTGGGCTACGAGGTGCCTCTGCTGGTCAATCTGCAACCAGCCGGCGCCTACCTCGGTGAGGATTTTCATCAGGCCGGCGGCGCGCCCGCCGTGATCGCCGAACTGATGAAGCACAACCTGATTCACGAAGGCGCCCTGACGGCGAACGGGCGCACGATTGGCGAGAACTGCGCCGGCGCCGAGATCGTCCTGCCCGACGTCATCCGCACCTTCGAGACCGCCCTGGTCGAGGACGCCGGCTTCCTCGTCATGACCGGCAATGTGTTCGACACGGCGATCATGAAGACCAGCGTGATCTCCGCCGACTTCCGGCGACGTTACCTGTCCGATCCGGAAAAGCCGGGGGTGCTCGATGGCGTCGTCACCGTCTTCGACGGCCCGGAGGATTACCACCATCGGATCGACGATCCCGCCGAGGCGATCACCGCCCAGAGCATCCTGGTGATGCGCGGTTCGGGTCCAGTGGGACATCCCGGCGCGGCCGAGGTCGTCAACATGCGACCGCCCGCCTATCTGATCAAACAGGGCATCACCGAGCTGCCCTGCGTCGGGGACGGGCGTCAGTCCGGCACGTCCGGCTCGCCTTCGATCCTGAATGCGTCGCCCGAAGCGGCGACCGGCGGCAACATCGCTCTTCTGGCCAACGGGGACCGGATGCGGATCGACCTGGTCCAGGGTCGCGTCGACGTGGATCTAAGCGTGGAGGAGATGGCGAGCCGTCGCCACCGTCTCAACGACGCGGGAGGCTACCAGTACCCGGCGTCGCAAACCCCGTGGCAGGAAATCCAACGCGGTCTGGTGGGCGAACTCCAGACCGGGGCCGTTCTGGAAGGCGCCACCCGCTATCATCGCATCATCGACACGCGTGGATTGCCCAGGGACAATCACTGACCGACCTCATCTGCTTCAGTCGACGGCGAGCGCGGCGGCCAGCTTCCGGGCCAACTCGGCCTGGATGAAGGGTTTGCGAATGATCTGGTCGGCCTCGACATCGACCAGTTCCTCGGCGTCCGCATACCCCGTCGCGAACAGGATCGGCATCGCAGGACGGCGCGACCGGATCTCACGCGCCAGTTCGCCGCCGTTCATTCCAGGCATGGCGAAATCCAGCACGACGGCGTCGATCTTTTCGGTCTGGGCCAATTGCTCAAGTGCCGAGCCGCCGCTGCCGGCCTCGATGGCCCGATAGCCGAGGTCGCGAAGGAAGGTGGAGGTCACATCGCGAACGGCCTCGTCATCATCGACGACCAGGACCACGGCATCGACGACAGCGGCCTCAAGATTGTCGGACTGGATATCGCCGTCTGTGATGACCGCCGCATGGGCGCGAGGGATGAAGACGCTCATCGTCGTGCCGAACCCTACGGAGGTCTCGATCTTCACGCCGCCCCCGGATTGCTTGGCGACCCCGAACACCTGGCTGAGCCCCAAGCCGGAGCCCTTGCCGACATCCTTGGTGGTGAAGAACGGCTCGAACACGCGGTTGAGCACGTCCGGGGTCATGCCCGATCCGGTGTCGGCGACGGAGACGACGACATATTCGCCAGGCGGCGGCTCCTCTGGTCGGTCCGGTTCGCCGGCGGTCACGTTCGCCGTGCCGATCACCAGGGCGCCGCCTACCTCCATGGCGTCGCGGGCATTGATGGCCAGGTTCAGGATCATCAGTTCGATCTGCGTCGGATCGATCATGGCCGGCCACAGCTCGGGGTCGAGCCTTGGCGGCTCGATGTGAACGCTGCCGCCGATGGCGCTCTGCAGCATGTCGCGCATGTTCAGAACGGTGGCGTTGAGATCGACCGGACGGGGCTCCAGCTTCTGCCGACGAGAGAAGGCCAGCATCTGGGCCGTCAGCTTCGCACCGCGCTGGGACGCCTCCTCCATCATGCCGAGGCGCTTGAGCACGGCCGGATCGCTTGTCGTCTTCTTCAGTCTCTCCACGTTGCCGATGATAACGGTCAGCAGGTTATTGAAGTCGTGAGCGACGCCGCTGGTTAGCTGACCGACGGCTTCGAGACGTTGCGCCTGACGGAGCTCGTGTTCGACCCGCTCACGCTCGGCGATCTGGGCGGCGAGTTGGCGGTTGGCGGCCTCCAGCTCGGCGGTGCGTTCAAGCACGCGTCGTTCCAGAAATACTTCACCCTGACGGATTTCCTCGATGCGTTCGCGCGCCTCGTATTGGCGAAAGCGCCCCCGGAGCGCCGTGCGAACGCCGCTGATCAGGGTCGTCGGATGAAAGGGCCGTTCGAGGAAGGTGACGTTGCCCAGCGTGTCCGAGAGCCGGCGCGCCACCGGGTTGCGCTCCACGCTGCCGCCGCGCTGCGTCAGGATCAGAAAGGGAAAATCGGACCATGACGGCTGGGCGTCGATCCAGTGCGCAAGATCCGCCAAGTCGCTGTCTCGCAGCGCCTCATCCACGACGAGGGCCAGACCGGCGCCGCCCTCCAGCGCCGCCAACAGGTCAGACAGGGTCGCGCAAACCTTTGAGTCGACGCCCGCCTCGGTCAGGATTGCGGCCGCAAGCGCGGCATCGCGACCGACAGGAGCAAGCACCAACGCACGCGCGGAAAGCGCTCCGCCCTTCACGAACTCAGATCCAGCAGCGAGGTCACGCCGACGCGTCGCCCATCAAGCCCGCGCCCTGTCCCACGAAGTTCGGCACGCCGCGAAGCACACCCTGGAACCCGGTCAAAGGCTCGCCCATCGACAGACCACTTGCGTCGATGCTGTATTCGCGGATCGTTTTTTCGTGCTGTCCCGAGCGCTTCTTGATCACGGAAACAGCGCGACGCACGTGGCCCAATGCTTCGAAATAGCGGAGCAGGATCACCGTGTCGGCCAGATAGGTGACATCCACGGGGGCCTTCATGTCGCCGACGAGGCCGTGCTGGGCCACTGTCAGATAGGTCGAGGCGCCCTGACGGTTCAGATATTGCAGCAATTCATGGATGTGCAGTACCAGGAACTGCTCTTGGGGCATCGCCGCCTGATAGCCGTTGAGACTGTCGATCACGACGGTCTTGATGTGATCTGACGCTACGCAGTGGCGCACGCGCGCTGCGAACTCGCCGGGAGACAGTTCGGCCGCATCAACCTGTTCGATCACTAACGAACCAGCCTCTTTCATGGCTTCCAGGTCGAAACCGAGCGCCAGCATCCGACTGGACAGAAGGCCCAGTTCCTCGTCGAAGATAAATAGGGCGGCCTTCTCGCCTCGCGCGACAGCCGCCATGGCGAACATGATCGCGAACGTCGATTTGCCGGTGCCCGCTGGGCCCAGAATCAGAGCGCTGGACCCGCGTTCGAGGCCGCCGCCTAAGAGTAGATCGAGTTCATCCACGCCGCTCGACACGGGCGATCGATCGAAATGCGTTCGGTGTTCGGAGGCGACGATGCGGGGATAGACATCCAGGCCGCCGGTCTTGATCGTGAAGTCGTGAAAACCGCCCCTGAAGCGGCGACCGCGATACTTGATGACCCTGACCCGCCGTCGCTCGGCTCCATATTCAGGCGCGAGTTCCTGAAGCTGGATCACGCCGTGGGCGACCGAGTGGACAGTCTTGTCGTTGATGTCGGTCGTTAGATCATCCAGCAGCAGAACGGTCGCGCCGTGCTTGGCGAAATAGTGCTTGAGCGCCAGAACCTGACGGCGATAGCGGAGCGAGCTTTGCGCTAGCAGCCGGATCTCGGACAGGCTGTCGATCACCACGCGTTTGGGTCGGACCGCCTCGAACTGCGAGAAGATCATCCGCGTCGTCTCGCCCAACTCCAGGTCCGACGAATACAGAAGGCTCTGCTGCTGCTGCTCGTCGAGCAAGCTTTCGGGCGGCACCAGTTCGAAGATGTCCACGCCGTCTAGCGACCAGCCGTGCGAGCGCGCCGTGCCCCTCAACTCCTCTTCTGTTTCGGACAGGGTGATGTAGAGGCTGGGTTCCCCCTTCGCCGCACCCTGAAGCAGGAATGCCATGGCCGCTGTCGTTTTGCCGGTCCCTGGATTGCCTTCCAGCAGATAGACGCGGTCGCGTTCCAGGCCGCCCGCCAGGATATCGTCCAGACCGGAGATGCCGAACATCGCCTGATCCACCTTGTCGTTCGTCGCTTCGTTCACAGGATCCCCGATTGGCTACCTTTGCCGTAACGCGCGGGTCACAATGGGGTTTCAGGGATCCGGCGGCGCGCACTTCATCACGGAGCCGCCGCGTTAACGTGACATCCACGGCGCCTGTGCACGATGACGTCATGACCAACGCCATCGACCTGGGCCATGCATCGGCGCTGCCGGACGCCGTCGCTTCGCGGGCACGTCTCGATGCGCCGGGGTTGCAGGCCCTGGCCGCTCACTCAATAGGGCCAAAGCCGGAAGGTGCGGCGCGGCGGGGGCCGTTTCGTCCCGAAGTGTGGCTGAACGCGCGGCAGCGGCACGCATCACGGCTCGCCGTTCACTGGTTCCGCAGCGCCGACATTACGGCAGTCGTCATCATCACGTTGAGCATGGCTTGGGCCTCATCGCCCGAAGGTCTGTTCGCCGCTCCGCTCTCGTCCCTGCTGCCCCTGGCCGCAGGCGCCGTGGTCGTGCTGGGGTTGATGCGGTCGCTGGAGCTCTACAGGTTCGCGCGAGGTCAGCAGACGCCGCTTCATCTGGCGGCCGTGGCGGGCGTGGCGCTGGCGGGCGGGGCCTGTGCGATCGGCCTGGACCTGATACTCGACGGGGGCGCGACGGCGTCGGTCCACATCATCTGGACAGCGCTGATCGTGGTCAGCCTTTATGTCTTGCACATGGGATGGAGCGATCTGGTCACGCGCTGGCGCGGCAGCGGAGCCCTTACGCCCAATATCGTCCTGGTGGGCGCAACCAAGCATGCTGAACAACTAATCCGCGACGCTCTGGAGCGGCGCGATATCAATGTTCTGGGCGTGTTCGACGACCGGCTGGCCCGCAATCCTGACAGCGTGGCCGGCGTACCCGTGCTGGGCGATGCCGAGGCGCTGATGACCCACCGGATGACGCCCTATGTCGACCGGATCGTCCTGGCCATCGATCCGAAGGCCGAGAAAAGAGTGCGAGAGCTGACGTCGCGTCTTTCCGCCCTGCCCAACGAGGTCACCCTGTTGATCGATCCGGTCAATGCGGGCGAACGCTCGGCGGCGCTCGACCGGTTGGCGCGGGCGCCCCTGGCTCCTTTGAGCGGCCCGATCGACGACGACCGGCGCGCCTTCAACAAGCGCATTCAGGATCTGTCGATCGGCCTGCTCGCGCTCGTGTTGCTCGCACCCGTCATCGCCCTGACGGCGCTGGCGATCCGGCTGGACAGTCCGGGACCGATCTTCTTCCGCCAGCGCCGCCACGGCTTCAATCACGAGGAGATCGTGGTGTGGAAATTCCGCTCGATGCGCCACGAGGCCGCCGACGCCACCGCCAGTCGCCAGGTCACCACGGACGACGACCGCGTCACGCGTGTCGGCAAGATCATCCGCTCGACCAGCCTGGATGAGCTGCCGCAGTTGTTCAATGTGCTGAAGGGCGAGATGTCGCTCGTTGGACCTCGCCCCCACGCCATCGGCATGAAGACCGGCGCGGTCGAGAGCGCGCGTCTGGTCGCCGAATACGCCCATCGCCACCGCATGAAGCCTGGCATGACGGGCTGGGCCGCCATCAAGGGCTCGCGTGGTCCCCTGCACAGCGCACAGGACGTGCGTCGCCGCGTGCAGCTGGATGTAGACTACATCGAGCGGCAGTCGCTGTGGCTGGACCTGTTCATCATGGCGGTCACGGTGCCGGTGCTGCTCGGCGATCGTCAGGCGGTCCGCTGATGTTCTGGCGCGGCGTCTGGGGCTATCTGCCCGCAAACATCGTCCAGGGCCTGGTCGGGTTCGGGGCCATTCTGGTCTTCACAAGATTGCTGTCGCCGGAAGATTTCGGTCGGTACGCGATCGCCTTCTCAATCATGACCCTCGTTCATGTCGGGACGTTCAGCTGGCTGGAAGCGTCTATGGCGCGGTTCTGGGCCGCCGAGCGCGACCAGACCCTGGCAGACCATTTCCTGACCCTTTATCGCACGGCGGCGGTCATGACGGCCGCCGTCCTGCCTCTGGTGGCGCTGATCCTGTGGCTGACACCGATCGGGCCGGGGCTGAAGCTGGCGATCGGCGCGGGGCTGGCGGGCATCCCGATCCGCTGCCTGGCAAAGCTGGCGCAGGAGCGGTTTCGCGCGGCTGGCGAGGTCACGAAATCGGCGGCCATGGATATCGCGGTCTCGCTGGGCGGGTTCGCGATCGGCGTTGGGTGCGCGCTGAACGGACTGGGTTCAGCCTCGCCCCTGATCGGGCTGGCGGCCGCGCCGCTGCTGACGCTCCCGTTCGTCTTGCCGGGCGAGCTGCGTCGGGCTCGGGGCGGAACCCTCTATCGCGCTCGGCTGTCGAGTTATGCGCGCTACGGCTACCCGATCGCGGCCGGTCTTGGCCTGTCGCTGATCATGGCCTCGACCGACCGCTTTCTGCTGGAAATCTACATGGGGCCGGCGGCGGTCGGCGCCTATCATGCGGGCTACAGCCTCGCCAGTCGTACGCTCGACGTCCTGTTCATCTGGCTGGGGGCGGCGGGGACGCCAGCGCTGATCATGGCCTGGGAACGGGGCAGCCGCGACGCCTTCATGACGGCGGCCCGCGAACAGGCCTCGACCTTCATCCTGATCGGCCTTCCGGCGGCGGTTGGCGTGGCCCTGGTCGCGCGACCGCTGGCGGACTTCATGATCGGGGAGGACCTGCGGGCCGCAGCGGCCTCGGTGACTCCCTGGATCGCCCTGTCGGCGCTGCTGAGCGGGGTGACCTCCTATTACCTGAGTCAGTCCTTCGTGCTCGGTCGCAGGACCGACCGGCTGCTCCTGACACTGTGCATCCCCGCCGGTGCGAATGTGGTGCTGAACGTCCTTCTGGTGCCCGGCATGGGGGTCATGGGCGCGGCGATCGCGACGACGACAAGCTTCGGCATCGGCGTGCTGGCGTCGATCGGCATGGGCCGTTCGATCGTGGCCATGCCGATCCCGTGGCGAACGTTGAGCCGCTGCGGCGTGGCTTGCGGCGTCATGGCGGCAGTGGTCCTGGCTCTGCCAACGCTGGGCGGCTTCCCCGAGCTGATGCTCAAGGGCGGGGTCGGAGCCGTGGTCTATGCGATCGTGGTGCTGACCCTGAATGCGGCCGGAGTGCGCGATGTCGCGACGCGGGTCATCGGCGCCCGCATCGGCCGAAGGATGACCGCATGAGCCCCCCTGTGATCACCGACAATGCGCACCGCCGGAGGGCCAGGCCCGCCGTTTCGGTGCTGATTCCCTTCCTGCGCGACGACCCGTCGGAGCTTCTGACGCTGCTGGACGAAGAGGCAGGCGCGGTCGATCGCGCGGTCGAGATCATCGTCATGGACGACGGCACCAACGACGCCGACCTGACGGCGCGACTGCAGACCCAGATCGGCGCCATGACCCTGCCGGCACGTTTGATCACCCTGTCCAAGAACGAAGGGCGCTCGAAGGGCCGTAATCGTCTGGCGGCGTCCGCCCGCGCGGGGTCGCTGTTGTTCCTCGACAGCGACATGCGGCCGGATCATCGCCGGTTCCTGTGGACTTGGGCCGATCTGGTCGCGCGCGAGGATCCCGCAGTGGCGTTTGGGGGTTTTTCGCTGTTGCAGGCGCCGACCGATACGCGGTTCTCCGTCCATCGGTCGATGGCGGCCAAGAGCGACTGCGTGCCCTATGTCGAGCGGGCGCGGACGCCGGAGAAATACGTCTACACCTCCAACCTGCTGGTCCGGCGCGACGTGTTCGAAGCCGAAACCTTCGACGCGGAGTTCAGCGGCTGGGGCTGGGAGGACGTGGAGTGGGCCATGCGCGTGTCGCGCCGCTTCACCGTCGTCCACGTCGACAATCCCGCGACGCACATGGGTCTGGACACGGTCGAGGCTCTGGCGGGCAAGTATGAGCAGTCGGCGGGCAATTTCGCGCGTGTGGTCGCCCGACATCCCGACATTGTCGGCGGCTATCCCAGCTACAAGGCGGCGAAACTGCTGAAGCGCGTGCCTCAACTGGAGCGGCTCCGGCCCTGGATGAAGCGGGCGGCGACGACCGGATGGATGCCGACCGGAGCGCGCGCGTTTTCGCTGAGGCTGTATCGCGCCTCTCTCTACGCCGAGGCGGTGTGATGCAGGCCGTGTCGGTCATTGTGCCGACGATGCGTCGGCCCGAGAGCCTGGAGCGAGCCTTGCGCTCGCTCTTCGCCCAGACCGTGGTCGAGGATCGCCTCGCTTCGATCGTGGTCGTCGATAACGACCCGGCGGGCACGGCGCGGGAGACGGTCGCGCGGCTGACGGCCGATAGCCCCTGCTCGCTGTACTATCGCCATGAACCAAGGCCGGGTGTGGCGACGGCGCGGAACGCCGGTCTCGGCATGACCACCGCCCCCTTGATCGCCTTCCTCGACGACGACGAAGGCGCATCGACGGGGTGGCTGTCCGCCTTGCTGGACGCGCTGGAGACGACCAGAGCCGATGTGGTGTTCGGGCCGATCCGGGGCTGTGTGCCCGCAGGAACGGGCTGGGCGACGCCCTACCTGGAACGGTTCTTCGGTCGTGAAGGGCCTGCGGAGACGCGGCTGATCGACCAAGCCTACGGCTGCGGCAACTCCCTGATGGTGCGGGCGACCGCACTGCCCGGTCCGGCGCCGTTCGACGCCTCGGCCGACCAGAGCGGAGGCGAGGACGACGCCCTGTTCGCGGCGCTTCACGCGCGCGGCGGACGGTTCGGCTGGGCCGCCGAGGCCTGGGTCGACGAGTTCGCGCCGTCGCATCGGGCGACGATGCGGTACGCCCTGTCGCGCGCCTTCGCCTATGGCCAGGGTCCCAGCCAGACGGCGGCGAAGGCCCGTGACGGGATCGGCGTGGCGCGCTGGATGGTGATCGGCCTGGTGCAGACCGGCGTCTGGGGACTGGCCGCGATCGCCATGACGATCATCGCCCATCCGGCTCGTGCAATGCTCATGGATCGGACGGCGCGAGGCTTGGGAAAAGTGTTCTGGATGAAGGGGTTCGAACCCCACTTCTACGGCGCGCGCGAGTTGGCGCGGCTGGACCGGATCAGCCCGTCAGCCGCCTGAGGAAGGCCGGGGGGCTGTATGTCGAGCGGTTGACGACGACGCCCGCGATGCGGCCGCCGACGGATTCGATCTCGTCGCGCAGGATCACCGGCTCGTTCGCCGCCGTGCTCTCGGCCGCCACGATCAGCACCGTCGCATCGACGTAGGGGGCCAGGGTGATGGCGATGTCGCTGCGGTCGGCGGCGGGGGAATCGATCACCACCGTATCGGCATGCTTTCGCATCGCATCCCAATAACGCGGGTCCGAGATGGCCTCGGCGCGCTGGCCCGAGCGCAGGACCTCGGCGCGGAACCGGGTGATCCACAAACGGCCGCCCAGGCAAGGTCTCGCGGTCATAAGGCGCGCATGGGCGATAGGCTTGCGGTCGCGACCCATGACGGGCGGGCTGACGGCGAAAAAGCTCGACCCATTGGGTGACGACGCGGCGGCGGCGCCAAGACGGCCATATCGATCGGGCTCGCCGGCGACCGCATCCTGCTGGCTCGGCTGCGCCAGGTCGGCGTCGATCAGCCAGACAGGCTTTCTGGCACGGACGGCGGCGAGACGAGCGAACTCGCGCGCGACGGTAGAGGCCCCCTCGCCGGTGTTGGCGCAGGCGAACTGGATCACACGACCGCGATGCGCGGGCGCCGATCCCAGCGCGGCCCAGAGGCCCGCCATTTCGCTTGTGAGATCGACCATCGAATCGGTTACGCGCTGAACTGGAACTGGAACGCTATCACGCGGGATCGCCCATCACGCGGCCTTCATGGGAGCCACGGCGAGAACAGGCATCTCCAGCGTCCGCCCCGCGATCTGAGGCGTGGCATAGCCCCGACGCGTGAACACCCGCAAAAGCCCGACGCACAGCGCGGTGAACCCGGCGAACAGGAAGACCAGAGCCAGCAGAGGCAGCTTCAGGCTTGTGCCGCGCGTGGGGGCGGCGGCGCGCTCTATGACGCGGACGTTGTCGGCGCCGGCCCGGACAAGGCCGTTGTCGGCGCGGCTCTGGGTCTCGCGCTGCTGGAACTCGCGGATCGAGGCGGTCAGCACATCGCGGTTGGAGGTCAGGGTCGTGTTCTCCGACTCCTGGCGTGTCAGTGTGGCCTGACGATCCAGAATTTCAGCGAGTTGGCGGTTCACGGATGAAAGCCGTGCGCCCAGCGAATCCCGCTCGGCCCGCGTGTTGATGCGCGTCGTTTCCAGCTCGGTCCAGACCGGGTTGGGCCCCAGGCGAACCTCCTTGGCGCCGACCGTTGTGCCGGAGGCCACATAGGCTTGAAGGCCGGCGATGCGCGCCTCGATGTCCTGCACGGGTTGGCTGTCGGGCTGATAGCGAGCCAGCAACTGCTCGCGCTCGGTGCGCAAAGTCAGAATCTGGTCCTGGGCCGACACGTTCAGATCCTGCTGCAGGGCGATCTCGGCCGGCGTATGGTCCTGCTGGGCCTCGATGGTGATCAGACGGCGGGCCGCCTGGTTCAGCTGGTTTTCGACCGACAGCTTCTCCGTCAATGTCGATTGATAGACCGCCGCAAGCGCCGTCTTGGTCGCGGCGAAATCGCCGATATCGTTGGAGTTGAGGAAGGTTTCGTAGGCGCTATCGACGTCGGCAAGTTCGTCCTCGAAGGCGCGTCGCTGCTGCTGGATGGCGGGGGTCGAGCGGTCCTGGAACACCTCGCGACGATAGATCAGATACTGGTCGATCAGGGCGTTCAGCACGCGCGCCGACTTCTCGGCGCTGTCGCTCTCGAAGCCGAGCCCGATCGTGGAGCCCTGCGGGGTCGTTGATATGGACAGGCCGTCATTCATGAACTTGATCGCGTCGCCTTCCTGCTTGGCGACCGGATCGGTCGAGACTTTGCCGGGCTTCTGGAAGAAGGGCAGGCCCAGGGCGCGGACAGCGCGCAGTTTGACCTCGCGGCTGCCGATGATGTTGGCCTCGGTCTGGGCCACCTCGCCGGGCGCAGGGGGCGTTGACTGGCGGTCGGGCGCGCCGCCGACGCGTGGCTGATAGACGTACTCCTGGCCGGCGCCGACGTAGAGGCTGGCACCGGCGCTATAGGTCTTCTTCAGGGTCAGAACGGCCGCGGCTCCAATGGCGAACACCACCAGGAAGATCACGATCATCAGGATCAACTCGCGGAACAGCAGGCCGATCACATCGAACACCCCGTACCGGGGGCGGGCCGAGACATAGGCTGTCGTGGTGGCCGACGAACGCATTGAACGAGCGAATCCAGGAAACTGTGAACCGTGGTTGATCCTTCGCTGGTCGGCGTTAACCATCCATTACCCATGAACGGCGAGGGTCACGTCATGTTCGATCGACGCCAGATTCTGTGGACGTTTGGGGCCGCGCTGCTCGCCTCATCGGCGGCTGGGTGCGCCTCGGGCCAGGCGACGCCGTCCAATCGCGTCCAACGCTCGGAGTTCGACGACATCGCCTTCGCGGACTGGACTGAGGAAGAGCCGGAATACCTGCTCTATCCGGGCGATGAGATCGAAGTGGCCATGCCGACGGCGACGGAGCTGACGCGAACGATCAGGGTCGGCCCGGACGGACGGATCGCCCTGCCCCTGATCGGTCAGGCCATGGCGGCGGACCGGACCCTGTCGGAGCTGGAATATGCGCTGAGCGAGGCCTATGCGGCAGAGCTGGTGCGGCCCGTGGTCGAGGTGACGCTGAAGACCGCCGGGCCGATGAAGGTCTGGGTTGCAGGCGAGGTTCGCACCCCCGGCGTCTACGACATGCCGGGCGACATCGACGCCTATCAGGCGATCGTCCAGGCGGGCGACTTCCTGCCGAGCGCGCGGTCGCAGCAGGTGGCGCTGATCCGGCGCGGGCCCGGCGGCGTGCGGATGATGCGGGTAGTGGACCTGAGGCCGCGCCGCGGCGAGGTCGTAGCCCTGCGTCGCGGCGACATCCTGTTCGTGCCGAGGACGACGCTGGGCGAACTGGCGAACTTCTTCACTCAGGTGAAGGCCGCCCTGCCGATCGGGTTCAACTATTCAATCAACGGGCAGTATCAGCAGTTCTAGTGGGCTAACGCTCGGCTCGCGGAGCCTCGCTGCTTGAGCCCGCTCGACAATGCACCAAGCCGCGCTCAAGCAGAGCGCGATGGAGCCCTGGCGGCTACGCCGCCAGCTTGACCACGCCGGCGTCGATGTAGCGGCGGGCGGCGCGCTGGGCTTCGGCGATCTCGTCGCGTTCCATCTCTTCGGACATCTCGCGACGATAGACGCGAGCTTCGATCGAGCCCTTCATCGACGCCAGGTTGAAGATCATGTGGGCCGACACCCGGTCCATCGGGCAGCCGCCCGAACCAGCCGAATACATCATGCCCAGTTTGAACAGGGCGTCGCCGTCCATCTCGGCGGTCGGCAGGGGCAGCATGGGCGCCTCGACCTCATTGATCAGTTCCGGCGCGGTTTCTTGCGCGTTCATCACCGTATCCTTTGCGATGGCGGTCGTCCGTTCTGGACCCGCCCTTCGATACGCGATCAAATACCCCCGGTTTGAAGTTAAAGTTAACAGCGGCG
>JAZKHL010000111.1:0-14098 GCA_040385365.1 Pseudomonadota bacterium | reverse complement strand
ACGACTTCATCGACAGCTACATCGAGCTGAAGATGGAAGAGGTCATGCGCCTGGCCCTCCACCCCCACCCCGTCGAGTTCGACATGTACTACAGCTGCTGATCGGTCCGATCGGCCGACAGCAGGAGCCCCGGACGGTCCGCCGTCCGGGGCTTTTTATTGGCTTCGCGCATGAGCATCACCCAGAAGCTGACGCTCCCAAAGTCTGAAGTGGGTGGCTAGCGGACTCATTCACGCTCGACGCCCATGCGCTACTAATTGACGAGCCCGAGCTAGGTCCTTCGGCCTGCCAAAGTCAGCCAGCATTTCGGCCAACTCTTCACGCGATGGAGTGAAAACGGCCACGCCTTCCAGATCAACCCTTTCCCGAGACCGAGCAGCAACTGGTTGCCAACCATGCTGGGTCTGAACGCAAAAGCCCGCCATGATTTCAATGTCCAGCGGGGCCGTGGTCAAAAGCCCAAAGACGCTAGAGTGGAACAGCGGATGAGGAGCTTTCGTTAGCCGAGCCAATCCGAGCTTGCTGAGTACGGAAAGAGCGTCGCGCTCACTAGCCAGCACGTCGACGTCGCCCACCTCAACGACGTCCACTCCGTGAAGAGCCACCGCCGCGCCTGCTATTACCCACCAATCATCGGCAGCGTTGAGCATCATTTCTCCGACCACTCGTAGGGTATCGCGCAGCGGTAGGGGGAGCGTCATCGTCCTTGTTATGCAGAAACGACAAAGGTCCACAACGGGTCGATAACGGACGTTGCTTTCGGCTCTAAGACGCCGCCAACCCCTCGGCGTCCTCTTCCTTCTTGCGGCGCAGTTCGATCAGCCGCACGCACCAGATCGAGATCTCGTAGAGGATGACAAGAGGCACGGCGAGCATCAGCTGGCTGATCGGGTCCGGCGGGGTGACCACGGCGGCCAGCACGACGACGCCGACGATGGCGTAACGGCGGCCCTCGCTCATGAACTTTGAGCTGATCAGACCAGCCAAGCCCAGCAGGGTCATCACCACCGGCAACTGGAAACACAGCCCGAAGGCCAGGACCAGGGCCGTGACGAGGTTCAGATACTCCGACACCTTGGGCAGCAGGGCGACCGCGACGGTCTCAGAGCTGATCTGCTGGCTCAGAGAGAACCACATCACGAACGGCAGCATGACGAAATAGACCAGGGCCGCACCGAGCAGGAACAGCAGCGGCGAGGCCACCAGGAAAGGCAGGAAGGCCCCCTTCTCGTTGCGATACAGGCCCGGCGCCACGAACCGATAGAGCTGGAACGCCAGCACCGGGAAGGCCAGGAAGACGGCCCCGAACCCGGCCAGCTTCATCTTGGTGAACAGGATTTCCAGCGGCGCCGTGTAGATCAGCTGGGCCGCTTCCTCCGTCGTCGGCGGGATCGGATGGATGCCGGCGGTGACCAGGATCAGGTCGATCGGCGAGACGTGCTGGCCGATGTGGGTCGCATAGATGGCGCTGGCGGCCGCGAACGGACGCACCAGGAAGATGTAGATCGGCCCGGCGAAGAAGAAGCACAGGATGAAGGCCAGGCCGAACGCCACGAGACACCAGACCAGCCGCCCGCGCAGCTCGATCAGATGCTCCATCAGGGGCGCGCGCGACGCCTCGATCTCGTCCTCGTCGCGGTCGGTCATAGGTCGAGCTTGCTGTTACGCGGCGCACGCGGCTTCGCGGGCTTTTTGGGTTCGGCCTTAGCCTTTGCCGGTGCGCGCTTCGGCGTCGCAGCCTTGGTCGGTGGAGCCTTGGTCGTCGCGGTCGCTGGCGCCTCGGGCTTTGCCTTGGCAGGCGACTTGCGGACCTTGGCCGGCGTGTCGGCCAGCGGCGTCATTACCGGCTCGGGAAACTCGGGCTGGTTCAGAACGACCGCCGCCTGAGCCGTATCGACGGCGTCGGATTTCTCCAACTCGGTCTTGATGTCCTTGAAGGCGGCATTGGCCTCGTCGCCCAGCCTGACCATGTTCTGGCCGACCGAGCCCTGTCCCGTCCGCAGCGCCTCGACCTCCTTGCGCAGGTCGTCCAGTTCCGACTGACGCGCCATCTCGTCGAAGCTGGAGCGGAACTCGTTGGCCATGCCGCGCGCCTTGGCGACCATCTTGCCAAGCTGGCGCAGCATTCCAGGCAGCCGCTCGGGACCGACGACGACGAGCGCCACGATGCCGATCACGAGATATTCGAGGCCCCCGATCCCGGGGCCGAGGCCGCCCATGCGTCAGGCTCTTTCGGCTGTCAGGCCTAGCGCTTCAGCTCTTCCTTTTCCGCGTCGGTGCGCGGCAGGCTGGACACGCCGTCGTGCGGGCCGTCCTTGTTGTCCTCGTCCTTCAGGCCGTCCTTGAACGCCTTGATGCCCTTGGCGGCGTCGCCCATCAGGTTCGAAATCTTGCCCTTGCCGCCGAACAGCAGCGCGACGACCACGATGACGATGGCCCAATGCCAGATGCTGAAGCTGCCCAAGACTGATCTCCTCGAACGGGCGCTCAAAGGCCCGCGTCAAACATACGCTGCATATAGGGCGCCGGATGGCGACGCGCCAAGGGAATGCGGCGTCAGCGCGGGATCGTGTTGTCGCGCAGCCAGGCAGTAAGGACCTGAGTGTCGATTTCACCGGCGGCGACGCCAAGCATCATCTCGATCGCGGAAGACTGGGTCGCCGTCAGGCGAAAGCCGTTTCGGCCCAGAAAGACAGCCATACCCACGAAAGCGGCGCGTTTGTTGCCATCGATGAACGGATGGTTCCTGGCGATTCCAACGGCATAGGTCGCGGCAAGGACCAAGACATCCCTCTCGCCCTCGTAAGCGAACACATTTTCCGGCCTGGCCAGCGCCGACTCCAGAAGGCCGATATCTCGAACGCCCACAGCGCCGCCGGTCAAGGCGACAACTTCGTCATGCGCTCTCAGAACGGCTGGACGGTCGAGCCAGACCGGTTCAGCCACCTCAGCGCGCCAGTGCGTCGAGCGTTTCCCGGTAATCGGTCATGACCTCACGAGCCAGGGCGAGCTGCCGCTCGGTCTCGTCGGCTTCGCTGATGACCTCCACCGCGCTTTCGTCGAACGCCAAGGTGTCACCCAAGCTCGCTCGCAGGCTCGCCAGCGTCGCGTCGTCGATGACCGCCACAGTGCGACCGTCGAACTTTTCGATCTTGAGATGGATCATCTTGAACTCTCCTTGGAACAGGATAAGCCCGCGCATCCGATCCACCAACCATCCAGAGGTTGGATTCGAACAGCCTGTGAGCCGACTTGTCCCACGTCATCATCCACACCGACGGCGCCTGCAAAGGCAACCCGGGGCCCGGGGGCTGGGGCGCGATCCTGCAGGCGGGGGGCAAGACCAAGGAGATCTGTGGCGGCGAGCGGCTGACGACCAACAACCGCATGGAGCTGACGGCCGCCATCATGGGGCTGGAGGCGCTCACGCGGCCCTGCAACATCGATCTGCACACCGACAGCAAATACGTGATGGACGGCATCACCGGCTGGATCCACGGCTGGAAGGCGCGGGGCTGGAAGACGGCGGACAAGAAGCCGGTCAAGAACGACGACCTGTGGAAGCGTCTCGATATCGCCCGCGCCCGCCACGAGGTGAAGTGGCACTGGGTCAAGGGGCACGCGGGCCATGAGCTGAATGAACGCGCCGACCAGCTGGCCAATCGCGGCATCGAGCAGATGAAGGCCGCCCGCGCCTGATTCGCCGTTATCCGACCGGCCTTACCCGCAGCGACGGACCGTCCAGCCGATCGACGATGACGCTGTCGCCGACGGGGGGCGCAGCGCCGTCGATCTCGGCCGCCCATTCTGCGCCGGAGACGAACACCCGGCCCCGACCCTCGACGAAGGCCTGAACCACGCGCGCGCGTTGGCCAATCAGACGGGTGTCACGGTCATTGATGTCGGGGCTGTCGGACGGGTTCACCCGCTGGATCAGCCGGCGCGACAGCAGGGTCGCCAGTACGGTCAGGGCGGCGAAGATCCCCACCTCGACCGCGAAACCGAACCTCAGGCCCAAGGCGGTCAGTACGGCGACGATCCCGGCCGAAACCGCCGGCCACAACAGCCACTCGGTCGACAGCGCGGCCTCGATCGCCAGCAGGATCACGCCGATGGCGAGCCAGATCCAGAATGGCTGGGCGACATAGATGTCGACGATGGCGTCCATGATCTGTCGCTCCTGCGTCAGCGGGTCGGGGGCACGGTGCTGGTGTTGCGCGGCGGGCGCGGTGCGGGAGGGGGCGGCGGTGGAGCGGCACGGGCGACCTGCTGCTGATCCCGCGCCAGCCCGACCAGCTCAGCGATGCCGGCGATGGTGCCGACCAGGCTGCCCATCTCGGCGGGTACGATGACGGTCTTCGCGGTCGGGTTACGGGCCAGCTCGGCGAAGGCCTCGACATATTTCTGTGCGACGAAATAGTTGATGGCGTTGACGTCGCCGGCCGCGATCGCCTGGGACACCATGGCGGTTGCCTTGGCCTCGGCCTCGGCGGCGCGCTCGCGGGCCTCGGCGTCGCGGAAGGCGGCTTCCTTGCGGCCCTCGGACTGCAGGATGGCGGATTGCTTGGCCCCCTCGGCGCGGGCGATGGCGGCCTGTTTCTCGCCCTCGGCCTCGGTGATGACGGCGCGGCGTTCGCGCTCGGCCTTCATCTGGCGGGCCATGGCGTTGGTGATGTCGACCGGCGGGGTCAGGTCCTTGATCTCGATCCGGTTGACCTTGACGCCCCACGGCTCGGTCGCGGCGTCGATCACGGTCAGCAGGCGCGAGTTGATGTTGTCGCGCTGGAACAGCACCTCATCCAGATCCATCGAGCCGACCACGGTGCGCAGGTTCGTCGAGCACAACTGGGTGATCGCATAGGGCAGGTTCTCGACGCGATAGGCGGCGGCCGAGGCCTCCATCACCTGGATGAAGACGATCGCATCGACCTTCACCATGGCGTTGTCCTTGGTGATGACCTCCTGCTGGGGAACGTCCAGGACCTGCTCCATCATGTTCATCCTACGCCCGATCCGTTCGACGAACGGGGTCAGGATGCTGATGCCGGGCTTCAGGGTCTTGGTGTATTTGCCGAACCGCTCGACCGTCAGCTCACGCCCCTGGGGCACGATCTTCACGACGCTGAACAGCAGCACCATGGCCAGGATCAGCAGGGCGACGACGAAATAGCTCATTCGGGATTCTCCTTGACGTGAGGGTAGCCCGACCCGATGAGCCCCGCCATCGAAACCGGCTCCAGTATGGCTATTCCGTCGTCGTGCCGGCCGCTGGTCGAGCCATCGCAAGGCCGGCCTGAATGATCCGTCGGGTTTCGTCCCAGGACACGCGGTCCAGAGCCTCGGCCACGGACATGAACTCGGCCTCAATGGCGTCGTCGCCAGGACATGGATCGCCGGAGAGCCACTCGGCCGCATAATCGATCAGGACATAGTGCCGGCCCGCATCCGGGAAGATGCCGTCGACGACGTCGATCAGGCCGACCAGCCGAGCCTCGACGCCCGTCTCCTCACGCAACTCGCGCAGCGCGGCGTCCATTCCGCGTTCGCCAGGTTCGATCCGGCCGCCGGGCAGGCTCCATTCGCCTTGGCGCGGCCGCTTTCCGCGCCGGATCAGCAACACCTCATCGCCCTTCAGACAGACGACGCCGACGGCGGGCACGGGGGTCATCCGAGAATCGGTCATAGAGAAAGTGTAGCCGCGTGCGATCGCTTTTGGCTGGCGTGAACGGCGCCGCTTTGAGACAAGGCGGCATGGCCCCTCCCCCCTCCTCCGCCGCGCTCGGCGAACTGAAAGCCGCGCTTGGCCCGGCGGGCTGGACGCAGGATCCGCACGAAATCGCTCCGTGGCTCAGGGAATGGCGCGATCGCTGGACCGGCCAGACGCCGATCATGCTCAAACCGGCGTCCACGGCCGAGGTCTCGACCGTCATCGAAATCTGCGCCCGGCATGGCATCGCCATCACGACCCAGGGCGGCAACACGGGACTGGTCGGCGGTCAGATCGCCGATGGAGAAGTCCTGCTGACGACGAGACGTCTGCGCACCGTGCGAGACGTCACCCCCCTGGACGACGCCATGACCGTCGAGGCCGGCGTCACCCTGTTGGAGGCGCAGCAGCTTGCGGCCAAGGCCGACCGCTACTTCCCGCTCAGCCTCGCGGCCGAGGGGTCGGCCACCATCGGCGGCGTCATCTCCACCAACGCCGGAGGAACCGCCGTGCTACGGTACGGGATGATGCGGGACTTGGTCCTGGGCATCGAGGCCGTCATGCCCGACGGTCAGGTTTTTAACGGCCTGAAACGACTGCGAAAGGACAACACAGGCTACGACTTGAAACAGCTGCTGATCGGCGCCGAGGGCACCCTGGGCGTCGTCACGGCCGCGACCCTGAAACTGTTTCCCATCATGCGCAGCCGCGCGACGGCCATTGTCGGCCTCGCCGATGCCCATGCCGCGATCAAACTCCTAGCCCGCGCCAAGTCCGAGACGGGCGGCGGCATCGAGGCGTTCGAGCTGATGAAGCGGATCGGCGTCGAGTTCGCCATCAAACACATTCCTGGCGTCCGCGAGCCGCTGGACAGCGTTCAGCCCTGGTATGTGCTGATCGAACTGACGTCCGGCGAGCCCGGCGCGGCCGACGCCGGGATGGAGCGCATCCTGACCGCCGCCTTCGAAGAAGACCTGATCACCGACGCCGCCATCGCCCAGAACCAGACCCAGGTCGCCGACTTCTGGAAGCTGCGCGAGGAACAGTCCGGGGCCCAGAAACCCGAGGGCGGCGGCTGGAAACACGACGTCTCCGTCCCCGTCAGCCGCATCGCCGACTTCCTGGACGAAGCCACCGCCGCCGTCGAACGCTTCGAGCCCGGCGCCCGCGTCAGCGCCTTCGGCCACGTCGGCGACGGCAATATGCACTACGACATCCTGTGCCCGCTGGGCGGAGACCTAAAGACTTTCCTGGGACGGTGGGAAGAGGGCTCGCGCGTCGTCCACGACGTGGTCGCCCACTACGAGGGTTCGATCTCCGCCGAGCATGGGCTGGGCCGCCTGAAGACCGAGGAGGCGCGGCATTACAAGTCGGCGCTGGAGGTCTCCACTATGCAGGCGATCCGACAGGCGATCGATCCGAAGCGGATCATGAACCCGGGCATCCTGTTCTAGCGACCGCGCGTCGCCTTCTCTCCATCGCCGAACCGGCCTAGACACCCCGTCTGACGAACGGAGCCCTTGCCTTGCTGATCGTGCTCTCCCCGGCCAAGCGGCTGGATTTCACCGAACCCTCGCCGGATGTCGCGGCGACGCAGCGTCGGTTCGTCGACGATACGGCGACCCTGTCCAAGACCGCGCGCAATCAGACGCAGGCGGACCTCCGCCGACTGATGGGCATTTCCGTCGACCTAGCGAAGCTGAACCAGGCCCGCTTCAAGGCTTTTGATCCCGAGGCGCTGGACACTGGCGTGCAAGCCGCCTTCGCCTTCGCCGGCGACGTCTACCAGGGGCTGGACGCACGGACCCTGGACAAAGCTGGGCTCGCCTTCGCGCAGGGCCAGTTGCGCATCCTATCCGGCCTCTACGGTCTGCTGCGCCCTCTGGATCGCATTCAGCCCTATCGGCTGGAAATGGGCACGCGGTTGAAGACCCGGCGCGGGTCCAGCCTCTATGACTTCTGGGGCGACCGGATTTCGAAACAGCTGAACGCCGACGCCGACGCCGACGGGCAGGCCGACCGCACCCTGGTGAACCTCGCCAGTCAGGAATATTTCGGGGCCGTCGACGCCAGGGCGCTGAAACTGCCGGTCGTCACGCCGCATTTCCGCGAGGAGAAGGATGGCGAAAGCCGCATCATCTCCTTCTTCGCCAAGAAGGCGCGCGGGACCATGGCGCGGTTCGCGATCGACCAGCGGATCGAAACCGCCGCCGATTTGAAGGCGTTCGACCGCGACGGCTATCGCTTCCAGAAGGCCGCCTCGACCGACACGGACTGGATTTTCACCCGGCAGGGAAATACCTGACACCCCGTCGCCTTCGCGGCGACGAGCGGCTAGACAGACGCCAAGAAACGAGAGTGAAGCGACCCATGTTCCAGTGGCCCGGCAAGAAGGACGGTTCGGAAACCGAGCGTCCCGTCTATCGCGACCCCAACGACCTGCGTGGCCAGGTCGCTGTCATCTCCGGATCGACCTCGGGCATCGGCCTGGCTCTGGCCCGCGCGGTGGCTTCGCGCGGCGGCGACGTGGTGCTGAACGGACTGGGCGATCCGTCGGAGATCGAGCGCACCCGCGCCGAAATGGAGGCCAGCTGCGGCGTCAAGGTCCGCTATCACGCCGCCAACATGCTGCAGGGCGACGAGGTCGCCGACATGGTCGCCTATGGCAAGCACCAGCTGGGTCGCGTTGATATCCTGGTCAACAATGCCGGCATCCAGCATGTCGAGGCGGTCGAGAAATTTCCCTCCGACAAGTGGGAACAGATCATCGCCATCAACCTGTCGTCGGCCTTCTACGCGACGCGGGCGGCCATCCCGATCATGAAGGCGCAGGGCCGCGGCCGGATCGTCAACATCGCCTCGGCCCACGGCCTGGTCGCCAGCCCGTTCAAGGCCGCCTATGTCGCCGCCAAGCATGGCGTGCTGGGCCTGACCAAGACGGTGGCCCTGGAAGTGGCGCAGGACAACATCACCTGCAACGCCATCTGCCCCGGCTTCGTCGAGACGCCGATCGTCGAGAAACAGATCACCGATCAGGCCCGCACGCGCGGCATGTCGCGCGAGGCCGTGCTGAAGGACGTGATCCTGGGCTCCCAGCCGACCAAGCGGTTCGTCACGACCGACGAGCTGACGGGCATGTTCCTCTATCTGATCTCCGACCTGGGGGCCTCGGCCAACGGCGCCAGCTTCTCGATCGACGGCGGCTGGACGGCGCAGTAGTCAGCCGACGAATCCGGCCGCCCGTTTCAGTCGGTCATTGATCGCCTCACCCAGGCCATCGGCGGGGACCGGGGCGATGGCGATCCCGGCCGGCCGCGTCCGATCCGCCTCCCGCAGCAGCCGGAACAGGTTCGCCGCGGCCTCGCGCAGGTCGCCGCTCGGGCTCAGGCTCCAGCGCGCGTCACCCTGCACCGGTCCGAAGCCGAGCAGGATTTCTCCGCCTCTGGGCTCGATGGCATTCAGGCGGACCGGCGCCTCCGGGGCGTAGTGGCGCGACAGCCGGCCCGGCGAGCGCGTGCTGTCGCTTGTTTCGTGCATCGGCCCGACCACGGCTTCGATATCGGATCGGGTGACCGATCCCGGCCTCAGCAGAGACACACGACCATCGAGAATGGAAACGACCGTGCTCTCGACGCCGACCGCACACGGCCCGCCGTCCAGGCCGGTCGCGGCGAAGGCGCCCGTCTCCTCCATTGCGTCGGCGAAGGCCGTCGGACTGGGCCGGCCGGAACGGTTGGCCGACGGAGCCACGACGGGTCCATCGAACGCCTCGAGCAGAGCGCGGGCGCTGACATGCCCCGGAACACGTATCGCGACGCTGTCCAGGCCGGCGCGCGCCAGGTCGCAAACGCCCGAAGCCTCGCGCCATGGAGCCACGATCGTCAGCGGACCCGGCCAGAACGCCTCCGCCAGTCGTCGCGCCGAGGCGTCGAAGCGCCCGATCCGTTCCGCCGCTTCGGCACTACCGACGTGTGATATCAGCGGGTTGAAGCGCGGCCTTCCCTTCGCCTCGAAGATTTTCGCGACGGCTTCCGCGTTCCCCGCATCGGCCGCCAATCCGTAGACCGTCTCGGTCGGCAGGATGACGAGGTCGCCGCGACGCAGAGCCTCGGCGGCCGCCTTGATCGTCACGGCCGCCGGGGAATGATCGGGATCATCCGGTGCAGCACGTTGTCGCGATCGAGGAAATGATGCTTCAGCGCTGCCAGCACATGCAGCGCCAGCAGGACGTACAGCACCTTCACGCCCGCCCTGTGCGCATCCATGAAGGTCCCGGCCAGCTCGCGGCTCTGGGGCAAGGGCAGCAGCGGCCAGTTGAACAGGCCGAAATAGGTGATCTCTCGACCTGCCGCGCTCGACGACGCCCAACCGCCCAGCGGCAGGCCGATCAGAAGCACGTAGAACAGCACGTGCGTCGCCCGCGCCGCGATCCGCTGCCAGCCCGGCGTCCCGGCCGGCAGCGGCAGGGCCGGATTGGCGATGCGCCAGCCGATGCGGGCCAGGGTCAGGACCAGGATGGTCAGCCCCAACGCCTTATGCACCGTCGTGAACTCGCGCGAGATCGCCTGTCCCTCGGTCGCCTCGTGCGCCGTGATCAGCAGCACCTGGGCCAGCACCATCAGCGCCAGCCCCCAGTGGAACAGCAGCGATACGGTCGAATATCGGTTTCTCGGCTCGGCCACGGTTCCCCCAGCGCACGATTTGATCAGCCTAGATTGGCGCACCCGACGGCTCAGGCCAACCCCGCCCTTGCCTGCCGTCGCGGCATCGTCGCATGAAGCGTCAGAAACTTCGAGGAACCGCCGCATGACCTATCGCGCCCCCGTTCGCGACCTGGCCTTCAGCCTGACCGCCGTCGCCGGCATCGACGCCGTCGCCGGCACCGGCGCCTTTCCCGATTACGACGGCGATCTGATGCAGGCCGTGCTGGAAGCCGCAGGTCAGTTCTCCGAAGGCGTGCTCGCGCCGCTGAACCGCCCGGGGGACCTCGCCGGAGCCAAGTACGCGAACGGGTCGGTCACCGCGGCGCCAGGCTTCGCCGACGCCTATCGCCAGTTCGCCGAGGGTGGCTGGACCGGCCTGACGGCGTCGTCCGAAGCCGGCGGCCAGGCTCTGCCCAAAGCGCTGGAGCTGGCGGCCTATGAGACGATCCAGTCCGCCAACATGGCCTTCGCCCTGTGCCCCATGCTGTCGCTGGCCGCGATCGAGGCGCTGGAGCAGGTCGGGACGGAACACCAGAAGGCGACCTACTTGCCGAAGTTGGTCTCAGGCGAATGGACCGGCGCCATGGTCCTGACCGAGCCGGGCGCGGGCTCCGATCTTGGCGCGCTGACGTCCACGGCCACGCCGAACGGCGATGGGACCTACGCCTTGAATGGCCAGAAGATCTACATCACCTGGGGCGACCACGACGCGACCGACAACATCGTCCACCTGGTCCTGGCCCGCCTGCCCGACGCCCCGGCCGGGCCAAAAGGCATCAGCCTGTTTCTGGCCTCCAAGTTCGAGGTGAAGCCGGACGGATCGCTGGGCGGTCGTAACGATTTCCGTCCCGTCGGCATCGAGCACAAGCTGGGCATCCATGCCTCGCCCACCTGCGTGATGAGCTACGAGGGCGCCCGCGCCGAACTGGTTGGTCAGCCGAACCAGGGGCTGGCCCACATGTTCGTCATGATGAACAACGCCCGCGTCGCGGTGGCGGTTCAGGGCGTCGGTGTCGCGGAGGGCGCCTATCAGCACGCTCTGGCCTATGCGCTGGACCGCCGTCAGGGCCGCTCGATCTGGACCGGCGAGGCCAACGCCCCGATCATCGACCACCCCGATATCCGTCGCAGCCTTGCGGTGATGAAGGGCAAGATCGAAGCCGCCCGCGGCATCTGCTTCGCCACTGGCGTCGCCGCCGATCTGGCTCAGCACGCCGCGACCGAAGACGAGCGCCGTCACTGGAAGGGTCGCGAAGACATCCTGGTGCCGATCGCCAAGGCCTGGGGCACCGACGTCGGCTGTGATGTCGCCTCCATGGGCGTCCAGATCCATGGCGGCATGGGCTATGTCGAGGAGACAGGTGCGGCCCAGTACTATCGCGACGCCCGCATCACCCCGATCTACGAAGGCACCAACGGCATTCAGGCGATCGACCTCGTCGGCCGCAAACTGTCGCAGGACGGCGGCGCATCGGCCAAGGCGATCATCGCCGAGATGAAGGCGACACTGAAGGATTTGGGCGGGCTCTACACGGGCAAGCCGGTCGAACGGTTCGCGACCGCCATCGAGGCCGTGGAGGACGCAACCCTGTGGCTGCTGGACCGAAAGGCCGACCCGGCCGGCGGCGCTGACGTGCTGTCCGCCGCCGACGCCTACCTCAAGCTGATGGGCGACGTCATCGGCGGCTGGATGCTGGCGAGAGGCGCGCTGGCGGCAAAGGCTCGCCTTGACGCAGGCGACGGCGATCCCGCCTGGCTGCACGGCAAGATCACGCTTTACGAAGTCTATGCCGCCAACATTCTGGGCCACGTCTCCAGCCGGCTCGCCGCGGTGGGCCAGGGCGGCGCACTGCTGGAGCGAATGACGCGGGAGGCTCTGGGAGCTTGAATCCTTCCCTCTCCCAGCGGGAGAGGGCTTGAGCGCACGGCGGCGATAGCCGTCGTTCTGGCGCGAAAGGGTGAGGGGTCACGCTGTGAACCGGTGAGGGCGAACCCCCTCACCCTTTCGGCTCAAGACGCATCGCTTCGCTCTGCGAGCCTCAAGCCCTCTCCCTATGGGAGAGGGGTGTCGAGTTGCTTGATCGCCTCGCGGATATAGACGGCATGGGTCACCACGCCGATCTCCAACTGTTCATCGTTGACCCGCACCTCCTGGCTTAGAAGCCCGGCGATGAAGGCCGTTTCCGGCTCCGTCGTGCCGGGGCGCTTGCGCGCGCTTGGCGTCCAGAACACGGGCCCTCCGGAGTTGCCGGGAAAGACCGTGAAATCCAGCAGGAAGGTCGGAAACGCACCGACGGGCGACAGCGGATAGGAGGCAATTCGCCCCACCCTCAGGATCGGAAACCCGGCCCGATTGGCCGACAACCCGCGCGGAAAGCCCAAGGACAGCAGCTCGTCCGCCGGCCCGACCTGCCACGCGTCGAAGGCGTTCTCGTCCGCCAGCCAACCCAGCGGAATGGCGGCCCGTGCAAAGGCCTCGGGAGCCGCGATTTCCATCACGGCGACATCGCGATCCGGATGCCGCGTCCACAGCGGCTCGCCCTCGCCGTCGCGGATCGCCAGGGGCTGGGGATCGAACCGCCAGTTCCCGTCCGGCAGCGCGGTGCGCCATCCGACCCGCGCCTCGGTCTCTTCCATCTGTTCCAGAACGTGGGCGGCGGTGACGAGCACCACGCGCGGCGTTCCATCCGGGCGGGGCGCCTGGATCAGAAAGCCGGTCCCTACCGTCCGCGTATTCGGCCCCGACGGCTGGTCCAGCTGGACCGTCGCATCGATCAGCCCGACGGTCAGGTCCCAGACATGGGCCACGACCGGCGGCGGCGCGGCGTCCTGAATCGGCGGGACTGGGAGCATGGTCGGTTTCCTCGAACGCGAGCCATTTGACGGCGGCGACCGGCGTCGCACAAGCTGCGTGTCTGGCCTAAAGGGGAGCGACCGTCATGAATCGCCGCGAATTCGTCGTCACGACCGCCGCCTCGGCGCTTGCGGCCGCCGCCTCGCCTGTCCTCGCCCGCCCCGTCACGGATGCCCAGATGTCGCCCACGCCTCCCATCGCGAAGAAGATCCCGGTCACGATCGAGCAACTGGGTCGAACCCGGACCGACGACTATCAATGGATGAAGGACGACAACTGGCAGGCCGTCCTGCGCGATCCGACCCTGATCAAGGCCGACGTAAAGGAGCACCTGGAGGCCGAGAACGCCTATCGCGAGGCCATGCTGGCCTCCACCCTGCCGCTCCAGTCCCAGATGTTCGAGGAGATGAAGGGCCGCATCAAGGAAGACGATTCGTCGGTCCCCTCCTCCGATGGTCCGTGGGAGTATTTCACCGAATACCGGACGGGCGACCAGCACCCCCGCTACATGCGGGTCGAGCGCCAGGGCACGTGGATCGAGGACGGCCAGCCGGTGACGAAGAACTTCATCAGGGCGCCCGATCCCCAACTGCTGCTGGACGCAAACCTTCTGGCGGAGGGCAAGGCCTATTCCGAGGTCTCGGCGGTCGAGCACAGTCCGGACCACACCCTGTTCGCCTATGCCGAGGATGCGCAAGGCTCAGAGGTCCATCACATCTACACCAAGGATCTGGCGACCGGCGAAGTCCTGCCTGATCCGATCGAATCGGCAACCGGCAACTTCACCTTCTCGCCCGACAGCCAGTGGATCTTCTGGACCAACCGCGACGACAA
>JAZKHL010000110.1:0-12500 GCA_040385365.1 Pseudomonadota bacterium | reverse complement strand
AGTATCATCGCAGTCGCTATGACGCCCCTCGCAAGAAGGGCTTCATGGGGGTCTCGCCCGGCGTCTGGCTGATCGCCTTGGCGGTCGTCACGGTCCTGTTCGCGATCATGATCTTCTATCTTCAGAAGACCAAGTTCGAGCTGCGGCTGATGGAGTATTCGGACGACGCCGTGGACGTCGAGATCGTCGAACCGATCCCGCCGCCTCCGCCGCCTCCGCCGCCTCCGCCTCCGCCGGACACCCCGCCGCCGCCCAAGCTGCAGGTCCGTCCGCCGGTGATCAACACCCAGGCGCCGCCGCCGCCAGTCACGCTGCCGCTTGAGCCGACAAAGAAGGAAGACCGCGTCGAATACACGGGCCCGCCCGTGATCGTTCCCGGTCCGCCGCCTCCGCCTGCGCCTCCGGCTCCGGTTCGTCCGCCGGTGATCACCAACCCAAGCTGGGCGCGCCAACCCGCACCGACCTTCCCCGATCGCGCCGCTCAGCGGAACATCGAGACGGGCAGCGTCACCCTGAACTGCGCTGTTCAGGCAAACGGTTCGATGTCCGACTGCAACATCGTGTCGGAGACTCCCTCCGGCGCCGGGTTCGGCCAGGAAGCGATCCGCTCCACCCGCAGCGCGAGGCTTTCGCCTCGCTCCGTGGATGGTGTGGCCGTCGGTGGCCGAGTGAACTTCACCGTGCGGTTCCGCCTGTCATAAGGCGGTTTGAGACGGACACGACGATCATCGCCCCGGAGGGAAACCTCCGGGGCGTTTTTCTTTGTCTGTAGGGCTACAGGTCGTTGTCGCGGCCTTGATCGGGCAGGGCAGTCCCGCTAGACAACGCCCCTCGCGTCGCCCGTCTCCCGGTCTGATCTTCGATCTGCCGGAGGATGTCGATGGCTCGATGTGCCGCCTTAGCTCAGTTGGTTAGAGCGCCGGTTTGTGGAACCGGAGGTCCTCAGTTCAAGCCTGAGAGGCGGTACCATCCCATTGGAGCGCGGACCTTCAGGTCCGCATTGGCCGATCAAAGATGCGGACCTGGAGGTCCGCGCTCCTCAGCCAACGGGGTCGCCGTCGCGTCCGGGCGTCGCCGTTTCAGATCCGCGATCGGACGGTCCAGCGCCGCCAGGGCCGCCAGCGCCGCTTCGCGTCCTGCGGCGATCACAGGCTCATAGGTCTTCCAGTCACGGATGTCGGAGCCCTCGGGCTCGGGAAGGATCAGCAGGTCGGTTTCGGCGCGCGAGCTTTCCATGTCGGCGTCGGTGGTGATGGTGGCCGCGCGCATCAGTACCGAGACGATCGGCGGCCCCTTCTTCCACGCCCCCGAGGCGATCCAGCGCCACCACGACGGCGGGTTTTCCAGAGCGCCGGGATCGACGCCGCGCATCTGGGACATGTCGACGCCGACGATGGGGCCGGCGTTCAGCTGGCGCATCACGTCGGTCGGGAAGTTCTTGATAACGGCGCCATCGACCAGCACCTGGCCGTCGATGACGACGGGCGGCATGACGCCGGGGATGGAGATCGACGCCCGCATGGCGCGGCGAAGCAGGCCGCGACGATGCACCTCGATCCGGCCGGTGGTCAGGTTGGACGAGACGGCGAAGAAGGGCAGGGGCATGTCGGCGATGTCGATGTCGCCATAGGCCTCTTCCAGCAGACCCGCGACCTTGCGCGCCCGCGTCATGGCGATCATCGGGAAGGCCAGGTCCGACAGGGGATCGGACCGGACGAAGGCGCGACGGATGCGGGCGTCCAACTCGTCGTCGGACCAGTTCAGCGCCGGGCCGGCGGCGATCACCGCGCCCATCGACGATCCGCCCAGGAAATCGAAGCGGATGCCCGCCTCATGCAGCGCCCTGACGGCGCCGATGTGGGCGTAGGCCCTGGCCCCGCCCCCGGAGAGCACAAGGCCGGTGGCCGTCCCGGTCACGACCCGGGCGATGCGCGCCGCATCCCTGGCGTCGCCCTCCATGGCGTGGAACCAGCGGCCGGGATTGACGGCGTTCAGCCAGACGATGGTGTTGGCCGGACGCTGCATCCGAGGATCGCGCAGCAGGATCAGGTCGGTGAACTGCTCCAGCCCATGCGCGGTCAGGGTCGGGATGGTCCTGGGCGGTGCGGTCAAAGCGTCGCCGACGACGAACAGCCGATCGACCTGGCGCGCGCACAGATTGGCCCAGGACGGCTCGTCCTGTTCGGCGACATAGAGGACGTAGTCGTGCGTATCCTCCATGCGCGAGAACCACTCCGACACCGACGACAGGGCGGAATGGTCGATGACCTGGCAGGTGAAGCCCTGGCCCGCGATCTCGGCCGCGACGCGCTCGACGAAGGCGCGAATGGGCCGGCCGCGCACCGAGACGAAGCCGAAGACGCTGGGTTCAGTGACGCCGGGGCTGCGTTCGCGGGCGCGATGCAGCATCAGGCGCGACAGCTCGATCATCACGTCCGGCTGGGTGCGGACGGCGTCGAAGAACGCCTCGGCGGGCAGGGCCAGGATCTCGGAATCGCGCAGGGCGACGACGCTGGAGGTATGGGCGCTTCCGGCGATCAGGGCCATCTCGCCGACGGGTTCACCGGGCTTGATGACGCCCAGGAACTGCGGCGGCTGATCCTCCTCCTGGCGGAACACGCCGAGGCGGCCGGAGCGTAGCAGATACAGGCTGTCGGACGCGTCGCCGGCGGCGAACAGCAGCTCGCCTCCGGTCAAGGCGAACCAACTGGCCTTGGTGTTCTGCGCGTCGAAGACCTTGGCCAACGCCGCTTCGAGACTGTCGGGGCGGGTGGGTCGCATACGGTGGAGTTAGCGGCGGTTTGGCGTGGGGGGCAAGTGCCCGTTCCCTCCTCCCTCCCGCCGGTCGGGAGGGACGGCGAAGCGGAGCGAAGCCCGGGTGGGCCCGTGTGAAGCGGGCCCACTCACGACACTGCCCCACCCGGATCGCTACGCAATCGTTTCTCCCCATGAAGGGGAGGGAGAAAGATCAGCCGTGCTTGGCGTCCCACCACCGCACGGCATCCGCGTCGCGGGCGCTGAGGTCGGGGTAGGCGGGGTCGGAGCCGACGTCAGGGACGCGACGCCAGGAGCGGGCGCATTTGGGGGTTGAGAGGGGCTCGATCCGGATTTGCGGGAACCTCTCGGGATTCTTGTCGAGCACGTCGCCGAGTGGGCCATCGGACAGGAAGGCTTGAGACGTTCGGAAGACCTCGGCCGCGAATTCGCTTCGGCTCTGTCCATCGACGTCAAAGGCAGTGAACTTGTACTCGCCGCCTTGAACGTGAACGGCCGCGTCGATGGCCCCGCCGATCAACTTCTCGCTGCGGGCCGCCTCGATGGCCGCTGTTACCATTTCCAGAAGGCGTTTGACACTCGCCCACCGCGCCGCCTCGTCCGCAGAGCGCCACTCCGCCGGCGTCTCCGGGATCATCCGCGCGCAGTTCGTGCCGCCGTCCGGATACCGCGTCGTCCAAGCCTCCTCCATCGTGAAGGGGGTCAAGGGCGCCAGCCAGGCCGTCAAACGCAGGAACACCTCGTGCATCACCGTCCGTGCCGCGCGACGCCGGATCGCGTCGGGGCGGTCGCAGTAGAGGCTGTCCTTGCGGATGTCGAAGTAGAGCGCCGAGAGGTCGCCGGCGCAGAATTCCAGCACCGGGCGGACCACGTCCTGGAAACGGTAGGTCTCGTAGGCGCCGCGCACCTGGAGATCGAGTTCCCACAGCCGATGCAGGATGAAGCGTTCCAGCGGCGGCATGTCGGCGTAGGCGACGCGCTCGGCCTCGTCGAAATCGGCCAGGGCGCCCAGCAGGTAGCGGACGGTGTTCCTAAGCTTGCGATAGGCGTCGACCGTGGTCTGGAGGATCTGCTTCCCGATCCGCTGGTCCTCGGCATAGTCCACCAGGGCGACCCACAGGCGCAGGATGTCGGCGCCGGATTCCTTGATGACGACGGCGGGGTCGGTGGTGTTGCCCCGCGACTTGGACATCTTCTCCCCGTTCTCGTCCTGGGTGAAGCCGTGGGTCAGGACGGCGTCATAGGGGGCGCGGCCGCGGGTGCCGGAGCCCTCGAGCAGGTTGGACTGGAACCAGCCGCGATGCTGGTCCGAGCCTTCGAGATAGAGGTTGGCGGGCCAATGGCTGGGGCGGTCGCCGACGTAGCCGTGAGCCGGGTCGCGGGTTTCCAGCGTGAAGGCGTGGGTGCAGCCGCTGTCGAACCAGACGTCGAGGATGTCTTCGATCTTCTCGTAGTTCGCCGGGTCGTGCAGGCCGAGGAAGTCCGAGTCGGGCCGCGTGTACCAGGCGTCGGCGCCGCCTTGTTCGATCGCGGCGACAATGCGGGCATCGACCTCGGCGTCATGCAGGGGCTGGCCCGTGTGTTTGTCGACGAACATGGCCAGGGGCGTGCCCCAGGCGCGCTGGCGGCTGACCAGCCAGTCGGGGCGGCCCTCGACCATTGAACGGATGCGGTTCTTGCCGGCGGCCGGGTGGAAGTCGGTCTGGTCGATGGAGGCCAAGGCGGTGTCGCGCAGGGTCTCGCCGGACGCCAATGGCTTGTCCATGCGGATGAACCATTGGGGCGTGTTGCGGAAGATAACCGGGGCCTTGGAGCGCCAGCTGTGCGGATACGAGTGCTCCAGCCGCCCACGCGCCAGCAGGGTTCCGGCCTCGATCAGCTTGTCCATCACGGCCGGGTTGGCCGAACCGAACTTGCCGGTCTTCTTGCCCTCGGTCTCCAGCACCTTCAGACCGGCGAACAGGGGGACGGACGGGTAATAGGCGCCGTCGGGGTCGACGGTGTCGGGCACCTCGTGATGGCCGTGGGCCTTCCAGACCTCGAAGTCGTCTGCGCCGTGGCCTGGCGCGGTGTGGACGAAGCCGGTCCCCGCGTCGTCGGTGACGTGGTCGCCGTCGAGCAAGGGCACGTTGAAGCGGTAGCCGTCGTCCAGCTCCGCCAGCGGGTGGGCGGCGACGAGGCCGGACGGGTTGATGTCATCCAGACGCGTCCAGGTCGCGATCTTGGCGGCCTTGAAGACTTCCTCGGCCAGCTTGTCGGCGAGGATCAGCCGGTCGCCCGGCTTGGCCCAGGGGGCGAACTCCAGGCCCGTCTCCATCGACTGGACCTCGTACAGGCCATAGGCGATCTCCGGGCCGAAGCTGATCGCGCGGTTGGCCGGGATGGTCCAGGGCGTGGTGGTCCAGATGACGATCGACGGCGTCTGGTGGCGGAAGGCCAGCAGGTCGTCAGGGTGGTCGTCTGTGGCGGCGATGACCGGGAACTTGACCCAGATCGTGGGCGAGACGTGGTCGTGATATTCGATCTCCGCGTCGGCCAGGGCGGTGCGCTCGACCGGCGACCACATGACGGGCTTGGAGCCGCGATAGAGCTGGCCTGTGTTCTTGAACTTGTGGAACTCCTTCACGATGGCGGCCTCGGAGCCGTAGTCCATCGTGGCGTAGGGGTTCTCGAAATCGCCGGTGACGCCCAGGCGGAGGAACTGGGCCTTCTGCACCTCGATCCAGCCGGCGGCGTATTCGCGACAGGCGGCGCGGAACTCGGCCTTGGAGACCTCGTCCTTGCGGCGGCCCTTGGCGCGGTACTGTTCCTCGATCTTCCACTCGATCGGCAGGCCGTGGCAGTCCCAGCCGGGGACGTAGTCGACGTCGTTGCCGAGCAGGAAGCGGCTGCGGACGACGAAATCCTTCAGCGTCTTGTTCAGGGCGTGGCCGATGTGGATGTCGCCGTTGGCGTAGGGCGGGCCGTCGTGGAGGACGTAAAGCGGCGCGTTCTGCTTTTGCCGCTCGGCGCGCAAAGTTGAATAGAGGTCGCCCCACTGTTCGAGGATCAGCGGCTCCTTTTGCGGCAGGCCGCCGCGCATGGGGAAGGGCGTGTCGGGCAGGAAGACGGTCTCGCGGTAGTCGCGGGCGGTCGGAGAGTCGGGAGTTTGGGCGTCGTCGGCCATGAGTCTGGTCTCGGGCAATCTGATTGGGCGGGTCGGATGAGGTCGGCTGGAGATCCCGGCGTAAGCGAGGGCGATGAAGCCCCGTCGGCGCTACGCCGGGCGGCTAATCTCGATCGGAATGATCCGGCGCGCGTCCATGGCACGGTCCTATCAGGGCGCGGGGGCTGGGAAAAGCGGGGCGTTGCGCTAACGTCGCCGCAGATGGCCGCGAGGAGGGTTCGATGCGACTGACAGTGATGGGCGCGGCGAGCGCCATGCTGATCCTGACGGCCTGTTCGTCTGGCCAGGACGAGGCGCCGGCCGATGTGGTCGCGGCGGCGCCGGCCGGTCGCGACGCGGTCTATGCCGCGGCTTCTGAAGGACCCGAACCGTTCGTGCGGACGCTCTATGCCCAGTACGTCGCCGGCGGTCCGCAGGGTGAGACGCCCGCGCCGGGGCAGGACCCGATCTTCTCGCGGGTCTTGAACGCCACGATCGGCACCGACATTCGGGTGGCGAAGGGCGAGGTTCCCAGCCTGAACTACGACCTGATCTGCGCCTGCCAGGACCAGGGGGTCTTCACCTTGGACAATGTGACGGTGGGTCAGACGGATGCGAACAACGCCACGGCGGCGGTGGTTTTCACCAACGCCGGGGCGACGACGAGTCAGACGCTGAAACTGATCCGCGAGGGACCGAACTGGAAGGTCGACGACGTCGTCGGCGCCGATGGAAAATCGGTGAAGGACGAGACGATCAAGGTCATCGAGGCGGCGGGAGGCTGAGGACAGCGCGCGCGGCCGCCGCGTCCGCTTCGATCTGGACTTTCAGGCCGTCGAGGTCGTCGAAATTCATCTCGCCGCGCAGAAGGGCGATCAGGTCGGTCTCGACGGTCTGGCCGTAGAGGTCCTCGGCGAAGTCGAACAGCCAGACCTCCAGCAGAGGCTCGGCGATCTCGAACATCGGGCGGACACCCAGGTTGGCGACGCCGTCGATGACGCGGCCGTCGGGAAGGCACGTGCGCGTGGCGTAGACGCCGTAGGCGGGGCGCATGTAGTCGCCCAGGCGGACGTTGGCGGTGGGGACGCCTATGGTGCGGCCGCGCTTGTCGCCGTGGACGACCTGGCCTTCGATGGCGAAGGGGCGGCCCAGGATGCGGGCGGCGCGCGCCATATCTCCGGCGGCGAGGGCCTCGCGCACGGCGCTGGAGGACAGTTTCAGGCCGCCGCGGTCATCGATGCGCTGGGTGACCGAGACGGTGAACCCCAGGCCGGCGCCGGCGCGGGCGAGGGCGTCGGGAGAGCCGGTGCGGCCCTTGCCGTAGGTGAAGTCGAAGCCGACGGCGGCGTGCTTCAGACCCAGGCCTTCGCTGAGAACGGCGCGAGCAAACGTCTCGTCAGACATGGCGGCCATCTCGGCGTCGAAGGGCAGCAGGTGGAGACGATCGACGCCCAGCGGGGTCAGGGCGCGCGCCATCTGTGCCGGGGTCATCAGGCGGAAGGGGGCGGCGTCGGGCTGGAACCAGCGGCGGGGGTGGGGCTCGAAGCTGACGACGGCGAGCGGGGCGTGCAGCCGATCCGCCTCCAGCCGGGCGGAGGCGATGACGGCCTGATGGCCCCGGTGGACGCCGTCGAAGGCGCCGAGCGCGGCGGCGGCCCCGCAATGCTCCGGGGGCAGGTCGCGCCAGCCAGTGACGATCTCTGTAGCCACGGCCGGCCGATCAGCCCTTGGCGGCGCGGCGGCGGCGGGGGACGCGCACGATGGCCTCGCCCTCCATGATCATGTCGTCGCCGACGTAGCCTTCGGTCCGCAGGGTCACGCGGGCGGATTCAGGATCGACGGCGGCGACGGTGATCTGGGCGCGCACGACGTCGCCGATGCGGACCGGCTTATGGAAGGCCAGGCTCTGGCTGAGGTAGATCGCCCCGGCGCCCGGCAAGATGGTGCCGACCACGGCCGATCCGAACGACGCCGAAAGCAGGCCGTGGGCGATGCGGCCGCGATAGGCGGTCTTGGAGGCGAAGGCCTCGTCCATATGGACCGGATTGAAGTCGTCGGACGCCTCGGCGAACTGCTGGATGCGGTCCTCGGTGATGGTGACGTCCTTGACCGCCACCATGCCGGGCTGGAGTTCTTCGAGGATGTATCCGCCGGAGGGGTGAGGGCCTGTGATCATGGGGCGGTGTTAGCGGCGCTTCGCCGATTTGGCGAGGATTACCAGAGCAGGTCCAGCGCCGCGTAACGGGCGTAGGTGGTCTCGGCGGTCAGCAGGGCGGCGGCGTGGGCCGGAGAGAGGGCGCCGTCCTCGCCCCGGGCCGCGTCTCCGTGAATGCCCTGGGCGATGAACAGGCAGTCCAGGGCCTGCTGGTTCGCGCCCAGAACGTCGGTGATGACGCCGTCGCCGATGCACAGGACGCGGGAGCGGTTCACGGCGCGACCCAGCAGCTGCTCCGCCTCCGCCAGCGCTAGGGCGTAGATCGGACCATAGGGTTTGCCGGCCATGGTCACGCGGCCGCCCAACGATTCGTAGAGGTCGGCGAGCGATCCGCCGCAGTAGATGATCTTGTCGCCGCGCTGCACGATCCGGTCGGGGTTGGCGCAGATGAGCTCCAGGTCGCGGGCGGCGGCCTCGGTCAGCTGGGCGCGGTAGTCCTCGGGCGTTTCGGTCTCATCGTCGATCATGCCGGTGACGGACAGGAAGGCGGCGTCGGCCGCGCCGGTCGCGCGCGTTAGATCGAGGCCTTCGTAGAGGATGTCGTCACGCGCGGGACCGACGATCCAGGCCGGGCCGGGCGCGCGCTTGGCCAACTCCATCCGGGTCGCGTCGCCGGAGGTCACGAAGGCCCGCCAGCTCTCGCGGGGGACGCCGAGGGCATCCAGTTGGGCGATGACATCCGAGGCCGGGCGCGGCGAGTTGGAGATCAGGACGACGTGGCCGCCGTGTGCATTAAAGCGGGTCAGGGCGTCGCAGGCCTCGGGCCAGCTCTCGCGGCCGTTGTGGATCACGCCCCAGACGTCGCAGAGCAGGATGTCGTAGTCGTCGGCGACGGCGGACAGGTGGGGCAGGGCGTGCGGCAGGGTCATGGGCGCTGACTAACGGTTCGGCCGGGCGAGGTGAAGGAGGGGTTTGGCGCAGGCGGCATGTCCTGCTAACCGGACGCGCATGAGAATCCCCCGTATCGCGTGGGCGGCCTATGGCTTCGCCCTGTTCGTCATCGTGCTGGACCAACTGACCAAGGCCTGGATCCTGGGGTCGGCGGACATCTCGGATCCGACGCTGATCCCGCCGGGTTATCCCTTCGCGGAGGTCATGCCCGGGGTGCTGAACTTCACCATGGTGCGAAACACCGGCGTCAGCTTCGGCCTGTTCGGAGGCGGCGAGGCGCGCTGGCTGTTGAGCCTGTTCTCGATCGCGGTTGCGGGCTTTCTGGCGTGTTGGGCCTTGCAGGCCCAGCGGCGGATGCTGGTCGCGGCGATCGGGCTGGTGATCGGGGGGGCGATCGGTAACGCCATCGACCGGGTCCGATTCGGCTACGTCGTGGACTTCATCGATTTTTCGAACACCGGCGTGTTTCCGTGGGTTTTCAACGTCGCCGACAGCGCCATCACCATCGGCGTCATCCTGCTGATTCTGGACAGCGTGATGTCGGAGCGCAAACCCGGCGTTGGCGTCGTCAACGAAAAGGCGTAATCACCCGCTCTTTCCACGTTCTCGACTGCGCGACATGACGCGCCGGAGCCGAACCGAACCATGCGTCTTCTGACTGTTTCCCTTGTCGCCGTTTCCGCCGTGGCCCTGACGGCCTGCGGGGGTCTGCGCCAGTCCATCGGCCTGACCAAGGTGGTGCCTGACGAGTTCGTCACCGTGGCCTCCGCGCCGCTGAGCCTGCCGCCGGAATACGGCCTGCGTCCGCCCGCACCCGGCCAGCCCCGGCCCCAGGAACTGGCGCCGGAAAGCGCCGCGCGTCAGATCCTGCTGGGACAGCGCCAGTCGATCACCCGCACGCCGGGTGAGCAGGCCCTGGTCACCGCCGCCGGCGCCGACCGCGCCGATCCCCTCGCGCGCTATGTCGTCGACGACGAGTTCGGCGACCTGGCGCACAAGGAACAGAGCTTTGCCGATCGCATCCTGTTCTGGCGCCGCGACGATTCAGCGACGCAGGGGCCGACGGTGACGCAGACGGCCGAGGGCGCCGTGACCATCGACGCGGCGACCGAAGCCGCACGTCTGCAGGCCTTGACCGGAACGCAGTCGCGAATCGTGATCCAGCCGCGCCGTTCGGGCGGGTTCAAACTGCCGGGTCTGTAAGCGGCGGGCTTGCCAGCCCGACGTCAGTCCTTATTGTGAACGGACCTCTCTGCGGGACCGTTCGTCATGACCAGCATCCTTTCGCTTACCCATCTCAGCGGCGTCGAGCAGTTGCGCCTGGCCTTTCAGGGTGAGGAGAACGCGGCGCCGATCGCGCGGACCCTCGACTATGCCCTGACCGAGGTCGAGGAGGGGCGGGTGGTGTTTGAGGGCACGCCGACGCGGGCGGTCTACAACCCCATCGGCACGGTGCATGGGGGCTGGATGGCCACGCTGCTGGACTCGGCCTGCGCCTGCGCGGTGCACTCGATGCTCAAGCCGGGGCAGGCCTACACCACGCTGGAAATCAAGACAGTGTTCCACAAGGCGCTAACCGAAGGCGTGCCGGTGAAGGCCGAGGGGCGGATCGTGCAGATGGGGCGGCGAGCGGGCTTCGCTGAGGCCGACCTGAGGGGTTTGGACGGCAAGCTCTATGCGACGGCGACATCGACCTGTCTGGTGATCGAACTGAAGCCAGGGTGACACTCAAGGTTTACCGTGGATCCAGCCGGTTACGGACAATCGCGGCGCCCGCGCCAAGCGAGCGACGGCGGAAACCGAGTGGACCTGGGGCACGGCGAAGATGTTCAGCGCATTGAATCGGGGAACGTATCCTTCGGCGATATGGCCGTCATCATCGGGGAACATCAGTATCCCTCCCCAATCCGCGCGCCACTGGGGCGTCAGGTTGAGCACATAGGCATAGAGGCGACCGCTTCCGGGCAACTCATCCTGGTGGGCGGTCGCGAAATGGCCGGGCAAATACCGAGTCGCCATAACATCCGCAAAATCCACGCGGTCGTCGCCGGTTAGCCGGGTTACGAAGTCCAGGAACTCGGTATCATTCACGAAAGAATGGACAGCGCGCATCTGCGCGGAGACTGGGCGGCCGCCAACTTTCAGTTCCGATGAAATGCGGATGGTGTCGAAGAGATAGCTGACGTTGTCATCGTTGGAGTCCACGAGAGAGTGTTCGAAGGCCTCGCGTTCCTCTGGCGGCAATGTTTCCAGTTCATGGACCCAGAGATCGACGTCACGACCAGCTTCAAGATGCACTGACCGAGTCCAGTCGGTCGCGTCGGCCAACTTCGCGTACAACGCCGCTGCGGCTCTTGGATGGAGGATGTCAGGGATATGAAGCCGGCGATGGGCCTGAAAGACCGGCCGATAGGCGTCTGGACGCAGGGTGGGATTGAGGCGCAGCGTTTGGTCCAAAGAGGTCGGTCCTGTCTGCAGCCTAGGCATACCGCCGGCGCTTCTCGGCCGAGATCAGGGTCGATCGCACGAAGTCCGCTGGCGGGTCGGTCTCGGCCAGGACGGCTTCCTTGATGGCCCGGGGTTCGCCGAAGAGGTGGCCCTGCGCCATAGCGATGTCGAGCTCGAGGATGTCGACGATCTGGCGTTCGCTCTCGCATTTCTCGGCGATGACCTCGATGCCGTAGCGGCGGGTCAGCTGGGCGAAGTCGGCGGCCTGGATATCGCGCAGGCTCGGGATCGGCGAGCCGCCGTCGAGGTCCAGAAGCTGTTCGATCAAGAGGTCGGCGGCGACCTTGACGAACTTCACGTCCGAGCGTTGCAGGTCGTTGAAGTCCAGGTCCAGGGTCTGGACCTTGTCGATCGAGAAGCGGAAGCCGAGGTCGGCCAGCTTGGCCATGTTGCGGGCCTCGACCGCGCCGCGGGCGTCGAAGGTGGCCTGGCCCAGTTCGAAGATCAGGGCTTCTTTCAGGTCGCGGTTCTCGGACAGGAACTCCAGGAACTGCGGGAAGAAGGTCTCGTCGCCCAGGGACGACAGGGCGACGTTGCAGAAGACGCCGACCTTCCTGTCCTGACGCGCCAGCCGCCGGACGATCTGGGCGCAGCGGAACAGCAGCAGGTTGTCGATGGCGGGGACCAGGCCTTCCCCTTCTGCAATTGACAGATATTCGGCCGGCATCATCACGCGGTCGGTCTGGTCGCGCAGACGGGTGAAGCTCTCGTAGAAGACGGTCCGGCGCTGGGGCAGGGTGACGACGGGCTGCAGATAAAGATCGACGCGGTTCTCGCTCAGCGCGTCGTGGACAGTCTTGAGCAGGATGTTGGACTGCTGGTGGCGGCGGGCCTCCAGGCTGTCCGGGGCGACCATCGGGGTGACCGACAGGCGCTGGTCGATGGAGACGCTCATCTGCTGGATCAGGTCTTCCAGCATCCGCACTTCGCCGGTCAGTTCGTCGGTGCGGCTCAGCGCGCCGGCCT
>JAZKHL010000109.1:0-2139 GCA_040385365.1 Pseudomonadota bacterium | reverse complement strand
CCCAGGGCGTCTCGGCCGACATGATCGCGTCGAAATACGGCTTCAGCCGCGACGACGTGGACGCCTATTCGATGGAGAGCCACAAGCGCGCCGCCGCCGCCTGGGCCGCCGGATACTTCAACAAGTCCGTCGTGCCGGTGAAGAACCAGCTGGGTCTGGTGCAACTGGACCGCGACGAAACCATTCGTCCCAATACGGACATGCAGTCGCTGGGCGGGCTGAACCCGTCGTTCGCCATGATGGGCGAGATGGCCTTCGACGCCGTGATCAGCCAGCGATACCCCGAGGTCGAGCGCGTCAATCACGTCCACACGCCGGGCAACTCGTCCGGCATCGTCGACGGTTCGGCCGGCGTCCTGATCGGAACGCTGGAGGCCGGCAAGGCCCTGGGTCTGCAGCCGCGCGCCCGCATCAAGGGCGCCGCCTCGATCGGCTCCGAGCCCTCGATCATGCTGACCGGTCCAGAGTTCGTGACCAAGAAGCTGCTCGGCAAGCTGGGCATGACCGTCGCCGACATCGACGTGTGGGAGCTGAACGAGGCCTTCGCCGCAGTCGTGCTGCGCTACATGCAGGCGCTGGATATCCCGCACGACAAGATGAACGTGAACGGCGGCGGTATCTCCATGGGCCACCCGCTTGGCGCCACGGGCGCAATGATCACCGGCATCGCGCTGGACGAGTTGGAGCGCTCGGGCAAGGAAACCGCCCTGATCACCCTGTGCATCGGCGGCGGCATGGGCACCGCCACCGTCATCGAACGCGTCTAAGGGAAATGACGATGGAAAACTTCAAGATCGATGTCGACGCCGACGGTATCGCCCTGGTCACCTTCGACGTGCCGGGCCGTTCGATGAACACCCTGACGTCCGGCGTCATGGCCGAGCTGCCTGAGCTGGTCGAACGCATCAAGACCGACGACGCCATCAAGGGTGCCGTCATCACCTCGGGCAAGGCCTCGGGCTTCTGCGCCGGGGCTGACCTGGGCGATATGGCCGGCGGATCGCTGGCCGGCGGCGGCGACCTTCAGGCCGCGTTCGATGCGGGCTGGAAGATGAACGGCTCGCTGCGCGCGTTGGAGACGTGCGGCAAGCCGGTGGCGGCCGCGATCAATGGCCTGGCTCTGGGCGGAGGACTGGAAGTCACCCTGGCCTGTCATTACCGCGTCGTTGGCGACAGCCCCAAGATCCAGCTGGGCCTGCCCGAGATCAAGGTCGGCCTGTTCCCCGGCGGCGGCGGCACGCAGCGCCTGACGCGCCTGATTGGCGTGCAGGCGGCGATGACGGCGATGAGCAGCGGCTCGTCGTGGCGTCCGAATGACGCCAAGGGCGCGGGCGTGGTGCATGAAGTGGTGCCGGCGGGCGCCGAGGTCGAGGCCGCCAAGGCCTGGATCAAGGGCGGCGGCAAGGCCGTCCAGCCCTGGGACGACAAGTCCTTCAAACTGCCCGGCGGCGGCCCCTATCACCCGGCCGGCATCCAGAACTTCCTGGTCGGCAATGCGATGGTCAGGAAGCAGTCCTACGGCAACTATCCGGCCGTGATGAACCTGATGAAGGCCGTATATGAAGGCGTTCAGGTGCCGATGGACGCCGCCCTGCGGATCGAGACCCGCTATTTCATCAAGACCCTGATGACGCCTCAGGCTCAAGGGATGATCCGGTCGCTATTCCTGTCGAAACAGGAGCTGGACAAGGGCGCCGTCCGTCCCGCCGGCATTCCCGCCTCCGACGCCAAGAAAGTCACCGTCATCGGCGCCGGCATGATGGGCGCGGGCATCGCCTATGTGCAGGCGCTGGCCGGCATCGAGACCATCCTGATCGACCGGACCCAGGAAGATGCCGACAAGGGCAAGGCCCATGTCGAGGCTCTCCTGAAGAAGCGCCTGTCGCGCGGCCAGCTGACGCAGGAGAAGTATGACGCCCTGCTGGCCTCGGTGGTCGCCACCACCGACTACGACCAGATCAAGGGCTCGGACCTGGTGATCGAAGCCGTGTTCGAGAACCGCGAGATCAAGGCCGATGTGACGAAGCGCGCCGAGGCCCAGCTGGCCCCCGGCGCCGTGTTCGGATCCAACACCTCGACCCTGCCGATCACCGGTCTGGCCGAGGCCAGCGTCCGGCCCGAGGACTTCATCGGCATCCA
>JAZKHL010000108.1:0-14316 GCA_040385365.1 Pseudomonadota bacterium | reverse complement strand
AGCCCGCGTCCACCGCGCCATACCAACCGTCCGGCTCAGCCGAAGCAGCACCAGCGGCGAAAAGCCCCACGGCGGCGACGCTGGCGAGAAGTTTCAGCTTCATGTCAGTCCTCATATTCGTTGATTGCCCAAAGGCCACGCTTACACGTGACACTCACGGAGCCGAACGGCAGAGTTGGGTCCAGGTTCCTTATTTCGGTGCGGAATAGGGCGAGTGTGGCGCCATTTCAACACATCTCCCCCCCTTGGCGAGCCGGTGGAGCCTGATATCAGGAAGCCAACCATAAGGGAGACGGCGCTGATGGCGATGCGATTTGACGGCAAGGTGGCGATCGTGACCGGCGCCGGCGGAGGTCTGGGTCGCGAACACGCCCTGGCCCTGGCGGCGCGCGGCGCCAGGGTGGTCGTCAACGACCTGGGCGTGGCCCGCGACGGCGGAGGCTCCTCGGCGACGCCGGCGCAGTCGGTGGTCGCCGAGATCGAGGCGGCAGGCGGCGTGGCAATGGCGAACGGCGCATCGGTCACCGACTTTGAAGCCGTCAAGGCGATGGTGGCCGAGGCGACGACGCGCTGGGGTTCGGTCGATATCCTTGTGAACAATGCGGGCGTGCTGCGCGACAAGTCCTTCGCCAAGATGGAGATCGAGGATTTCCGCTTCGTCGTCGACGTCCATCTGATGGGGGCGGTCAACTGCACCAAGGCGGTTTGGGACGGGATGCGGGAGCGCAACTATGGCCGCATCGTCATGACGACATCGTCCTCAGGCCTCTACGGCAACTTCGGTCAGGCCAACTACGGCGCGGCCAAGATGGCGCTGGTCGGCTTCATGCAGACCCTGGCCATAGAGGGAGCCAAGAACGACATCCGGGTCAACTGCCTGGCCCCGACCGCCCACACTCGCATGACCGAAGATCTGGGCGCCGCCCTGCCGCTGGAGGCGCTCGGACCGGAACTGGTGTCGCCTGGCCTGCTGTACCTCGTCAGCCAGGACGCGCCGACGCGCTGCATTCTGGGCGCCGGCGCCGGCGGGTTCGAGCGGGCCTATGTGACCCTGACTCAAGGCGTCCGCATCGTCGGCGACGACGCGCCGGAACAGGTCGCGGCCCGGTTCGAGGCCATCTCGGATCGCGCCGGCGAGATCGTGCCGGAGATGGGCGCGGCCCAGGGGATGATCGAACTGACCAAGGCCCAGAAGGCTCACGGCTGATCGCGAGGAGTTAGACCATGGTTCCGGTCGCTTTTGCCGCCCTCATCGCGGTGACCTCTGCGGACGGCCGCACGCCGACGATCGAGCCGACCGACGAATGCCCGGTCGTCGTCCAGGCCACGAGGTCCACATTGGCCGATACCTTCGTGTTCGAGAACCCGGACCAGACGGTCCGCATCATCCCGACGGGCGCGACCGATCCCGACGCGGTCATCGCCGTCGTCGACGATGTCAACATGGAGTTCGCATCCGTCGATCTGATCTGGTTCCAACGCTCGCCGGAAAACATGTTCGTGTTCCGCCGCGACTGCGCCGAAGGCCCGCGGATCGTCGTGGTGCTGAGAACCCGCATCGGCGCGGAGACCGCTTTCGAGCGGATCGAATTCGGGGACGGTCGAGCGCCGACATTCGGGCCGGGATGGGGCTATTCGGATTTGGTCCCGATGGTCGTAGACCAGTCCATAAAGTCGCCGACCCCATAAAGTCTCCAACCTCTCAACAAGGCCATCCCATGCGCGAAGCCGTCATCGTCTCCACCGCCCGCACCCCAATCGGACGCGCCTATCGCGGCGCGTTCAACGACACCGCGCCCCAGCAGCTCGGCGCCCATGCGGTCAAACATGCGGTGGCCCGCGCGGGCGTCGATCCCGCCGAGATCGAAGACGTGGTCTTGGGCGCCGCCTTGCAGCAGGGTGGAACGGGCACGAACGTCGCGCGCCAGATCGCGCTCGCGGCCGGTTTGCCCTCCTCCGTGCCCGGAATGACTATCGACCGCCAGTGCGCCTCGGGGCTGATGGGCATCGCCACGGCGGCCAAACAGGTCGTGTTCGACCAGCAGAAGATGGCGGTCGGCGGCGGTCTGGAATCGATCTCGCTGGTCCAGAACCAGCACATGAACCTGTACCGGATGAAGGACGAGGCGCTGCTGAAGCTGTCGCCGCACATCTATATGTCGATGCTTGAAACAGCCGAGATCGTGTCGCGCCGCTACGGCATCTCGCGCGACCGGCAGGACGAGTACGCCCTGCAGTCGCAGCAGCGTACGGCCGCGGCGCAGGAAGCCGGGCGTTTCGACGCCGAGCTCGTGCCCATGACCACCACCATGCAGGTCATGGACAAGGCTACGGGGCAGGCCTCGGCCAAAGATGTGACCCTGTCCAAGGACGAGGGCAACCGCGCCGACACGACGCTGGAAGGCCTGAAATCGCTGAAGCCGGTCTTCGGCGGCGGCGAGGAGATCCAGCAGGGCGAGTTCATCACCGCCGGCAATGCGTCCCAGCTGTCGGATGGCGCCTCGGCGTCGGTCATCATGGAGGCGGGCGAGGCGGTGAAACGCAACCTCGTGCCGCTCGGCGCCTATCGCGGCATGGTCGTCGCCGGCTGCGAGCCGGACGAGATGGGCATCGGCCCGGTGTACGCCGTGCCGAAACTGCTGAAGCGCCACGGCCTGACGGTCGACGACATCGGCATCTGGGAATTGAACGAGGCCTTCGCCTCGCAGGTGCTCTACTGCGCCGACACGATCGGCATTCCGATGGACCGGCTGAACGTCTCGGGCGGCGCCATCTCGATCGGCCACCCCTATGGCATGTCCGGTGCGCGGATGACCGGCCACGTTCTAATCGAAGGCAAGCGGCGCGGGGCCAAATACGGCGTCGTCACCATGTGCATCGGCGGCGGCCAGGGGGCGGCAGGGCTGTTCGAAATCTACTAGCGGAACCACCGGCCTCAGGGGTCGGCGACGCCGTATCGCTCTCGCATGTGCGCCCGCCAGCGGGCGCGTAGCGCGGCAGGGCGAGCGGGGTAGCGGTCGTCGAGGACATCGGCGGCCAGCACGCGGTCGGTCCGGAACATGCGGAAGTCGTCGCGTATCTCGCACCAGGCGACGACGATCCGCGTGGTCTCGCGGTAGGCGACCTGAAAGGGCCAGACCGTGCGTCGGGTCTCGACCTCGCGTTCATCCCGGTAATGGAGGGCGACCTTCCGTGCGCCGTGGATCGCGCCGCGCACCGCCGCCATGTCGATGACGTCCGGCAGGATGTTCCAGGAGCCCGGACTGGACAGGGCCGGCTCCAGAACCACCGGGCGCAGGCGCTCAGGCACGGTCGCGGCGATCTTGGCGATCAGGTCCCGCGCGGCGCGAGCCAGAGCCGGGTCTCCCCGACCCGCGACCCATTGCGCGCCGAGCACCGCCGCCTCGATCTCGTCCGACGTCAGCATCAGGGGCGGCATGTCGAAGCCGGAATCCAGCACATAGCCGATGCCCGCCTCGCCCCGGATTGGCACCCGCTGGCCCATCAAAGCCGAGATGTCGCGGTACACGCTGCGCTTGGAGGTCTCCAGCTCGGCCGCCATGGCCTCGGCTGTCAGCGGCTTGCCGCTGCGGCGAAGCAGCTGAACGATCTGGAACAGGCGGTCTGCGCGTCTCATGTTTCTAAGGGCGCTATCGTTCGGCGCGCCCCCGGTCCGATCTTCGATCGGCCGGAGGACAGGCTCTGCCTCACTGCTTGAGCGCGGACTCCTCGGTTGTTGGAAAGTCACCCTGAACCACGACTGCTGACAGCATGGTGGCAGCAGGGTGGCGGTAGTCAATCTCCTATGGCCGGGGCGATGTCGCCGGGCTGATGGATGGGAGAGACCAGGATGCTGACGCTGTTTCACGCCCCGCAATCGCGCTCGTCGCGGATCATCTGGCTTATCGAGGAACTGGGCGCCGACGTGCGGGTCGAATACTGCGCGATCGCCCATCGCAACGGCCAGAAGGTCGGCGAGGCGGACCCGAAGAACCCTCACCCGGACGGCAAGGTCCCGGCGCTGATCCACGACGGGATCGTCATCACGGAATCGGCCGCCGTCGCGCTCTATCTGACCGACCTGTTTCCCGAGGCCGGACTGGGCGCGCCCGTCGGATCGCGCGAACGCGGCGCCTATCTGACCTGGCTGACCTGGGCCGCCGGCGAGCTGGAGCCCGCGATGTGGGCCAGGATCAAGGGGCAGACGGAGACCGACGCCTTCGCCAAGGCCCGCTATGACGCCGCCATGGAACGGCTGATGGAAGCGCTCTGGGCCGGACCCTGGCTGATGGGCGACCGGTTCAGCGCCGTCGACGTGATGATCGGCTCGGCGCTGGGCTGGGGTCGTCAGTTTCTGCCCGACAACGCCGTCTTCGACACCTATCAGGCCCGGTTGGCCGAACGCCCAGCCCGCGCGCGAGCAGATGCCCGCGATGGAGAGGTGACGGCCCAGCAGGCGGCCTGAGTGATCTCAGGCGGCGTCGGCTTGTCCGTGGTGGAAGGGCGCGTCGCCGTCGCCGATGATCTCGACGGCGTTCAGGGCGCGAACATAGTCGTCACGCCAGATGCCAACGTCGGTGTCGCGCACGACCTGCATCAGCGCCGTCCATTTGCGGATGCGTTCGGCCAGCGGCATGGTCAGGGCCCTCTTGATCGCGTCCGAAAGTTCTTCGCGGCTGAACGGATTGACCAGCAGCGCCTCGCCCATCTGTTCGGCGGCCCCGGCGAAGCGCGACAGGATCAATACGCCGGGATCGTCCGGGTTCTGAGCAGCCACATACTCCTTCGCCACCAGGTTCATGCCGTCGCGCAACGGCGTGACCATGCAGACCTTGGCGGCGCGATAGATGCCGGCCAGCTGGTCCCTGCGATAGCTGCGGTTCAGATAGCGGATCGGTTGCCAGTCCATGTCGGCGTATTCGCCGTTTATCCGTCCGGCGAGCGAATCCAGCCGGCCACGAATGTCCTGATAGGTGTCTACATCGTCCCTGGAAATCGGCGTGACCTGAACCAGGAAAACATCGCCGCGCATGTTGGCGTTGTCGTGCAGGAACTGCTCGTAGCCCAGCATCCGCTCCTCCAGCCCCTTGGAGTAGTCGAGCCTGTCCACGCCGACCATCATCGAGCGGAAGGCGGATGACGCCGCCATCCGGTCATAGGTCCGGTTGCCCTCGCGCGAGTTCCGGGCGTCGATAAAACCCTGCACGTCGATGCCGATGGGGAAGACGCCAATGGTAACCCGACGCTCGAAGGCTTCCAGACCGCCGTAGCCCGCGAGTTCGCCACGCGCCTCCGAGATCACATAGTCGCGGAACAGATCGAGCCACTCCTGGGTCTGGAAACCGATCAGATCATAGGCGAACAGGCTTTCGACCAGCCGTCGATGGTGCGGCAGGGTCACCAGCAACTGACGCGCCGGCCACGGCGTGTGCAGGAAGAAGCCGATGCGGTTCTTGACCCCCAGGCGGCGCAGGTCCCGCGCCATCGGGATCAGGTGATAGTCGTGGATCCAGATCACGTCTTCGGGCTGAAGCAGGGGCGCCAGGACCTCAGCGAACCGCCGATTAACCCGCTCGTAGCCTTCGCCGTAGGACCGCTCGTAGGCCGTTAGGTCGACCCGGTGATGGAAAAGCGGCCACAGGGTCTTGTTGGCGTAGCCGTTGTAATATTCCTCGACGTCCTGGGCCTCCAGGTCGACCAGGGCGACGGTGACACCGGCCCGATCCTCGTATTTCAGGTCGCCGGTGAAATGATCGGTGGTCTCGCCGGACCAGCCAAACCACAGGCCATCGTATTTCCGAAGCGCCGCGGACAGAGCCATGGCCAGTCCACCCGCCGATCCGGCGGAGGGATCGGTGGGGGCGGACACCCGGTTGGAGACGACGATCAGCCTACTCATGGCGCAGCATAACGTTTGAACACCGCTGAGCGATCAAACCCGAAGCCGTGATCTGGATGTCGGCTGCCCGACTCATCGGACATCCGTCCACGATCGGCTGAGCAGGACCGCGCAATTGATGATGCCGACCAGGGAATAGGTCTGCGGGTAGTTGCCCCACAGTTCGCTGTCGCCCAACGAGATGTCTTCGCTGAGCAGGCCCGCGTGGGTCCGTCGGCTCAGCATCTGTTCGAATATCTCGCGGGCCTCCTCGTCCCGGCCGTTCTGGTGCAGGGCCTCGATGAACCAGAAGGTGCAGAAATTGAACGCGGTCTCCGGCTCGCCGAAATCATCGGGCTCGACATAGCGGAACAGATAGGGACCCTTCTTCAGGTCGCGCTCGATGGCGTCGAAGGTGGCGACTTGACGCGGGTCGTTTGGAGCCAGGAAGCCGAGGTCGACCATCTGGAGCAAAGACGCGTCCAGCTCCGTTCCGCCGAAGCTCGCCCCAAACCGCCCTTCGTCCGGCAGATAGGCTTCCGTCTCGATCCGTGCACGGATGATTGTCGCGCGCTCGCTCCAGAACGCCGCGCGATCGCCGAGTCCGAGCTTGTCCGCCGCCTTGGCCAGCCGGTCGCAGGCCGCCCAGCACATCACCGACGAATAGGTGTGGACCCGGGCGATGGTCCGGAACTCCCACAGGCCGGCATCGGTCTGGTCATGCATGGCGAACGCCCGGTCGCCGACCTTCTCCAGCGCATGGAAATCATCGAGCGACCCGGGCCGTAGCAGCCGCTGGTCGTAGAAGGACTGCACCAACGGCAACACGATCTGTCCGTAGACGTCGTGCTGCAGATGCTCGCGAGCCTGATTGCCGACCCGCACCGGCTTCATGCCGCGATAACCCTCGACAGAGGTGACAATGCTTTCGTCGATATCCTCCTCCAAGCCGACGCCGTAGACAGGCTGGACGTGGCCGCCGGCAGAGGCATCGACCAGATTGCGCAGGTAGCCGAGATAGTTTTCCAGCAGATCGACGGCGCCCAGCCGGTTCAGCGCGCGCACCACATAATAGGCGTCTCGGATCCAGCAGTAGCGATAGTCCCAGTTGCGTCCGCTCTCGGGGAACTCTGGCACCGAGGTCGTCATGGCGGCCACGATCGCGCCCGTCTCCTCATAGGCGCAGAGCTTCAGCGTGATCGCCGCGCGGATCACCGCCTCCTGATAATCCAGCGGAATGTAGAGGGTGCGGACCCAGTCCTTCCAGTAGGCGATCGTCCGATCCAGCGTCGCCGCGATGCCCGGGCCGACCTCCTGGTCGTAGCCCTCGTCCGGCCCGAGAAAGAACGCCAGCGGCCGCTCCAGCCGGAAGACGCGCTCTTCCAGCACATGCGAGACCGGACAGTCCGTCGTCAGGCGCAGGGTGATGTCCGTGCACTGATAACGTACGTGGTTGGAGCCCGAGGTGAACTCGGCCCGGCGTGCGCCCCAGTCCGCCGAAGGACGCAGTCGGACCCTGATGCGGGGCGATCCCGCCAGCGGCCGGACGATCCGCGCGAACGCGAGAGGCCGATAGGTCCGCGAGTGCTTCATATGGCGGGGGGCGAAATCGAGGATTTCGACCGACGCCCCGTCCGCATCGGTCAGCACCGTGCGCAGGACGGGCGTATTGTGGACATAGGCCTGTTCAACCGAAGTCTGATCCTCGAGCTCGATCGCCCAGAAGCCGTGTTCGGGCGCATAGCCATCCATTAGCGCCGAAAACACCGGATCGCCGTCCACCCGCGGTGCGCAGGCCCAGACGAAACGTCCCGACCGGTCGATCAAGGCCGATATGGCGCAGTTGCCGATCGGGGCGAGGTCCAGGGTCGGCCGGGCCGAGGGCAAAACACTCATTGCACCGACCCCTCGGCCGCGACCGCTTCCAGCCAGTTCAAAACCGCCTCGACATCTTCTAAACCGTGACGCGCCGCCGTATCCCGCGCCGGACCCACCAAGACGCCGAAGCCGCCGAGGGACGTCGCGGCGATAAACCCGGCCTCGTCCGTCAGGTCGTCGCCCAGCATGATCGGCACAGCGCCCTTGAACGGCGGCTCGTCCATGAAAGCCGTAACCGCGCTGCCCTTGTCGGCGCCGGGGGTGCGCAGTTCGACCACCATATGGCCGGGCTGAAGCGTCAGCCCGGTGTCGTCGGCCAGCTGCGTCGCCAGTTCGCGCGCCTCGCCTTCGCTGGCGGGGGCAAGGCGATAATGAAGGCCCGCCGATACGGACTTGTCCTCGACGATGACGCCGGGACGGTTGCGGGCGAAATCGCGGAACGCTTCCAGCGCATCCGCCACGCCGGCAGCCGCGACCTGGCGTTCCACCAACCCGTCAATCCCCCGCCGTTCCAGGCCGTGGACCCCGGCGGCTGACGGCGACGCGCCATCTGCAATGCGATCGATCTCGCCCAGCGTCCGCCCGCTGACGATCGCGACCCGCCCGTTCAACGCTTCTCCCAACGCAGTCAGGACGGCTGTTCGACGAGGATCGGCGACGACATCATCGGGCCGAGGCGCCATGGGCGCCAGAACACCATCCAGGTCGAGAAACAGAGCGATCCGGCCCGCGACCGAGACCGGCGGCTTTGGCAGGGTTTCCGTTGGCGAGGTCGCTCGGGAATGGTTGGTGTCGGACGGCATGCATTTCCAGTCGGGTCTGGGTGAGGTCGGGTTTCTGCTGCATTGCAACGCGCCGGTGCGGCAAAGGTTGGCGACAGAGCGTCTGAACTTGCGTTACAGCCGAAACGTCCGGGCGACCGCATCCGCATTTGTGAAACCGCGCCGGATGGGGCAAATCCCGGCGCGGAAGACGCCTGTCGCTGTCCCGCTGACCCAGGTCGCGAGCCAACGCAAAGGACGCCGCAGCAGGATACCGGCCATGCCGATCGAAACGCCCCTGTCCAATCCCGAAGCCGTCGGCGCCATGACCGAGCGCGCCCGGGCGGTGATCCAGCTCAACATCGAGGCGCTACAGGCCCTGGAGCGCACGGTGGATGCGAGCGTGGCGCGCGCCTGCGACGTGATCCTCAGCCGGCCCGGCTATGTCGTGGTCACCGGCATGGGCAAGTCGGGGCATATCGGCGGCAAGATCGCCGCGACCCTCGCCTCGACCGGCACCAACGCCTTTTTCGTGCACCCGGCTGAGATGAGCCACGGCGATCTGGGCATGCTGCGCCATGACACGACGCTGCTGGCCATTTCCAACTCGGGCGAAAGCCGCGAGCTGCGCGATCCGCTGCTGTTTTGCCAACGCAACGACATTCCCGTCATCGGCATGACCCAGCGCGGCTCCTCCTTCCTGGCCCGGATGTCGGCGGTCGCCCTGGTCATGCCGAGCGTGGCAGAGGCCTGCCCCAACGGCCTGGCCCCCACGACCTCGACCCTGATGACACTGGCGCTCGGCGACGCTCTGGCCATGGTGCTGATGGATCGGCGCGAGTTCTCGGCCGAAGCCTTCGGAATGCACCATCCGGGGGGCGCGCTGGGCATGAGCCTGCAGAGCGTGCGGGAATGGATGGGCGACAACCATGCGCCTCCGCCGACGGTCCAGCTGGCCGCGACCTTCGCCGACGTCGTGGCCCGGATTACCGAAGGTCGAAAGGGCGCGGTCGCCGTCATCGACGACGACGGGTCGCTCGCGGGAATGATCACCGACGGCGACATCCGCCGCGCCTTCTCCCAGGACGTCACCCGGATCACCGCCACCGACATCATGAGTCGCACGCCCATCACCGTCTCGCCAGATCAGCGCATGAGCGACGTCGTCGACCTTCTGGCGGCCAACAAGATCGCCAACCTCTTCGTGCTTGACGAGGGTCGCCCGGTGGCCATCGTGCACGTCGCCGAACTGATGCAAGCCGGCTACGTATCCTGACGTCAAGGGAGCCTGCGGTTGACCCCTGAGGGGCAAGGGTCTACCCGCAGCCAGCCGCGCAGCTTCTCGCGCAGCACCGGAAAAAACGACGCCGAAGGCTGGGTTTGCACAGGTCGCCTGAAGTCATGAAGGGGTCGCTCCGCCCGACGCGATCGGTCCTCTTCGACGCCAGCCGTCTGCTCAGCCGAATGGATCGCAGTGCTCCGACCGGCGTGGATCGCGTCTGCCTGGCCTATGCCGAATGGCTGCTATCCCTGCCCGACGTTCATGTGACGCCGGTGAGGGGTCGCCAGGAGCAACTGGTCGCGGTGGACCCGGCCTGGTTCCGCCGATGCGTCGGGACTCTGCGATCGCGCTGGACGGGCGCGGTCCAAGAGCGGTCCCTGACGCCGGAGGAAGCGCAGTTGATGGCGGCGCTAAACGGCGATGCAAAGATGAACCGATCGGTCATCAGCGAACCGCCGGCAGCGCCCCAGAAGACGGCCGACAGACGCGCCCGCGTCTGGAGACAGATGTTCCGATCGAAATGGGTCGAAAAGCTCCCTGAGAGCGAGTTCTATTTCAACGTGGGACACACGGGATTGAACGATCCTCGCAGCCTTCAGATGCTGAAAGGGAGAGGGGTCGACAGGATCGTTCTGCTGAATGATTTGATCCCGATCACTCATCCGGAGTTCTGTCGTCCCGGCGATGGCGACAAGCACCGGGAGCGGGTCTTGAACGCGCTGCGCTACGCGTCCCATATTCTGGTGATCTCGCAATATACCGCGGATGAACTCGCCGCCTTCGCGAAGCGCGAAGGGGTGACCCCTCCGCCGATCTCGGCCATCCATCTCGGGCTGGAGCCGACCTTCCTGATCCGACCGCCCCGCCCCGCCCCACGACCCTATTTTGTCCATGTCGGCACGATCGAGGCGCGCAAGAACCTGGCCTTCCTCCTGACCATCTGGCGTCGCTTGCAGGAGAAAATGGGCGATGACGCGCCACAACTCGTGCTCGTCGGTCGATACGGGTGGGAGAATGAGGCCGTGCTCGACCACCTGGAACGGTCACCTCCGCTGCAAGGGCTGGTGCATCAGTGTTCCGACCTGCCGGACTCCATGCTCAGCGCCCTGATGACGAACGCGCGGGCCTTGCTGGCCCCCTCATCTGTCGAAGGCTTTGATCTGCCATCGGTCGAGGCGTCGGCCCTTGGAGTGCCGCTCATCGCGTCGGACATTCCGGCCCACCGCGAGTTGGTCCCCGACGCGCTTCTTATTGACCCGCTGGACGGGATCGGATGGCTGGACGCTTTGGAGCAGGCCACCCGTCACCCGTCGACGGCCCCCCCGTACGACGCTCCCACGTGGGACGACCATTTCGCGGAGGTGGCGCGGTGCGTGGGGATAAGCCGGCGGGCAGAGGTTTTTGACGACAAGACTTGACGCTGGCTCCGGCCTCCAAAGCCCGTTAATCACGGCGCTGGATTTTTGAGTTCTGACACCATGACGCGATCCCTTTTAGCCCTCCTGATTGTCGCTATTCTGGGCGGCTGTTCCACCCTGCCAAGGGATGGCCCGTCGAACCGCGCCGTCGTGCGCGGGGCCGAGCAAGGCGCCCGCGGCGCGGATTATGCGATCGTGGATCTGGACTACGCGACCGCTGAGCGCATCAAGGCGGCCCCAGGCCGAGCCGAAGGCTCGCTTGTTGCTGCAAACAGCACCCAACCAGTCGATGTCATTGGCGAAGGCGACCGGCTTTCGATCGCCATCTACGAACCCAGCGGGTCGTTGTTCGGAGGCGGCTCCAGTTCGACATCGGTGCGCGCTGGCAACCAGGCCCTGCCTACGGTCGCCGTCGATCGCAACGGGTCCGTCAGCGTTCCCTACGCAGGCTTGGTGGGCGTCGCGGGCCTGACCCCGACGGAAGCCGGTTCCGCCATTCGGCGTGCGCTGATCGGCCGGGTGGGCAACCCGCAGGTCACGGTCACCCTGGTCGAGAACATCTCAAACGCCGTCTCAATCCTGGGCGCCGTTGCCTCGCCGGGCCGCAAACCGCTCTCAACCAACGCCGATACGATCCTCGACGTGATCGCTGCCGCGGGAGGCGCATCGCGCCCGACCCAGGATGTCGAGGTTCAAATCCGCAGGGACGATCAGACGTTCGTTACGACGCTTAGGGCTGTGACCGAGGACTTCGGCCAGAACATACGCTTGCAGAGCGGCGATCAGATCAATCTGGCCTATGTGCCGCGCCGCTTCTCCTCGTTCGGCGCACTGGGCGCCGTCACGCAGCAGGACATGCCGGCCGGCGACCTGACGCTCGCCGACGCCCTCAGCCGTTCTGGTGGATTGAGCGACGGCGCGGCCAACGCACGTTCGGTTCTGATCTTCCGTTTCGAACGCCCCGAGGTCGCCCAGGCTCTGGGCGTGACCCAGCCAGCGACAGTGCAGGGCGTGCCGATCGTCTATCGCTTGAACCTGGAGGAAGGCGTCGGCTTCTTCACCGCGTCCAGTTTCCTGATCCAGCCCAAGGACATCATCTACACGCCGCGCGCCCTGTCGGCCGAGGTCGGCAAGTTCTTCGGCCTGGTGCAGCAGGTCACTCGGGTGGTCTACGACCTGTCGGTCACGAGCGCGCTGGGCAGCGACTAGGGCTACAGCCATGTGGCGGAACCCTCTCTCGAGTCTTCGGCGATCAAATCGGGCTCGCCCCGATGCCTCGATCGAGGTGGACGCCTGGGAGCGGTCCGAGCGGATCGTGTCCTTGCCCGTCATGGCCGAAATCGAGGCCCTGGCGCTCACCGTCTATGCCACCCACGGCCTGCCGACCCAACCTGGTCACTACCGACGAGGGCCGACTTCGGACAGATGGCTCTATCTCGGCGACAAACTCGACGCCGGCGTCAAGTGGGCGATGGTCCTGGAGCATCCGCCCGAGCAGGGCTGGCGACATGCGAACCTGGAAGAGATCGGCCGCTTTCCTGGCGCGCCGGATGTGCTCGGCGCAGCGGCGCGTCTGCTCTCGACCTGCCGTCACCTGAAGGCCAGACTGCGGGGCGCAGAGCCGGGCGATCCTGGCGACGACATCGAGATGGCGATCCGGCTCGGCTCCGAGTGGCGGGCTTTGAGCGAAAGCGTCGCCGTACGCGGGACATCGCGACTGAAGCTGAGCGCGCCGTCCGATCCGGCCCCCGTGAAGGTCAAACGCGCTCGTGGAGGACCGGCCACCAGCCCGGGCGACACAGTCCCCCGTGCGCAAGAGCCGGCCCTGAAGCCGCCACCCAAGCCCCGCCGGTCGCGACGGAAGCCCGCCGACTGAAATCAGGCGGCGGCCCGAATGTCGCCGAAGGCCTCCTTCAACAGCTCCAGCGACCGGACGCGCGCGCCATGGTCCCAAATCTGGCTTGTGATCATCAGTTCGTCGGCGCCGGTCGCGCTCGTGAAGGCGTCGATCGCGGCCCGAACGGTCGCGGGCGACCCCACGGCGGAACAGCTCAACGCCTGGTCGATCATGGCTCGCTCGCCGTCGCTGAGGGTTTCGGCGTAACCGGCCCTTGGCGGCGGCAGCTTGCCGGGTCTGCCGGACCGCAGATTCACGAACGCCTGCTGAACCGAGGTAAACAGCAGCCGAGCCGCCTCGTCCGTTTCAGCGGCGAAGACATTGAAGCCGAGCATCACATGGGGCTTGGCCAGTCGCGTCGAGGGCCGGAAAGTCTCGCGATAGACGCGGACCGCCGCCATCATCTCAGCCGGCGCGAAATGGCTGGCGAAGGCGTAGGGCAGGCCGAGATGGGCCGCCAACTGTGCGCCGAAGGTCGAGGACCCCAGGATCCAGATCGGAACATCCTGACCTTCGCCGGGATTGGCGCGGATGCGCTGATCGGCCTCCGCCGGCTCGAACCAATGGATCAGTTCCATCACGTCCTGCGGGAAGCCGTCCACATCGCCCTGCAGCGTGCGACGCAGGGCCCGCGCCGTCGCCATGTCCGATCCCGGCGCACGGCCGAGGCCCAGATCGATGCGACCGGGGTGCAGCGCCGCCAGGGTGCCGAACTGCTCGGCGATGACCAAGGGCGCGTGGTTGGGCAACATGACACCGCCGGCGCCCACGCGGATCATCTTCGTCGCCGCCGCCACCGCCCCGATGACGACCGAGGTCGCGGCCGAGGCGATGCCGGCCATATTGTGGTGCTCGGCCAGCCAATAGCGGTTGTAGCCCAGCCGTTCGGCGTGGCGGGCCAGGTCGATGGTGTTGGCCAGGGCCTGGGACACGTCGGAGCCTTCCGGCACCGGCGCGAGGTCGAGAATGGAGAGCGTCGTCATCCCCGGCATATGGGGATGACGCGCGCGCGGGCAATCAGGCGGCGTTGGCGGCCTTGCCCTTGCCCGCCGCCTTGCCGGCTTCAGCCGCCTCGTAGGCGCGCATGCCCTCGACGATCAGCTCGGCGGCCTCGCCGGCGTCGCCCCAGCGCTTGACGCGCACCGACTTGTTCTTCTCCAGGTCCTTGTAGCGGGTGAAGAAGTGCTCGATCTGCTCGACCA
>JAZKHL010000107.1:0-21575 GCA_040385365.1 Pseudomonadota bacterium | reverse complement strand
TGAAGAACGACAACATCGTCTACATCGGCGACCTGATCCAGAAGACCGAGGGCGAGATGCTTCGCACCCCGAACTTCGGCCGCAAGTCGCTGAACGAGATCAAGGAAGTGCTGACCTCCATGGGTCTGTCGCTCGGCATGGACGTGCCGAACTGGCCCCCGGAAAACATCGAAGACCTGGCCAAGAAGTTCGACGACCAGATCTAGTTTCAACCCTCCGCCCGGACCGTTTGTTGGTCATCGGAGCGGTTAGAATGAATGCGGTCCAAGGTCCCTGAAGAGGGAAACCCGGGCCGGAGTAGGAGAGACCCCGATGCGCCACGGCGCCGCCCACCGCAAACTCGGCCGCACGGCCAGCCACCGCACCGCCATGTTCGCGAACATGGCCGCGTCGCTGATCAAGCACGAGCAGATCACCACGACCCTGCCCAAGGCCAAGGAGCTGCGCCCCTTCGTCGAGAAGCTGGTCACGCTCGGCAAGAAGGGCGACCTTCATGCGCGTCGTCAGGCCATCAGCCACGTCCGTGACGTGACCCAGGTCGGCAAGCTGTTCGAAACGATCGGCCCGCGCTACGCCGAACGGAACGGCGGCTACATCCGCATCATGAAGGCCGGCTATCGCCACGGCGACAACGCCCCGATGGCCGTGATCGAGTTCGTCGATCGCGACGTCGACGCCAAGGGCCAGGACTCCGGTCCCGTGCTGGCCTACGAGGGCGACGACGAAGCCTAGGCTTCATCGCAGCTATGATTTTGAAAGGGCGGCCCGAGCGATCGGGCCGCCCTTTTGCTTGGCCTTTGGTCGCGTTGGCGGCAGGATCGGTGGATGACCGACCTGATCCTCTACAGCCACCCGTTCTCCTCCTATTGCCAGAAGGCGATCGTCGCCTTCTACGAGAAGGACCTGCCGTTCCAGCAGCGGATGCTCGAAGACGAGGGAGCGATGGGAGAGTTGAAGGCGCTCTGGCCCTTCGGACAGTTCCCGATCCTGAAGGAAGGCGACAGACGCTTCGCCGAGGCCTCCATCATTATCGAGCGGCTGGACCAGATCGACCCATCGACCCCGATGATCCCGACCGACCCCGATCTGGCGCTGGAAACGCGGTTCATGGACCGGGTGTTCGACAACCACCTGCAGGCCAACCAGCAGCGGATCATCTACAACGCGCTCCGCCCCGAGGCGGACCGCGACCCGCTGATCGTGACGGAAGCTCAGGGAAAGCTGGAGACGGCCTATGCCTGGCTGGACGGCGTCATGGCGACCCGGACATGGGCGGCGGGCGAGGCCTTCACCCTTGCGGACTGCGGCGCGGCGCCGGGGCTGCTGTACGCCCATTGGACCCACCCGATCCCCAAGCACCACGCCAACCTTTGGGCCTATCGCCGCCGCCTGCTGGCACGGCCCAGCTACACTCGGGCGCTGGACGAGGCGCGGTCGTTCCGGGACTATTTCCCGTTGGGCGCACCGGACGAGGACTGAGGCCTACTCCTTTGACAGGTCCTGTCGCTGGAACCAGGCGAGGGCGGCGACCAGAGGCCAGATCGCCCACAGCGCCAGGCTGAGCCAGGCCTTGGAGCCGATGCCGTCCGAGGCTTCGGCGGCGGCTGCCCCGCCCTCGATCAGCGCCTTCAGGCTGTCGGTCGCCAACCCGGGCATCAGCAGCTGAGACTGGAGGTCGCCGGTGCTCCAGCCGAACAGGGGCAGGGCCTGCATCAGAAAGAACTGCCCCACCGCCACCACCATCGGCACGAAAAGCGCCGCCAGCAGCGACCGCGTCAGGGCGGCGGCCAGCAGGCTGATCATCGTGAACTGCATGACCCGCGTGACCATGACGGCGATGAAGGCGCCCAGCTGCCCGGCTTCCTCGGCGCCGAACCCGAAGGTCAGCGGACGGCCGAAGATCGTCGCCTTGATAATCTCCCCGATTAGGCCGAACACCAGCCAGGTCGCGAGCGATGCGAGCACGACCGCGAACACCACCGCCACCTTGCCCAGCACCAGATTGAGTCGGCTGTTCCTCGCGCTGGTCAGCCGCCACGTCTCCCAGCGGTAGTCGCCGGCATAGACGATGGCCGCGCCGATCAGGACGAACAGCAGTACGATCGGATTGGCGAAGTCAGAGGCCTGGCTGACCAGGGCGGCTCCCAGATCGAGCGGGCCCGACCCCGACAACGGTCCGCCCTGAGCCGTCATTTCCGGCGGCAGCGCGCGCGTCATCTCTGCCATTCGCGCCTTGGTGAACAGCTGGACGACCGTGCCGATGGCAAGGAACAGCACCGGCACGAACAGCACCGACCAGAACACGGCCATGCGGTTCTTGGTGAAGCGATAGGCCTCGGAGCGGACGGCGTCGGTCAGCATGGTCGCGCTCATCGAATGCTCTCCACGTGCTGAATCGACCCGGTTTCGGTCATGAACACGCTTTCCAGATCGGCGCCGACCCAGCGGGCCTCGTCGATGTCGACGCCGCCCTCGATCAGGGCGCGGAGCAGGGCAGCGGCTTCGGCGCGGGGAATGCCGGCCATGATACCATCGCCCTCCACGACGCCCCGTTCACCCAGGACGGCCATGGCCTTGGCCATCGGCGTCACCGACAGGCGCAGCCGCTCGCCGGCCGAGGTCAGCTCGCTGACCGCGCCTTCGCGGACCAGCTTGCCACGGTTCAGGATGGCCACGCGGTCGCAGACGCGCTGGACCTCCAGCAACTGGTGGCTGGCCAGAATGACGGTGATGCCGTCTTTTTCCGACAGGGAGCGGATCAGCGCCCGCATTTCCTGGATGCCGGGGGATCCATGCCGCTCGTCGGTTCGTCGAGGATGACCAGCTCAGGCTCGGTGATAAGCGCGGCGGCAACACCCAGGCGCTGCAGCATGCCGACGGAGAAGCCGCGCACCTTGCGATCGGCGGCCTCGGTCAGGCCGACGCGCTCCAGCCAGCCGGCGACGCGCGTTGCGTCGGTCTTCAGCCCATGCGCCGCCGACAGCCAGACCAGCACCTGGCGCGCGGTCATGAAGGGCGGAAAGCGCGGGGTCTCGATCATCGAGCCCATGCGACGGCTGGCCGCGACGTCGCCGATCCGTCCGCCCATCACCGAGGCCCCGCCGTCGCTGGGCCGGATCAGCCCCAGCAGGATGCGGAACAGGGTCGACTTGCCGGCCCCGTTCGGCCCCAGCACGCCATAGACCCCGCCGCGCGGAATGCTCAGGCTCAACCCATCCAGCGCCCGCACCGACCCATAGGTCTTGGTCAGGTTCCGCGTCTCGATCACAGCGTTCATGCCCCGACCTTGGCGCGGCCTCGAAACCGGATCAAGCGGCGTAGGATTAAGCTTCTGACAGGTCCGGCGATGCTTCCCCTAGTCGACGCCGAGGCTGGGGCTGAGCAGATCCAGATCCGCCACGGGGATCAGGACCAGGTCCGGATGGGCCGCCCGCATCGCGTCGATGAAGATGCGGCTGTCGCCGACCACCACGACATAGGCCTGGTCCGAGGTCAGCCGCGCGGCCGCCGCCTGCATCGACTGCGGCGTCGTCGCCCGGATGCGCTCGCCATAGCGTTCGGACTCGTCCAGTGGCAGGCCGGTGGCCACGGCCTCGGCCAGGAATCCGCCCAAGCCGCCGGTCGTCTCGATGTTGCGCGAGAATCCACCGGCCAGATAGGTCTCGCGGTCGGTCAGGCCCTGTTCGGCGATCGTCTCGGTCCGCACCCGGTCCATCTGGGCCAGGACCAGATCGACGACCTCCAGGGCGCTTTCGTTCTTGGTCTGGGTCGTGGCGGTCAGCAGGCTGGCATCGGCGCGCGTCGGTAGGTTGGAGTTGGCGCCGTAGCTGAGGCCCCGCTTGGCGCGCACTTCCTGGAACAGGTGGCCGTTCTGGCCGCCGCCCAGGACCGCATTGGCCACCGCCAGCGGATAGAAGTCGGGATCCGAACGCGCCGGCCCGCGAATGCCGGCCGCGACGGCCGCCTGGCCTGAGCCGGGCAGGTCGACGACGATCAGACGGGGCGAGGCGGCGTCGCCCGCGCGGGCACCGACCGTCGGCCGCTCGCCCGAGGGTCTGGCCCAGTCGCCCAAGGTCCGCTCGGCGAAGGCGAAGCCGTCTTCCGCGCTCATGCCGCCGGTGATGATCAGGGCGGCGTTGTCGGGACGCCACCAGCGGTCATGCTGGGCCTGCACCTGATCCGCGGTGATCTGGCTGATCGACGCGGGAACGCCCGAGCCGGGTGCGCCGTAGGGGGCCGCGCCATAGGCGACGCGGTTCAGGACCAGGTTGGCCAGAGGGCCGGGCTGGCGCAGGGCGACGGTCAGGGCGTTGGCGGTCCGGGTGCGGGCCCGCACCAGCTCCGCCTCGGCGAAGGTCGGGCGCTCGACGATGTCGGACAGAATGTCCCCGACCGGCCCCGCCGAGGCGATGGGGGCCGAGAGGCTGAGCGCGGTGTAGTCGGCGTCGGCGCCGCCACCGACCGAGGCGCCTGCGGCCTCCAGCGCCTGAGCGATCTGCAGCGCGCTGCGGTCGCCGGCGCCCTGTGTCGCCAGGCTGGCGGTGAAGCTGGACAGACCGGGGCGGTCGGCGGGGTCGGAGGACGCGCCGCCGGCGATCACCAGCTGGGCGTTCATGATCGGCAGGTCGGTGGAGCGGGCCACGATCACCCGTAGTCCATTGGCCAGGGTGCGTTCGGCGATGACCGGCGGGGCCTTGTCGCGGGACGCTCCGGCCGCCGGGGGCGCGTCGCGCTCGCCCTCGGGCCGCAGTTCGTTGGCGGGCAGGATCGCGGGCGGCACGGTCAGGAAGGTCGGGACCGGCGCCGGGTTCTTCCAGCCGTCGACGGGCGCATCAGCGGGGCGCTGGGCCTCGTCCAGATAGCGGATGGAGACGCGGGCGTTCTCGTCCAGATACCGGCGGGCGACGCGCTGGACGTCGGCGGCGGTCACCGCGCGGATGGCGGCGACGCGCAGGTCGGGCGCGCGGGGATCGTGCTCCGCCACGACCGCCTGGCCCAGCATGAAGGCGCGGCCGGACGAGGTCTCGCGCTGGCGCAGGTCCGAGGCCAGCAGCTCGGTCTGGGCCTCCGCCAGCTCGGCTGCGGTGATCGGTTCGTCGCGGATGCGGGCGAGTTCGGCGTTCAGGGCGACCTCGGCCTCCTCGACCGTCTTGCCGGCGGCGACGGTGACCTGAGCAGTGATCGAGCCGCCTTCTTCCTTGACGTCGGCATTCAGGTTGGCGTTTGCGGCGACCTGCTGGCGATAGACCAGGGCCTGATACAGGCGCGAGCTCTGGCCGCGAGACATGACCGCGCCCATGACTTCCAGCGCGGCATTGTCGTCGCTCGTGGCGTCCGGACCGGGGAAGGTCGCGGCGATGGCGGGCAGGGGCACGTTGGGGGCATAGGCGGTCACCTGGCGCGGGCCGGTCCGGGCGACGGGGGCGGGGCGCTGGAATACGGGGACCGGCCGGTCGGGGTTGGTGATGCCGGCGAAATACTGATCCACCCATCGGTCCAGCTGAGCCGGATCGAAGTTGCCCGAGACGATCATGGTCGCGGTGGCGGGGCGGTAGTAGGCCTCGTGGAAGGCGCGCGCGTCCTCGATGCGCGCCGAATCCAGCTCCTCCAGCGAGCCGATCACGCCCCGGCGATAGACGTGCTGGTCATAAGAGTTCTCGGGGATGACGAAGAAGCCGAGGCGGCCATAGGGCGGGGCATAGACGCGCTGGCGCAGCTCCTCCTGGACGATGGCGCGCTCGGCATCGAACACCGCCTGATCGACCACCGGCCGGGCCATCCGCTCGGCGTGGGTCCACAGCATGGTCTCCAGATACTGGGGCGGCACGGTCTCGTAGTAGTTGGTGAAGTCCTGGTCGGTGGAGGCGTTTCGCGCCCCGCCGGCGTTCTCGACCAGGGTCGAGATCTGGCCATAGGGCAGGTTGACGGTCTTCCGCGACAGGATGTGTTCGAACAGGTGGGCGAAGCCGGAGCGCCCCTGCGGATCGTCCTTGCCGCCGACATCGTACCACAGCTGCACCGTCACCGTGCCGGCGGTCGCGTCCGGCATGGCATAGACGTCCAGGCCGTTCGAAAGCTCGCGGTGCGTGAACTCCAGCGGCGGCGGCGCGATGTCGGGCGACGCCTGGGCCGAGGCGGCCATCGGCGCCGAGCTCAGCAGGACGGCGAGAGAAGATCCGAGAAACAGCGAACGCAGCATGACGGCCTCGAGAGAACAGGGGATGGCGACCCTAGGCGAGGCGCGGGGCGGGCACAAAGTTACGACGGGTTAATGTGGGCTGGCGAAAGGGAGCGATGGAGCGCGGAACTCCAGGTCCGCCCTTTGTCGAACAAGATGCGGACCTGGAGGTCCGCGCTCCAATTGGGCCTCGACCGCGCTCAACGCAGAAACGGCCCCACCTTCTTCTCCAGCAGGGCCACCAGTTCCGGCTGCATGAAGCTGTAGTCATCAGGGATGTCGAGGCAGACGACGCGGGCGGACTTCAGGCTCTTTTTGAACCGTTTCTGGAGCCGGGCGCGGTGGGCGCGTTCCATGACGAAGATGATGTCGGCCCATTCGACCAGTTCGTCGGTGCAGGGCTCGTCCGCATCGGGCGCCAGCCCGGCCGACGCCGTTTCCACCCCCGGCCAGGCGGCGAACGCCTGCTCGGCCGTCGGCGAGCGGAGCGGTTGCGGGAGCAGAGGAAGAGGAGGTTGGTCAGGCTTGCTCTACGCGCGCTCTGGCTCGAAGCTCCCGATGTTCAGCAAACCGTTCGGCGGCCCGAAGCTCCTCACTCAGCGCCAGTATATGGGGATCTTCGACGCTTCCATCCGGCAATACCCTAAGTGATCCAGAGTATAATCGAGGCTCGCCCTTCAGTATTTCTGTCGGAGATCGGGCATTGAATACCCAATCAATAGCCGTGTTGACCCCTAGACCTGCAAGAATACCCCCGAGGACCAATGCAACGATGACGACTACTAGACCAAAAAAGGCCAAATATGAAACCAGCCCGGAAATTTCCTGAGTGGTAAACCAGTCAACCGCAGGCCCTCCTAACGCAAGGGCCAGCGCTAGAGGAACTCCGACGACAGTCGCCTTGCGCGTTCCGTCAGCCAAACCCCCAATTTCAGAGAGGTGACGAACTCTCTTCAACTGCAATCGCAGTCCTTGCCCGAAGACAGCAAGTTGATCAGAATTTTCTTTAGAATTCAGATCAATCTTGATACGGACTCCCATCCCAGGATCAAAATGGGACCAGCGAACTACAACCCGCCCTTCTTCTATTGTGGGCAGAAAATTGGAGATGCCTGGGTGAGTTTCATGAACCACAGAGCTCGTCAATAACTCTGTACCAGCCATTCTCGATGAAGACTGAAGAGCAACCGAAATATGCTCGCGTATCACCCCCTCTGATATTGTGTCGCTACCAGAGTTCCAAAAATCGACATAGTGACTAACAGTCTTATAACTCCCGTCACCGGGTTCTGAGTGGAAGCGGAAGCGTCGTCCTATAAAGGTCGGCGAGAAGACTTTGTAAGATACGCGATAAGTCGATTGTTTCGGATTGTAGTAGAAGTAGACTGCCGCAATGCCGGTTATGACCGTCAAGATAAAGCCGACGACCGCAAGCAGGCCTGCGTAGTCAGTTGCGAATTGGTTGATCGTTTCCATCAAAGAGGGATGTTGTCATGCTTCTTCCAAGGGTTGTCCAGCTTCTTCCCCTTCAGCGTCCGTAGCGCCTTGATCAGCCGCCGCCGCGTCCCGTGGGGCATGATCACGTCGTCGATGTAGCCCAGGCCCGCCGCGACGAAGGGGTTGGCGAAGCGCTCCTTGTACTCGGCCTCGCGCGCGGCCAGGGCCTCCGGATCGCCGGCCTCCTTGCGGAAGATGATCTCGACCGCGCCCTTGGCGCCCATGACGGCGATCTCGGCCGAGGGCCAGGCGTAGTTGACGTCGCCGCGCAGGTGTTTGGAGCTCATCACGTCATAGGCGCCGCCATAGGCCTTGCGGGTGATGACGGTCAGCTTGGGCACCGTGGCCTCGGCATAGGCGAACAGCAGCTTGGCGCCGTGCTTGATCAGGGCGCCGTACTCCTGGCGCGTGCCGGGCATGAAGCCGGGGACGTCAACGAAGGTCACCAGCGGGATGCCGAAGGCGTCGCAGAAGCGGACGAAGCGCGCGGCCTTGCGGCTGGAGTCGATGTCGAGGACGCCGGCCAGGACCTGGGGCTGGTTGGCGACGATGCCGATCGGCTGGCCGTCCAGACGGCCGAAGCCGCAGACGATGTTCCTGGCGAAGTCGGCGCCGATCTCGAAGAAGTCGGCCTCGTCGACCGTCTTCAGGATCAGCTCCTTGATGTCATAGGGCTGGTTCGGATTGGCCGGGACCAGGGTGTCGAGGCAGGCCTCGTCGCGGTCGGGGTCGTCGTAGCTGTCGCGGACGGGCGGCTTCTCGCGGTTCGACAGGGGCAAAAAGCCGATAAGGCGGCGGACCTCCGACAGGGCCTCCAGGTCGTTCTCGAAGGCGCCGTCGGCGACGCCGGACTTGCCGGCGTGGACGCGGGCCCCGCCCAGGTCCTCGTGGCTGACCACCTCGTTGGTGACGGTGCGGACCACGTCGGGGCCGGTCACATACATATAGCTCGTGTCCTTCACCATGAAGATGAAGTCGGTGATGGCCGGCGAATAGACGTCGCCGCCCGCGCACGGCCCCATGATCACGCTGATCTGGGGGATGACGCCACTGGCCAGGGTGTTCTGCAGGAAGATGTCGGCGTATCCCGCCAGGCTCTCGACCCCCTCCTGGATGCGCGCGCCGCCGGCGTCGAACAGGCCGATGATCGGGGCGCCGTTGGTCAGGGCCATGGTCTGGAGCTTGACGATCTTGGCCGCATGCGCGCCGCTAAGAGAGCCGCCGAAGACCGTGAAATCCTTGGAGAAGACATAGACCAGGCGGCCGCCGATGGTGCCGCGTCCGGTGACGACGCCGTCCCCGGGGACGCGCTGATGCTCCATGCCGAACTGGTGCGAGCGGTGCTCGACGAACATGTCGGTCTCTTCGAAGCTGCCCTCGTCCAGCAAGACCTCGACCCGCTCGCGGGCCGTCAGTTTGCCCTTGGCGTGCTGGCTGGCGATGCGGGCGGGACCGCCCCCCTGACGGGCGGCTTCGCGGCGGGCTTCGAGCTGTTCGAGGATGGGTTTCATGAGGGGCTCCTTGCGGCTTGGATAGCCTTTCCGTTCGCGCCGGTCGACAGCATCGCACGATCGACGCAACCGCTTGATGCAGTGAGGGAACGGACCCCCCGTCAGCCGCGCTTAGTCTCCAAAGGACACACGCCCATGATCCGCACCCTCGTCATCGCCTCGGCCGCCCTGTCGCTGGCCGCCTGCGCCAGCCTCGCCCCCTACGGCCCGCAACAAGGCCGCGGCGGTCAGGGATTCTCCGAACAGAGGATCGAGAGCGACCGGTACCGCGTGACCTACAACGGCGTCGGCGCGCCGGGTCCGGTCGCCGATCTCGCCCTGCTGCGCGCCGCCGACCTGACGATCGAGCAGGGCTACGAGTGGTTCGAGGTGACCCAGCGCTATATAGACGGCCGTCCGGACAGCGCCGGCGGCGTGCGGCCCAGCGTCTCGGTGGGTTATGGCTCGGGCTCGGGCGACTATGGCCGGTACGGGCGCTATTCCTCGTCCGGCGTCGGCGTAGGAGTCGGCCTGAACTTCAGCGGTCCCTCGCCGACCTCGACGGTGCTGGAGGTCCGTCTGGGACACGGGGCGAAACCGCAGGGCGCCTATGATGCCCGCGAGGTCCGCATGTCGCTCAGCGGCCGCGGGTGAGCGCCCGGTATTCGACCAGCCGTTCCTTGTCGCGCCGGACCTGATCGCCGACGGTGTTGTCGACGTCCAGCGAGGCGTAGCGGACCCAGCCCTCGACGCCGAGCTTGTCCTTCACCGCCGCCGTCGGCGTCTGCCAGCTGAAATAGGACAGCCACGACACCACCGCGCCCATGGCCAGAGCGACCAGCTGCAGAATGCGGAAACCCACCTCGTTGACTGCCGGTGCGGGCCACAGGGCAAAGACGGCCAGCCAGACGATCAGCACGAACGGCGTCGTGATCCGCCCGACCCAGCGCATCCAGTAGCGTTCGCGTCGGGTGCGCCACAGGGTCATCTGGGCGAACTTTTCCAGATATTCCATCCGCGCCCCGATCCAGAGCACTAGCCGGGTCAGGAACAGCGCCCGTTGGCCCCAGCCCTTGCCGTCGGTGGCGAATTGGGTCTCGGCCTGATCGGACAGGGCGCGGGCGTTTGTGAACAGGTTCTGCAGTTCTCGCGTCCGCTGCACGACCTCGCGCGACAGCTCGTAGGAATCGTTCTCCAGCCGGAACCGGTACTGGACGAACAGGATAGACGACACGCCGAAGAAGATCCCGGCCGTGATCAGCATGCCCAGCACCGCCAGCCCCAGGCCCTGCGGCTGACCGCCCGTCCAATCCGCAAATACGGTCGGCCCCAAGATCGCCATGGCCGCCAGCGCGATCAGCGCCAACCCCTGCGTCAGACGCTTGGTGATCACATGCACCCGCAAGGCGTTGAAAACCCTGCGCCCGTAACCGTAGATCCGACCCCGGATGTCGGCGTCGGCGGGAAACCGCTCCTCGATCTGGCGATTGAACAGAACGTGGAACCGGTCCGGCTTGCTCTCGGTCTCCCAGAACGGAAAGATGTCGAGCGGCTGGTTGAAATAGCGGTCGATGTTGGCCGAGATTACCGCGATGGCGGCCGGGTCAAGCGTGAAATAGTCGCTCTCCTGTATCGGCCTGAGGATTCCGTCGTCCGAGATCGACGGCGCGACCTGCGGCGGGGGCGCGATGGGCGGCGGCGTCCGATCCGCGCGGGTCTCTGCGCCTGCGGGCTCGAGATCCACCGGCGGCAGGGGCGAACCCGGCGGTATCGGCGCGTGTTGATCGTCGTGCGACATGGCGGAGGTCTTGAATCCCTGAACTCGAGACCGGACCCTAGGGGAAAAGCGTCGCCGGTCCGACGCCGTTCTCGCGCAACGCGAAGCTAAGGTATCGCCGTTAACCGTGTAAGGCGGCAAGTGAAGTTTCGGTCAGTATTCCTCCCCCGAGCGAAGCGGAGGGGGAGGGGGACCGCGGCGCGCTTGCGCCGGGGTGGAGGGGGCGTCCGCACACCCGGTGTCTGGGGCTGGCCCCCTCCACTACTTCATGGTCCACCTCCCCCTATGGGGGAGGATTTCACCGTGTATAAGCCCCCGATCATGACACGGCTTCTTCTCGTCGGCCTCGGCGGGGCCCTGGGCTCCATGGCGCGCTACGGCGTGGGGCTGGCCGCTGGGCGGATGGTCCCGACCGGCGCCTGGCCGTGGGGTACGTTGAGCGTCAACGTCGTCGGAGGCCTGGCCATGGGGCTGCTGGTCGGCTGGATGAGCGCGCGGGCCGGCGCCGATCACGAGGGACTGCGGGTCTTCGCCGCCGTCGGCCTGCTCGGCGGCTTCACCACCTTCAGCGCCTTCTCGCTGGAGACGGTGCTCATGATCGAGCGGCGCGACTATGGGATGGCGGGGGCCTATGTCGCCCTGTCGGTGATTTTGGCCGTCGCAGCCCTGATGATCGGCCTGCTCTTGGCCCGTCGCGCTTTCGGAGACGCCCTGTGAGCTACGATCCGAAGGAAAACGCGCCCGAGGCTCCGGCGCCCAAGGGCCCGGTCGGCGCCCGTGAGCCGCAGATTCTCTACGTCGCCGAGGCCGAGGACGGCATCCGGCTGGACCGGTGGTTCCGCCGGCGCTGGCCGCATCTGTCGAACATCCAGGTGCAGAAGATGGCGCGCGGAGGCCAGATTCGCGTCGACGGGGCCCGCATCAAACCGGAAGGCCGCCTGACCGCCGGCGCCGCCGTGCGCGTGCCGCCGATTCCCGAACCGATTGTCCGCGCGCCGGGCGAGCACATGGCCCTGACGCCCGCCGACGTCGCCTTCGCCAAGTCGCTGGTGATCTATGAGGACGATCTGGTCATCGCGCTGAACAAGCCGCACGGCCTGGCGGTGCAAGGCGGCACCAAGACGACCCGCCACGTCGATCGGCTGCTGTCGGCCTGGGGGGAGGGGATGGACCGCCCACGGCTGGTCCACCGGCTGGACCGCGACACCTCGGGCGTCCTGCTGCTCGGCAAGGGGCCGGAGGCGGCCAAGCGGCTGGCGGGTGCGTTCGCGCGGCGTCAGGCCAAGAAGACCTACTGGGCTATCGTGCAGGGATTGCCGAAGCCTGCGGACGGCCAGATCAACGTCCACCTGAAGAAGTCCGGCATCAACGACTACGAGATCATGCGGCCCGCCGATCCGAAGGAGAACGGCGCCGAACCGGCCGAGACCGCCTATGCCGTCATCAGCCATGCGGCCCAGCGGGTCTCATGGATGGCGCTCCGACCGTTCACCGGCCGGACGCATCAGTTGAGAGCGCACATGAAGGCCATCGGCCATCCCATTCTGGGTGATCCGAAATACGGCGACGAGGCCTCGAACCAGCTTAGCGGCCCGCTGAAACTTCAGCTGCATGCCCGTCGCATCGAGCTGGATCACCCTTCCGGCGGCGCCCTGGTCGTCGAGGCGCCGATCAGTCCCGAACTGCGTGCGGGACTCAACCACTTCGGTTTCGACGAGGGAGAGGCCGATCATGACCCCTTCGCCGGCGTGAAACGCCAGCGATGAGCTTTATCCTCACCCGTAGGGGGAGGGGGACCGCGAAGCGGTGGAGGGGGGCAGCCCCAGACACCGTGTTCGCGTCGAGCCCCCTCCGTCATGTCGCGAAGACGCGCCATGCCACCTCCCCCAATGGGGGAAGATTTTGATGCAACGCCCCCTCGCCATCTTCGACATCGACGGGACCCTGGTCGACAGCCGCGCGTCCATCCTCCAGGCCGCCACGGACGCCGCGCGTCACCTCGGCCTGCCCGATCCCGACTACGACCGGGTCCGCCAGATCGTCGGCCTGTCGCTGCCCCACGCTCTGGCGGTGCTGGAGCCCGGCCTGACGCCCGCCGAACTGGATCGTTTCACCCAAGCTTTCCGCGCCAGCTTCGGCCGGATGTTCGACGCCGGACACGAGGAACCGCTCTATCCCGGCGCGATGGACACCCTGCGCCGCCTTCACCGTGACGGCTGGCGTCTGTCATTGGCCACGGGTCAGAACCGGCGCGGCGTGAACCGAAACCTCGCTCGCGCGGGGTGGACCGAACTGTTCGTCTCGACCCACTGCGCAGAGGATGGCCCCGGCAAGCCCGATCCCGCCATGCTGCACGCCGCGCTCGCCGCCGCCGCGTGCGAGCCGCATCACGCCATCATGGTCGGCGATACCGCCCATGACCACACGATGGCGCTCAACGCCGGCATTCGCGCTCAGGGCGTCGCCTGGGGCTTTCACACGCCGCAGGAACAGATCGCGGGCGGGGCCGCTCATGTAGCGACCGACTTCGCCGACCTCGAAGCCGCCCTCGACCGTTTTGCCGCCAGAGTGCCTGCATGAGCCATATTCCCCCGCTGGACCCCCGCGTCGCCGCCAAGAAGGGCTTTCGTGAATCCGAAGAGCGGCTGAAGCGGTTCTGGAAGGACGCGTCCGTCGCCCCGGATGGCGAGGCGTTCGTCGTCCTGCTCGATGGTCGTGCGCCCAAGACCCCCGCCCATGCCCGTCTTGTTCTGCCGAGCGAGGCCACTGCCCGGATGGTCGCGGTCGAATGGGCAGCGCAGGGCGAGTTCATGGATCCCGGCACGATGCCCGCGACGCGTCTGGCCGCCACCGCGATCGACCGGGTCAGTCAGACGCGAGAGCCGGTGGCCGAAGAGATCGCCGCCTACGTCGGGTCCGATGCGCTCTGCTACCTCGCCGAACATCCGTCCAACCTGGTCGCCGAACAGACACGCGCCTGGGCTCCGTGGCGCGATTGGGCCGCCGCCGAACTCGATATCCACGTCCAGGCGACCCAGGGCATCATCCATCTGCCGCAACCGCCCGAAAGCATCGCCCGCGTCCGCGAGCTGGCGCTGACGCTCGACGACTTCGCCCTGACGGCCTTGGCCATGGCCGTGCCCCTGTTCGGCAGCGCCATCCTGGGTCTGGCGCTCCAACGCGGCGCCCTGGACGGGGAGGCCGCCTTCGAGCTCAGCCGTCTGGATGAAGCCTTCCAGGAGCGTCAGTGGGGCGTGGACGCCGACAACGCCGAACGCACCGAGGCCCGCCGCGCCGAGGCCCTTCTGCTGGATCGGTGGTTCAGAGCGCTCTGACGACGTCTGGCAGCGTGAGGCCCAACGCCTCCGCCAGCGACTTGAAGTCCTCGGGCGGTTCGGCCGTCACGGTTCGTTCGCCGCCTTCAGGATGCGGAAATTTCAGCGATGCCGCGTGGAGCATCAATCTCGGCGCGCCTCGTCCGCCGGCCGTCAGCGCGCCGCCGTAGCGGACATCGCCGATCAGCGGCCGACCGATGTGGGCCATGTGGACCCGGAGCTGGTGCATCCGCCCGGTGAAGGGCTGCAGCTCAATCAGGGCCCCATCTTCGCTGGACGACAGGGTCCGGTATTTGCTGCGCGAGCCCTGCGCCCCCTTGGTGTCGAAGTCGGCGACCCGCATGTAGCTCTCGCGGCCGATCTCCTGGCGGACCAGGGGCACATTGATGTCGCCGCTGGCGGGCTCGGGCGCGGAAGACACCAGTGCGAGGTAGGTCTTGGTCAGTCTGTGGGCCTGGATCGCCTTGCCCAGGAAGCCGGCGGCGGGCTTGGTCTTGGCCGCCAGAATGACGCCGGAGGTGTCGCGGTCCAGCCGGTGCACCAGGTCCGGCCGCTTGCCGTTGGAGCGTGCAAACGCCCACAGCAGATCGTCGAGGGTATGCGCCTGGATGCGGCCGCCCTGACTGGACAGGCCGGCGGGTTTGGCGAATGCGATCGTCGACGCATCCTCGTGGATGACCCACGATCGGACGGCGGCGACCTCTTCGGGCGACAGGGATACGGGGGCGCGTTCGGACACCCCCGCCGGTTAGCGGAGAACGCCCCGCTTCGCCATCGCCCACGCGTACCAGACAAGGAAAGCGGCGATCGCGGCGATGATCGCGGGCATCACGGCCATACCGCCCGCGATCTCGATGCCGTTCGATAGCGCGTACTGATAGATCATGCTGACCACGGCGCCGACCAGCGAGACTGCGAACACCGGGGTGGCCAGCTTCATGCGCAACAGCAGCAGGACCGAACCGATCACCGCGCCCCAGACGCCCATGACCCACGGAACCATCATCCAGCCCGGCATGGCGTGGAAATAGGCGATCATCGCCTCGCTCATGCCCGAGGCGCGGAAATACGCATCGCCCTGGGTGGTCGACATGACGAAGTCGTAGGCCCCGAAACCATTCCACAGAAGTGAGACAACGCCCACAACCCACAGATGCCACGGCGTTTTTGTCGAGCGCGTGTCGCTGATGATATCGACCATCGTCCCCTCCCAAGGATGATTGAACGACCCACGATACGCCCAAGCTTACCCGTCGTCACCCTGGTTGATTTCGGCGCGCATCGCGGCCCAGCGGTCGAGCCGCTCCTTGACCTTGGCTTCGTGACCCTCGCCCTTCGGCGCATAGAAGACGCGGCGCTCCATCTGGTCGGGAAAGAAGTTGGCCCCCGAGAACCCTGTCTCGGTCGAGGGGTCGTACTGGTAACCCTTGCCGTAGCCCAATGATTTCATCAGCTTGGTCGGGGCGTTGCGGATGTGGGCCGGCGGCATCAGCGAGCCGGTCTCGCGCGCGGCCTTCTGCGCGGCCTTGTAGGCCTCGTAGACGGCGACGGACTTGGGCGCAGTGGCCAGGTGGACCACCGCCTGAGCCAGGGCCAGTTCCCCCTCTGGACTGCCCAGGAAGTCGTAGGTATCCTTGGCGGCGTTGGCGACGAGGATCGACAGCGGGTCGGCCTCACCGATGTCCTCGACCGCCATCCGCACGATCCGCCGTGCCAGATACAGCGGATCCTCGCCCCCGTTCAGCATCCGCGCCAGCCAGTACAGCGCCGCATCCGGGTCCGACCCGCGGACCGATTTATGCAGCGCGGATATGAGGTTGTAGTGTTCTTCTCTCGACTTGTCGTAGGCCGGCGCGCGTCTCTGCAGCGTCGCGGCGAGCCCCTGCACGTCCAGCATCACCTGCGCCGGCAGGGCGAACAGCGTCTCCGACATCGTCAGCAGATAGCGTCCATCCCCATCGGCCAGAGCCAACAGTGCGTGTCGCGCCTCGGCGGTCAGCGGCAGCGTCTTTGCCTCATGCGCCTCGGCCCGCGTCAGCAACTGATCCAGCGCCGCATCGTCCAGTCGCTTCAGCACGAAAACCTGGCTGCGCGACAACAGGGCCCCGTTCAGTTCGAACGACGGGTTTTCGGTAGTCGCCCCCACCAGGGTGACGACGCCTTCCTCCACGAAGGGCAGAAAGCCGTCCTGCTGGGCACGGTTGAACCGGTGGATCTCGTCGACGAACAGCAGGGTCGACTGCCCGGCCGCCCGACGCACCCGCGCCTGTTCGAACGCCTTCTTTAGGTCCGCGACGCCGGAGAAGACCGCGCTCAGCGACTGGAACTGATACCCCGCTGCCTTGGCCAGCAATCGGGCGATGGTTGTCTTGCCCGTCCCAGGCGGTCCCCACAGGATCATGGAGCCCAGCCGGCCGGCCTCGATCATCCGCCGGATCGGCCCGCCCTCGCCCAGCAGATGATCCTGGCCCACCACCTGATCCAGCGTCGCCGGACGTAGCCGATCGGCCAGTGGCGCGTCTGGTGGGTGGATGCCGGAGGCTTCGAACAGGTCGGTCATGCGTCGTCAGATGTAGGCGTTCGCACGCCGAACATCACGCGCTAGTATCGCCGAAACGGAGAGTGCCATGACCGACACCGACCATGCTCAACAGGGCCCGACCGCCGGCATCACGCCCCACCTGACTATCCCGTCGCGCGGCGGCGAGGCGGCGCTGGAGTTCTATGGTCGCGCCTTTGGGGCCCAGGTGCTGGACAGGAAACACGCCGAGGACGGCGAGCGGCTGATGCACGCCCACCTGGTCATCAACGGTGCCAGCCTGATGCTGCACGACGAGTTTCCGGAATATGGTCACCCCGCCGACGTCGTCCCGGCCGGTTTCACCCTGCACCTGCAGGTCGACGACGCCGATGCCTGGTGGGAACGCGCCCTCTCGGCCGGGGCGATCCCGGTCCTGCCGCTGGCGGACCAGTTCTGGGGTGACCGCTATGGCCAGATCAGGGATCCGTTCGGCCATTGCTGGTCGATCGGCGCTCCCATCGAGGCGACCTGACCTCAGGCCGTCCCGTCCAGGATAACGCGAACCGCCTCCTGCGGCTGATCCCAGTGCGGGAAATGTCCGCAGTGTTCGAACCAGTGAAGCCGGGATCCGGGAAAGGCCGCGTGCGCTCGCTCGGCCTGAGCGGGCAAGAGCAACCGGTCCTGACGGCCCCATCCAATGGTGACGCGGCCGGGCGCCGTTGCCGTGCCCTTCTGCAACGGCCCATGGGCCAGTTCGTGAAGCATGTCGTCGAACACCTGGGTGTCGGCCAGCGTCCTCAGCTCCGTCAGGACCACATCCGGCGACAGCGAGCCGGGTCTCGCCGACAACTGGGCCAGCAGAAGTGCTCGGGTGACGGCGTTCTTGGTTAGAAACGACAAGGCAGGCCGAATGACGCGTATCAGCTTGCCGGAGACGCCGATGGTCAGCTTGAAGTAGGTCGTTTCCCACCCCTGCCAGAAGCCGCCGGGATCCAGGGCGACGCAATGCCTGCCCAGGCCGCGTCGCGACAACTCCAGCACCAGCCGCGCGCCAACCGAACTGCCCAGCAGATCGGCCCGCTCAAGGCCCTGCTCGCCCATGAAGGCGGCGATGGCGTCGGCAAAGGCGGCGATCGTCTGACGCCCCTCGACTGACGGCGACCGTCCGTGGCCCGGCATGTCGATGATGACCAACTCGCGCGACGCCGCCAGGTCGTCCGCGATCGTGTCCCAGGATCGCGTGCTGCCGCCCAGGCCGTGCACGAGCAGCAGAGGAGGACCGGAGCCCCGTCGTTCGAAATGCAGTGTCATGCGGGACTAGTGCCCCAGCATGACGCCGGTTCATTCCCAACGGGGATCAAGCCCTAACGCAGCACTCCGGTCATCCGGCGGCCCTGGCGCTCGATGGTGACCTCAGTCGAGCCGCCGATGCGCTGCAGAGCCTCAACTGAGGCGACCGGACGGCCCGCGACCTCACGCACCAGATCACCGGGACGCAGACCTGCCCGGGCCGCATAGCTGCCGCGCGCAATATTGGTGATCAGAAGGCCCGAGGCGAAAGGATCGCCGCCGAGCCGATCTGCCAGCGCGGGGTTCAGGGCCGCGACCTGCGCACCGGAGAAGGGGCCCTGCTGGATCACCGCGCCATTGCCTTGTGCATTTCCGGGCAGGGGCTGGACACGCGCGTTCAGGGTCTGGCTGCGGCCCTCACGCACGACAGTGACGGCGACGGTGTCGTTGGGCGACTTGGTGCCGACGCGGAAGTTCAGGCCGTTCTGGTCGTTGATCTCGGCCCCATCGACGGCCGTGATGACGTCGCCCTCGCGCAAGCCCGCTCGCGCGCCGGGGCCATTGGCATAGAGGTCGGTGACGATCAGACCTTGCGGCCGGGGCAGGCCCAGGGAGCGGGCGATGTCGGCGGAGACGCTCTCGCCCTTCACACCCAGCCAAGGGCGGACCACCGCAGTGGCCCCGCCCAGCGCCGAGTCCACGACCCGCTTCACCATCGAGGCCGGCACGGCAAACCCGACACCGGACGACGACCCGGAGCGCGAGAAGATGGCCGTGTTGATGCCGATCACGTCGCCGTCCATGTCGACCAGCGGCCCGCCGGAGTTGCCCGGGTTAATCGCCGCATCGGTCTGGATGAATGAGCCCGAGTCCGAAATGCCGGTCTCGGTCCGGTTCAGGGCCGAGATGATGCCGTTGGTGACCGTCTGGCCCACGCCGAACGGATTGCCGATGGCCAGCACCAGGTCGCCGACCTCCTGCTCCTCACGATCGTCGATAGCCAGGACGGGCAGCTGTTCGGTCACACCGGTCAGGCGCAGCACGGCGATGTCCGACCGTTCGTCGGCCAGAATGATCTCGGCCGGGTATTCGCGGCGGTCGTTCAGGACGACGCGGATCTGGGTCGCGCCCTCGATGACGTGGTTGTTGGTCACCACGATCCCATCGGACCGGACGATGACGCCCGACCCCGCGCTCTCGGCCACGCGCTGCTGAGGCATGCCACCGCCGAACAACTGGAAGAACGGATCAGCCTGGACGCGCTGGATCGAGCGGGCCGAGATGTTGACCACGGCGGGCGCGGCCTCGCGCACGACGGGCGAGAAGCTCTGCTTCATCGACGTCGAGTCGGACGGCGTTTGCCGGTTCGTCGGCTCGGCGAAGACGCCGTCCTGGGCCTTGGAGGAGTTAGCATTGCCACAGGCGGTCAGCGTCAGGGCCGCCATCAGGGCGATCATCGAGGTCTTCATCGCGTTCCGGGAGTAAGCCATGGTGTGAGCTGCATATCTGGCGCGCTTTCAGGCGGCATCAAGGCGTTGCGGTCGCTTCCGCCCTCAGGCCCACGCGCCAACCCAGAACCCCCGCCGCGCCCAGAACCACGGCGGCCATGAAGAAGGCCATCCCGATGTGCGGCATCCAGGCCTGGGGACCCACCGACATCGAATAGACCCAGCCAAAGAACAGCGGCGAGGCGACACCGGCGATGGAGGCCACGCTGTTGTTCGCGCCCTGTAGCTGGCCCTGTTCGTCGTCGCCGACCTGGCGCGTCATCAGGGCCTGAAGCGTCGGCATGGCCAGCCCCCACAGGGCGTTGGGCAGCATGGCCGCGGCGAACCAGAGCCCCGACGGCGCCCAGCCCATCATGGCGATGCCGACCGTCCCGCCGAAGAAGCCGACCAGCATGGTGTTCCGGTCGCCCAAGCGCTGGGTGACCGGCCCGACGACTGTCCCCTGCATGATCATGTCGATCAGGCCGACCCCGGCGAGCAGCAGCCCGACCTCGCGCGGCCCCCAGCCGTAGCGCTGCATCGCGTAGAGCACGAACACCGCCGAGAAGACGTGGTGGGCGAAGTAGAGCAGGAAGTTCACGGCCGCGAGGCCGGTCAGCTCGACATGGCGCGTCAACATCACCATCGCCCCCAATGGGTTGGCCCGCCGCCAGCTGAACGGCATCCGCTTCTCGACCGCCAGGCTCTCGGGCAGGATGAACAGGCCGTAGGCAAAGGCGATGGTCGATAGGGACGCCGCGAACCAGAAGGGCGCGCGCGGACTGATCTCGCCCAGGAAGCCGCCGACGAAGGGCCCCAGCACGAAACCGCCGGAGAAGGCCGCGCCGATCAGGCCGTATGCACGGGCGCGGTTCTGGGGCTCGGTGATGTCGGCCATATAGGCATAGATGGCGGTGAAGCTGGACGAGGTCAGGCCGCCCAGGATCCGCCCGACCGCCAGCCACCACAGGTTCGGCGCCAAGGCCATCAGCATCCAGTCCAGCGCCAGCCCTGCGCAGGAAATCAGGATCACCGGACGGCGGCCATAGCGATCCGACAGCGAGCCGATGACTGGAGAGGCCAGGAACTGCATTCCCGCCCACAGCGCCACGAACACGCCGTTCCAGATGCCGGCGGAGGCACTGTCGCCCGCGAACTCGGCGATCAGCGACGGCAGCACCGGAATGATCACCCCCATCGACAGGATGTCGAGCACCGCCGTCACGAAGATGAAGGCGATGGCCGCGCGGCGATGCTTGGGATGGAGGATCGACATGGAAAGCGGGGTGTAGCCGAGCCTCGGCCGCCTGTCTTGGGGGCGGCCTACGACCGGATCTGGCGCTCGCGAATGCTAGATCACCCGCATGGATTGCGCGTTCCGCCTCACCAATCCGCACGATCCGCACGATCCGCACGGCAATTTCGCGCGGCCGGCCAACCGAACGAACCGAACACACCGAACACTTTTTTCTCTGTTCGTTCGACGGGCGCGCCACCGAAAGCTCTCTTCGATTTCACTATCCGCGTCCCGCCGCCCGCGCGATAATCCCCGTCCTCATAGGGGCTCATCATGACCGCCATCATCGTCATCGTCGTCATCATCGCCGTGCTCGGCTTCATCGCCGTGGGCAGCTACAACAAGCTGGTCGCGCTGGATCAGCGGGCGGATCAGTCGTTCGCGGACATCGACGTGCAGCTGAAGCAGCGCAACGACCTGATCCCCAACCTTGTCGAGACGGTGAAGGGCTATGCCGCGCACGAGCAGGGCACGCTGAACGCGGTGACCCAGGCGCGGGCCGCCGCCGCCGGGGCCACGACAGTCGATCAGAAGGTCCAGGCCGACAACATGCTGACCGGCGCGCTCGGCAAGCTGTTCGCCGTGGCCGAGGCCTATCCAGACCTGAAGGCCAACACCAATTTCCTGGAGCTGCAGCGCGAGCTGACCGACATCGAGAACAAGCTGGCCGCCGCCCGCCGCTTCTTCAACAACGCCGTGGCCG
>JAZKHL010000106.1:0-18689 GCA_040385365.1 Pseudomonadota bacterium | reverse complement strand
GGCGACCCCGACGAAGATGTGGGCTCGGCCTTCGCCTGCCCAGCGGTAGTTGAACTCGGTCACCGAACGCCCGTCCAGGGCGCGGATGAAGCGGCTGTAGACGCCCCGATCCTCGTCCATGGCGACGGCGAGAAGAGCCTCGGTCCCCTCGCCGATCTCGGCCCGTTCGGCGATGTGGCGCAGGCGGTCGAAGTTGACGTTCGAGCCCGAGTTGATGGCGATCAGGGCGCCGTCCTCGACAGTCTCCGGATGGGCGGCGGCCCAGGCCTTGAGACCGGCCAGGGCCAGGGCGCCGGAGGGCTCGGCCACGGCGCGGCTGTCATCGAAGATGTCCTTGATGGCGGCGCAGATGGCGTCGTTGTCGACGGTGACGATCTCGTCCAGCAGGTCCTTGCACAGGCGGAAGGTCTCGCTGCCGGCGCGGCGCACGGCGACACCGTCGCAGAACAGGCCGACCTGGTTGAGCGTGACCAACTCGCCGGCGGCCATGGCGGCCTGCATGCAGGCGGCATCCACGGGCTCGACGCCGATCACCTTCGTGCCGGGTCGCAGGAATTTCACGATCGCAGCCACGCCTGCGGCCAGGCCGCCGCCGCCAATGGGTACGAAGACGGCGGCGATCGGCTCGGAATGCTGGCGGGTGATCTCGAGGCCGACGGTGCCCTGGCCGGCGATGACGTCTGGGTCATCGAAGGGGTGGATGAAGACCGCGCCGTCGGCCTCGGCCCTGCGGCTGGCCTCCGCGAAAGCCTCGTCGAAGGCGTCGCCATGCAGGACGACGTGGCCGCCCAGCGCCTTGACCGCAGCGACCTTGATGGGCGGGGTGGTGACCGGCATCACGATGGTGGCGACGGCGCCCCGTTTCCTCGCCGCGAAGGCGACGCCCTGGGCGTGATTGCCAGCCGAGGCGCAGATGACGCCGCGCGCCAGCTCCGGGCCGGTCAATCTTGCGATCTTGTTGTAGGCGCCCCGGATTTTGAATGAGAAAATCGGCTGCAGGTCCTCGCGCTTCTGGAGCACCGAGCGGCCGAGGCGGCCGCTGAGGCGCGGCAGGGGGTCGAGGGGAGTCTGAACCGCGACGTCATAGACGCGGGCCGTCAGGATGCGACGAAGGGTTTCTTGCATGGGAAGGCGATCTGGGCGGCTGTAGGGGAGGATATGACCCAGACCACCGCCTTTGGCGAAGAGAAATCGCGCATCCGGCGTGATCGGCGTCTCGCGGGAACTTTGGTGCGATCCGTCTGCTTGGTCGCGGGGCTCTTGCATCCCTGACCCACGGGACTATGTTATCGGCACTTATGCTAATATTGAGCATAAGTGGGCGGCCGGAGCCGCGAGGAGACGATCTCGATGGCGCAACTCGCCCTGTCGCCGGAACTGGAGCGTGAGACCGCGCCCGTCTGGGCCAAGGTCAAGGACTTCGTCACGCCGTTGGAATGGCCCGCGCAGGCCCAGCTGATCCACGAGATCAATGCCCTGAAAAAGGAGCGCGACGCCGTCATCCTGGCCCACAACTACATGACGCCTGACATCTTTCACGGGGTCGGCGACTACGTCGGCGACAGCCTGGGTCTGGCCAAGGAAGCCGCCAAGTCTCAGGCGAGCGTGATCGTTCAGGCCGGCGTGCACTTCATGGCCGAGACGTCGAAGATCCTGAGCCCAGAGAAGACGGTGCTGATCCCAGACCTGAAGGCGGGCTGTTCGCTGGCCGAGGCGATCACGGGCGCGGACGTGCGGTTGATCAAGCAGAAATATCCGGGCCTGCCGGTCGTCACCTATGTGAACACCACGGCCGACGTGAAGGCCGAGACCGACATCTGCTGCACCTCGGCCAACGCCGTTCAGGTCGTGGAATGGGCGGCAAAGGAGTGGGGCGTCGACCGCGTCATCCTGATCCCCGACGAGTTCCTGGCGCGCAACGTGGCGGCCCAGACCAACATCGGCATCATCGCCTGGAAGGGCCGCTGCATCGTCCACGAGCGATTCAAGGCCGAGGACATCGCGGAGATGCGACTGGCCTATCCGGGGGCGCAGATTCTGGCCCATCCGGAATGCCCGGAGGAAATCCTGGCGGCGGCCGACTTCGCAGGATCGACGGCGGCGATGACCGACTATGTGATGTCCAAGAAGCCCAAACAGGTGGTCCTGATCACCGAATGCTCGATGGCGTCCAACATCAAGGGCGACGTGCCCGAGGTGGACTTCATCGGGCCGTGTAATCTGTGTCCCTACATGCAGCGGATCACCCTGACGAACATCCGCGACTGTCTGCGGGACATGAAGTTCGAGGTGACGGTGCCGGAAGAGATGATCGCCAAGGCGGCTCTGGCCGTGCAGCGGATGATCGACCTGCCGCCCCCGGCGGTTCCTGCGCGGTATGACCTGGTGAAGGCCAGGCATCATGTGGCGGTGGAGCTGATCTGATGCATTATGTGGCGAGCGTTCCGAAAATGAGAGTCGGCGCGGTTGTCCTTCTCCCATCGGGGGAGAAGGTGGCTCGCGAAGCGAGACGGATGAGGGGGCTGTTTGGCCAGTTCTCGTCGTCAAAAACCGGTTCGCAGTCGGCAGCCCCCTCATCCGTCAGCCTTCGGCTGTCACCTTCTCCCCCAAGGGGAGAAGGATCGTGACCGAGGGTCCCTGGGGATCACGCGACGGACGGACGCCCTCGGCGACAACCACCGCCGTCCCCGCTTCCAGCCCTGGCGCGCCCGTCATCGACAAGGGACAGAGCCTGCCGTGGGCGATCGGATCGACGATCTTGCTGGGCGGCTTCCTCTGGTACGCGACGGGCAGTTGGGTCGTCGCGGTCGCCGCGATCTTTGGCCTGTTCGTGCACGAATACGGCCATGTGCTGGCGATGAACCGGCTCGGCATGGGACCGGCTAAAATCTACATCATTCCGTTCCTGGGCGGGCTCGCGAGGGGGCAGCGTAACCCCGACAGCGAGTGGCATGGCGTGCTGGTGGCGCTGGCGGGGCCGGCCTTCGGGCTGCTTGCGGTTCTGCCGGCGGTCGGGCTGTGGTTGGTGACCGGCGATGACGCCTGGATGCTGGGGGCCTTCTTCATTGCCATGATCAATCTGGTGAACCTAGCGCCCGCGCCGCCGCTGGACGGGTCCAAGGCCTTGGGGCCGGTGCTCGCGCGCATAGACCCGATGGTCGAGAAGGCCGCGCTGATCGCCATGGGGGCGCTCGCCGTGTGGTGGGGCGTGTCGACCGGGCGGTGGATCCTGGCGGCGTTTCTGGCCATAGCGGTGGTGGGATCGCTGAAGCGGGGAGCCTGGCGGCCGGGCGAGACCAAGCTGACCTGGTCCGAAGCTGGTAAGTCGCTGGCGCTGTTCCTGGTGACCGGCGCGATGTGCGCAGGCGCGGCGATGGGCGTGCTGCTGCCGCTCGCGGAAGGGTCGCCGCAGGGCGCGTTCGACATCGCCGCCCGCTTCATCGGCTTCGACCGGTGAGCCGTATGGAGCATGGCGGCCCGCTGATCATCGGTGGCGGGCTGGCGGGCCTTTCGGCCGCCTTGTCCGCGGCCCCGGCGCCGGTGTTGGTCATCAGCCCCGCGCCGTTGCTGCAAGCGGCGTCGAGCGCCTGGGCGCAGGGCGGCGTCGCGGCGGCCCTGTCGAAGGGCGACGCGCCTGCGCTGCATCTGAAGGACACCGAAGCGGCGGGCGCGGGTCTGGTCGATCACGACGCGGCCGAGGCCCTGACCGACGACGGGCGGGCGACAGTCGAATGGTTGGCGTCGCTGGGCGCGCCGTTCGATCGGGACGCCGATGGCGAGTTTTCGGTCGGCCTTGAGGCCGCGCATTCGATGGCGCGGGTGGCGCGGGTCGGCGGCGACGGCGCGGGGCGCGCGATCCTGTCGGCGCTGGTGGCGTCCGTACGGGCCGCGTCGCACATCACGGTTTGGGAAGATGCACGGCTGCGGTCGCTGATACTGGATGCGACCGGTCGGGTGCGCGGCGCGGTGATCGAGCATCCGAGCGGCAGTCTGGTCGAAGTTCTTGCGCCGGCCGTGGTGCTGGCGACCGGCGGCGCGGGGGGACTGTTCGGGGCGACGACGACGCCGGTGGCGCTGAAAGGCGAGGGCATGGCCCTGGCCTGGGCTGCGGGGGCGGAAATCCTCGATCCCGAGTTCGTGCAGTTCCATCCCACGGCGATCGACGTCGGGCTGGACCCTATGCCCCTGGCGACCGAGGCCTTGCGGGGCGATGGGGCGCGGCTGATCGATCGGGACGGGCGGTTCATTCTGGGCGACGCGAGCGACGCGGATCTGAAACCGCGCGACGTCGTGGCGCGGGCGGTGCACGCGGCGCGCGCCGCCGGGCGTGGCGCTTTCCTGGATGCGCGCACAGCCATCGGCGACCATTTTCCGACGGCGTTTCCGGCGGTGTTCGCGGCCTGCATGAAGGCCGGGCTTGATCCGCGCATGACGCCGATCCCGGTGGCGGCGGCGGCCCACTATCACATGGGCGGGATCGCGGCGGACCCGGATGGACGGACCTCGCTTGAAGGCCTGTATGCGGTCGGAGAGTGCGCGGCGACGGGGGTGCACGGCGCCAACCGGCTGGCGTCCAACTCCCTTCTGGAGGCGGCGGCCTTCGGACGGCGTACGGGTCGTCTGGCCGCGCGGGCGGTGACGGCGCAGGGACCGGTCATCATCGGCGCGATCGTGGATGACCTGCCTGAGGCCGCCTATGCCGAGTTGCGCGCTGCCATGAGCGCGGACTGCGGCGTGGTGCGCAACGCGGCGGGTCTGACCCGGCTGATCGGGCTGATAGATCGGCTTCAGGCCGCGCATGGCGGCCCGCCCGCCCTGGTCGCGGCGAGGCTGATCGCCGAGGCGGCACTGGCGCGGCATGAGAGCCGGGGTGGTCACTATCGCTCCGACTTCCCGGACACGGCCCCGGCGGCGGTGCACACGCGGCTGCGGTGCGACGTGCTGCGGACGGTCGCCGCATGAGCGGGCTGCCGGACATCCTGATCCTTCCGACAGTTCGCATGGCGCTGGCCGAGGACCTGGGCCGCGCGGGCGATGTCACGGCCCAGGCCTGTATCCCCGAGGGCGCGCGGATGCGGGCGCGGTTCGCGGCCAGAAAGCCCGGCGTTCTGGCCGGCATCGATTGCGTACGGCTAACGGTGCTCGAGATGGACCCGAAGGCCTCGGTCGATCTGCGTCTGAAGGACGGCGACCCGTTCGAGGCAGGTGCGGTGCTGGCCGAGGTAGAGGCGGACGCACGGGCGTTTCTGTCGGCCGAGCGGACGGCGCTGAACCTGCTGGGGCGGATGTGCGGGATTGCGACACTCACTCGGCGCTATGTAGAGGCGGTCGCCGGGACGGGTGCGCGGATCGCGGACACAAGGAAGACCACCCCGGGCCTGCGAGCGCTCGAGAAACACGCCGTTCGCTGCGGGGGCGGGATCAATCATCGCTTCGGTCTGGATGACGCCATCCTGATCAAGGACAACCATGTCGTGGTCTGCGGCGGGGTCGAGGCGGCGGTGCGGGCGGCGAAGGCGCATGCCGGCCATCTGATGAAGATAGAGCTGGAGGTCGACGGCCTGATCCAGTTTGATCAGGCGCTCGCGATGGTGGCCGACGGCGCCGGGCCGGACGTCATCATGCTGGACAATTTCGACATCGCAGACCTGAGCGAAGCGGTGCGCCGTCGGAACGCGGGCGGCCATCGGGTGACGCTGGAGGCGTCAGGCGGGGTTGATCTGTCGACCGTGCGCGGGATCGCCGAGACGGGCGTCGATGTCATTTCCGTCGGAGCGCTGACCCACTCGGCGCCTGTGCTGGACATCGGGCTGGACGCCTTCTGACGAGGCGTCACCCAAGCGCCTAACCGCGACGCCGGGATGGCGAACGGTCAGGCGGTCGGGACGACCACGGCAACCGAATCGATGGCCTTGCCCGGTTCGATCGCGGGCGCAGGGGCCGGAACCTCGGTCGCGGGCGTCGAAGGCGCCGCGGCGGCCGGGGACTGGGGCGCGCCGCCGGGGCTCAGATTCTCCTGCGCAAGCAGGGCGGTGTAGGCGATGGCCTGACCAGCCTGTCGCAGCGATGTCGTCGGATCGACGCTGGCATAGACCGCACGCTGCATGTCGCCGCCCGACGAAGGTCTAGCCGAATAGCTGAAGGCGTTGGCCGAGCCGGACCGGCCGCCGAACCGATAGAAGATATGGCTGCCGACCTGGCTGACGCGCAGGAAGCTGTTGCGCCACGATGGCGAAACGCCGGTGGTGTGGAAGAAGGTGGCGTTGCCGACGCCGGCGTAGACCGCGCCGGACAGGGCGGCGGACGCGACCGTGCGGGCCCGGTTCCAGGCTGAGCGATTGACGGCTCCGCGCATCGAGCCATCGCAGGTGAAGCTGAACTGGCAACCGACCCGACGGCCGGATCCCTGGAACACGACGCCGCAGACGCTGCGCGGGAAGGCGGGGTGGCGGGCGCGGTTCAGGACCACCTGGACCACGGCGCGCATGCCGTCCGAGCCTTCGCCGCGCGCTTCGTAGTAGGCGGCCTGGGTCAGGCATTCGAGATCGCGCGAGGCGTCCAGGGCATTGTCGATGCGGAACGGTCGGGCGGCGGCGGCGATGTCGGTCAAGCTGGCCCGGCGCAGATCGTTGCGGCGGGCGTCGGGACGAAGCTGCTCCAGGCGGGCCGTCATAAGCTCGGCCTGGCGGTCGCGCTGGGCCGAGCCGGCGACGGTGTAGGGGTCATGGCGACGCGCGATGGTCAGGGCGCTGGCGTCCAGGCCTCCGGCGGCGGCCGCGAGCGCCTCTTCGGTAAAGCCGGCGGCGGTGGCGCCTTCAAGGCGTTCGGCCTGGGCGCGGATGGTCGTCGCACGCGCGACGGTTCCTCCCAGATAGGCGCAGCCGATTCCCAGCCCCACGACCGCCCCGAACACCGCCGCCGCCGTCACGGGCCGAACCTTGGCCACACGATCGACGTGCGAAGACGCACGCTGCTGCGAGGGATGGAACAAAGGCGTCGTCCTATTCAACAGGGCGGGAAGCTGCCCCAGGGTCGTCTGCAGAACCGGGCGAGAAAATGCGTCGCGAGCCGGTTTGCGAATCGGAGGTCGGTGAACAGGTGACCTTCGAAGGATGGGCCTTAAGCCACCTGTTTATGGCCTCAATGTGTTTGATTCGCAAGTCGTCGCTGCATCGCAGCAATTGGTCGCGGCCATCAGGTTTCGTAGAGATTTGATCGTATCAGGCGTGGCATTCGACCATTGATGTCAGATCGGATGCCGTATCGGTTTGCAGGCGCCAGACTTGGGAAGCGTGGAAAATACGCGGGGCGTGCTCTTGAGCACCGGTTCTATTGTATTCGGCGGGTCATTCTGACCGGGCTTGATTGTCTGGCGCGACGGGCGGGAACGGCGCGGGCATTCTCCGCGTTGAAGCGTGACCTTATTCGGACCAAGGACTGATTTCATGCGTCGCACTGTCTTCACCCCCGTCGCTCTCGCCGTTATCGCGCTGGGCGCCGCCGCGCTGTCCGGTTGCGGCCACACGACCGAACAGCGCGCCGCGACGGGCGCCATCGCTGGCGCCGTCGTGGCGGGGCCTGTTGGCGCAGCGGTGGGCGGCGCGGCGGGCGCCGCGCGTCCCAAATAGGCTCGACGGCTTGCCGAAGCGTGCGGCGGCGCCCATCTGCGCGCCACCGCACGAGTGCGTCCCGTCGATGACGGTCGGCCGAAGAACGGCCCCGTTCTACGATTAAAGGACACCTCCGCTTGATTTTCGGCCCCGTTTCGGCTTTGCCGACGGCCGGACGCATTGGCGATCCTCGCTCGACCCGACATCGCGTCGAGCCCACACCCCGAAGGACGACCGACCGACCGCATGAGAGACCTGAAACAGACCGGCTTTAGCGACCGCATCACCACTCAGCAGGAAGCCAAGAAGGCCCTGCTGGCCAAGTTCAAGCCCAAGGCCGCCGCACCCGATCCCGAGTTCGACAAGCTGGCCGAGAAGCGCGCTGCCGAGAAGGAGGCCCTGCGCCTTCAGCACGAAGCCGCGAAGGCCGAAGAGCGCCGCATCAAGGCCGAGCGCGACGCCGAGCGCGCCGCCGCCGAACGTGAGTCCGAGGAGGCCATCGAGGCTGAGAAGCGCGCCAACCGCAAGGAGCGCAAGCAGCTCACCAAGGAAGAACAAAAGGCCGCCCGCGACGCCAAATATGCCGCTCGTAAGGCTCGCAAATAGGCATCAGCCTTCGCCGAGTTTCAAAACCCGCTGCGGCGACGCGGCGGGTTTTTGCTTGTCCGTCGCGTCACTGTTTAGCATCCCAACCGTGCACCCCGGCCTTCGTCGGGGTGCATGGAGCAGAGATCATCGCTTCCGGGGCGCTTCGATGATCAGCAGGTCGCCCAGCGCCTCGCCCAGCTGCTCATTGGAATAGGGTTTCCTCAGAAACGGCCAGGGCGCGTCTGCCAGCGCCAGATCGACGTCGTCGCCCGCATAGCCCGAGGTCAGCATGATCGACATGGCGGGCCAGCGCTCGGCGCAGGTGCGGGCCAGTTCGACGCCGGTCATTCCGCCGGGCATGACGATGTCGGACAGCATGACGTCAAAACGGCGTTGTTCCAGCAGGGCCAAGGCCTCGGCGCCCGTCTCGGCCGCCTCGACATGCAGCCCCATTCCCTCGAGCAGATCCATGGCGATGGCCGCGACGCCTGCGTCGTCCTCCACCAGCAACAGGGTCTGGCCGGCCTTCACCGATCCCAGCACCCGCCGCGGCGCGGCATCCTGCGGCGCGTCCTCAACAGGCGCGGGCGGCAGGTAGACGCGGATCTCGGTCCCCTCGCCGACAGTGGAGGTAATCTTGACCCCGCCGCCGCTCTGACGCGCGAAGCCATAGACCTGGCTAAGGCCCAGACCCGTCCCCTTGCCCACCGACTTGGTGGTGAAGAAGGGCTCGAATACCCGGCGCATGGTCTCTTCGCTCATACCTGCGCCGGTGTCCGAAACGGTGACGCAGACATAGTCTCCAGCATCGAGTTCGCTGACGTCGCCCGCCTCGACTTCGCAGGCCATGGTCTGGACGGTGACCAGCGTACCTTCGCTCAGGCCCCGTTCGGCCACGGCGTCCCGGGCGTTGACGATCAGGTTGAGCAGCGCGGCCTCGAATTGCGCCGGATCGACGATGACCCGGGCGCCCCCGCGACGCAGTTTCAACTTGTAGCCGACCGCTTCGCCCACGGCCCGGCGCAACAAGGGATCGCTCTCGCGGATGAGGGCGTTGATATCGATAGCCTCGGGCCGCAGCGCCTGACGACGCGAGAAGGCCAACAGCTGGTGGGTCAGACGCTCACCCCGACGCGCGGCGCTCAGCGCGGCCTCGCCGAGTTTCAGACGACGAGCGGCGTCCTCGGGCGATTTAAGGATCAGGTCCAGGGCGCCGATGACCACGGTCAGCAGGTTGTTGAAGTCGTGCGCCACGCCCCCCGTCAGGCGACCGACCGCCTCCATTCGCTGAGCGTGCATCAGGTCCGCCTCGGCCTTGGCCTTCTCGGCCAGGGCGTCGCCGACGCGTTCCTCCAGCAGTTCGTTGATCCGCTTCAGATCCTGTTCGACGCGGCGGGCGTCGGTCACGTCGAACGCAACGCCGACGAAGCCGAGAATGTTGCCGGTCGGACTGAAGCGCGGCCGCGAGACCGATTTCAGCCATCGATAATCGCCGTCCGTGTTCAGGTATCGGGCCTCGAGCGCGAAGGGCTGCCGCGACGCCTCGCCTGCGATCGACTCGCTGACCAGTCGGTCCTGATCGTCTGGGTGGATATAACTGCGCCAGTCGGCTGTGCGGACGTCTTCGTAGGTTCCGCCCATATAGTCGACATAGGCCTGGTTGACGAAGGCACGGCTGCGATCCTCGTTCGTCACCCAGATCAGGACAGGGGCGGTGTCGGCAATGGCGCGGAACCGAGCCTCGCTCTCCTCCAGCTCGGCCTGGGCCCTGACGCGTTCAACCTCGCTCCAGGCGCGATCGGCGACATCCTCGATCAGTTTGACTTCGGCTGGGGTCCACTCGCGAGGTGTGATCATGTTCACATGCATGAGCGCGCGCAGGGCGCCCGATCTGAACAGCGGAACGGTGACGAAAGCGGCGACCTGGACCGCATCGAACCCGACCTTGGCGGAGGCGGTGCGCGGATCGTCCGACACGTCATGGACGATGATGGTCTCGCCCCTGGCGAGCTGCTGATCGACCTGGCCACCGAAGTTATGAACGCTGTGGCTGCCAGCCAGGCTGGAGACGCCCTCTGTCCAGTCGTGAGAAAAATCGAAGACGTCGCGGTCTTGGCGCAACTCTCCGTAGCCGACCCGGTTTGCGCCCAGCATCCGACCCATGACGCTGTTGACGTGGTCCATGATGGAATCAGCGTCGTTGAGGTCGCGCACCCCGTCGGACAGTTCCAGCAGGAAGCGCTGGCGACGCTCTTGCTGAGCCAGCGCGTCCAGGGCTTGCCGGGTCTCGGTGATGTCGAAGGACAGGCCGACATAGCCCTGGAATACGCCCTCGCCATCGCGGCGCGGATTGACCGACACCCGCATCCAGCGCCATTGCCCATCCTGCCGCAGGAAGCGGCATTCGAACCCGTAAGGAACCTGACGGGTCCTAGCCTCGCCGGAGGTCTCGGCGACGTCGGCGATGTCGTCGGGGTGGATCGAGGCCTTCCAGGCGTGGCCCATGAAAGTTTCGGCCGGTTGGCCGTAGAACTCGACCAGCGCTTCGTTGACGAACTGGACCTCTCCGTCGGCATTGGTCAGCCAGACGGGCGACGGGGCGGTGTCGGCCATCAGGCGGAAGCGTTCCTCGCTTTCGCGCAGGGCGGATTCGGCGGCCCTGGCCTGGCTGACATCGATATGGACCCCGACCCACTCGATCAGCTCGCCCGCGTCATCCAGGGTCGGAACGGCCCGGACGAGGAAGTGGCGGTAGGTTCCATCCGAGGTCCTGACCCGATGTTCGAAAGCGAACAGCCGCCGCTCGGCGACGGCCGCGTTCCACGCGTCGACGCTGGCGGAGGCGTCATCAGGATGGACGGCGTCGGCCCAGCCGAAACCCTCATACTCCGCCTGTGTCTGGCCGGTGAGACTGGCCCACCCGGCCTGCTCGCCCTGCATCCGGCCGTCCGGCGTGTTGGTCCATAGGATACCCTGAACCGCCTCGACGGCGGCGCGAAAGCGGCCTTCGCTGCGGATCAGATTGGTCTCCGCCTCGCGAATGTCGGTGACGTCGATGTTGGCCCCGACCATGCCCGCAAACCGGCCGTCTGATCCGAACCGAGGGCCCGCGCGGGTCTGCAGTCGGCGCCAGCGGCCGTCGGCGTGGCGATAGCGCGCTTCCATCTCGACGGCGCTCTGGCTCTGGAAGGCCGCCACGCTGGCGGCGAAGACCCGGTCCCGATCGTCGGGATGAATGGCCTCCAGCCAGGGCATCGGGTCGCCGAACGATACCGGACGATCGCCCCAGAAGCGGCGGAACTCGGCGTTGACATAGGCGCGGCCGTTGGCGTCCGCCGTCCACAGCATGACCGGGGCAATGTCGGAAATGTCGCGAAAGCGGGTTTCCGTCTCGTCGATCTGAGCCTCGGAGGCTTTCAGGGCGGCGATGACCCCGTCCAGTCGGGCGACGGTCTTGCGCAGAGACGCCGCGACCATGGTCGAGAACAGGCCGACCAGGATGAAGTTGACCGTCGCCACCCGCCCGATCGGCGTTGAAATCCCGACGCCCACCGCCGTCGGTCCCGCGATGATCCAGCCGCCCAGAAGACACGAGATGGTCGCGGTCAGGCCGGCGATGCGCCCTCCGGCCAAGGCCGCGAGAACAACGGCGGGCAGCAGGATGATGAAACCGGTCACTTCGCCGTAGAAGGCTTGAGCGGCCCAGCGCACTGCAAGACCCACGGCGGCGAAGGCAAGCCCTGTCAGGGCATTGCGCCACCAAGGCCGCTTCGGCGCACGCGCGAGCATGGCCAGGAGGGCGTCCGGCTCCAGTATGCGACCCACGAACGCGCTAAAAGCCAAACTCACCCCCGTTCGCGCTGGCGCGAATTACCGCAACGCTTTCGGCTGTTCGGCGTTCCTCGCCCGGTTCGCTGGCGTGCGCCGCGAGGCCGCACGCCTTGCGGCGGGGTCGCCAGCGCCCAATTGCCATTGATAAAGACTGTTAGCCCCGAGGAGCAAGCATGACCGCCACGATCGACACCGGCCTGACCAAGGCCGAGCGCACCGATGTCTCGCGCGAACTCTCGAAGGTGTTGGCGGACAGTTTCGCGGTCTATCTGAAGACCCACGGTTACCACTGGAATGTCCGGGGGCCGGAGTTCTTCACCCTGCACAATCTGCTCGAGCAGCAGTATCGCGACATCTGGGCCGCGCTGGACGAGATCGCCGAGCGAATCCGTGCCCTGGGCGAGTTCGCGCCTCAGGCCCAGTCGACCTTCGCCAACCTGACCTCGATCAAGGACGGCGATCCCGAGAAGGACGCTCCCGCGATGCTGAAGGAGCTGATGAAGGACCACGAGACCTTGATCGCGACCTGTCGCGCGGCCCTGACCGCCGCCGATGACGACGGCGACGACGTGTCCGTCGACCTCCTGACGCAACGGCTCGCGGCGCATGAAAAGTTCGCCTGGATGCTTCGTTCGACGCTCGGCGGGCGTTAGGTCGCTCTGACCGAACCGTAATCACTGGCCTGAAAAGCGCCGTGTTGAGAGACCATGGGTCTTGCTTCACGGCGTCCAGGCGCCGCAAGCCCTGAGACGCATGTTTCCTTCGTTCGCCAAATCCGTCGATTGGACCCGGGTCAAGACCGTGGCCAGACGCTATGCGGCCGCCGCCCCTGCCGCGCTCGCCGCGTTGGGCGTCGCCATGGCCGCCGGCTCGACGGTGCGTTCGCCAGCCGATCGCACAGCCGAAAACGTCGCGCGTGTGACCGAGGGCGATCTGTCGGCGCGAGGGCTATCGGCGCTAAGCGCGCGGATGGACCCCGCGCAGTTGGCCTTGGCGATCCGTTTCGATCCCAACGAACAGCGCGCGTCATTGTTGGGCCTGACCCCGGGTTGGGAGAGCTTGACCCTGGCTGGACGGCCGACGCTGGAGCTGGGCGCCAACGGCCTGGACGCCCAGAAGCGCAACGCGGCCATGCCGATCCAGGTCGGCGCACTGCGAGAGGCCAAACCGTTCGTCTTCAATGCAGCCACCGCGGCCGACCGCGCGCGGGCGCTGCGATGTCTGACTCAGGGCGTCTATTATGAAGCGGCGCTGGAGAGCACCAAGGGCCAGGAAGCCGTCGCCCAGGTGATCCTGAACCGGGTTCGTGACCCGAATTATCCCAACACTGTCTGCGGCGTCGTGTTCGACGGCGCGGAACGGACGACGGGCTGCCAGTTCAGCTTCACCTGCGACGGAGCCCTGTCGCAGGCGCCGGTCGGATGGGCTTGGGACCGTGCGCATAGCGTCGCCGAGCGCGCCTTGTCGGGCCACGTGGCGGCCGAGGTCGGCACCGCGACCCACTATCACGCCGACTATGTGCACCCTTGGTGGTCGCCGACCCTGGCCAAGATCACCCAGATCGGCGCTCACATCTTTTATCGCTGGAAGGGTCTGGCAGGGGAAACTTCATCGTTTCGTCAGACCTATGGAGGCCGTGAGCCCACGATCGACGAGGCGCGCTTCTCGCGACCACGCCTGATCGTCGCGGCCGCATCTGACCAGGCCGCGGAGGCCCTCGTTCTCGCCGAAGGCGGAACGACCATGCGCACGGTCGAAATTGACGGCCAGACTCGAGTGGTCGGCGTCTCCAGCCTGGGCGGGCGTCGTCAGGCCACAGCCGCGGACATCGCCGCCATCAACGCCCGGCTTCAGGAGTTCGAGGCGCCCCAGGCCGCGGCTGCCAATTCGGCTCCGGCTCCGGCAGGCGCCGCCACGATGGACGTCGAAGAGGTCGGCCGCCCAGTCAGCTGAATCGTGACGCCACGGCGTGCAACGGCGAGCCGGATCAGGCATTTAGTCAGCGATCGAGCCCATGGCTCAGCTTGGAAATAGAGTTTTGAACGGCGATCCTCTCTGGACCGAAGAAGGCCGCATCGCGGCGCTTCACGCCTACGGCGTTCTGCACTCGGCGCCGGAAGCCGGGTTCGACGAGGTTGTGGCCCTCGCCGCCGCTATCTGTGAGACCCCGACCGCGCTGATCAGTCTGGTCGATAGCGATATCCAGTGGTTCAAAGCCAGGGTCGGGCTGGATGTCTGCGAGACCGGCCGTGACGTCTCGTTCTGCGATCACGCCATGCGCGAGCACGAGGTCATGGTCGTCCCGGACGCCACGCTGGATTCCCGCTTCGCCGCCAACGCGCTGGTTACAGGCGAGCCCCATATTCGCTTCTATGCCGGTGCGCCGTTGGTGACGTCGGAAGGGTTTCCGCTTGGGGCGCTCTGCGTCATCGACCATCACCCGCGCCCCGACGGCCTGACGCCTGTGCAGCGACAGACGCTGGCGGTGCTGGCGTCGCAAATCGTCAATCAGTTGGAGTTGCGCCGCGCTCTGGCGCAAGGCGAGGCAAACGACGTCAGTCTTGCATCCGCTGGCCAGGCGCTGGCCGAGAGCGAAGCGAAATTCCGCGCCATCGCGGAGTCCATGCCCCAGATGGTCTGGTCGACTCTTCCGGATGGCTTTCACGACTATTACAACGCTCGCTGGTACGAGTTCACCGGCGTTCCGGAAGGCTCGACCGACGGCGAGGCTTGGAACGGCATGTTCCACGCCGAAGACCAGGATCGCGCCTGGGCCGCGTGGCGGCGCTCGCTGAGTACGGGTGACCCCTACGAGATCGAGTATCGCTTGCGCCGCGCCGACGGCGTGTATCGCTGGACGCTCGGTCGGGCCAATCCCATCCGCAATGAGTCTGGCGAGATCACCCGCTGGTTCGGCACCTGCACCGACATCGATGATCTGAAGCGGATGGAGCAGGGCAAGGACCTGCTGAGCCAGGAGCTGAGCCATCGCATCAAGAACATCTTCGCCGTGATCTCGGCCCTGATCGCCCTGTCGGCGCGAGAATACCCGGAAGCCAAGGCGTTCGCCGCCTCGGTGCGAAACCGGATCAACGCTCTGGCGCGGGCGCACGAGTTCGTGCGGCCCCATTCCGAGGTCTCGCGCCCGACCGTGGGCGACACCACGCTGCACACATTCCTGGCGGCGCTGTTCAGCCCCTACGCCGACAACGATGGCCGACCGCGCGTCCTGATCGAGGGGGACGATGCGACCTTCGATGATCAGGCGGCGACGTCGGTTGCGCTGCTCTTTCACGAACTGGCGACCAACGCAGCCAAGTACGGAGCACTCTCGCTCGAGGGCGGGCACGTGCTGTTGCGCACGAGCAACGCCGGTGAGCGATTCATTCTGACCTGGACCGAGGTCGGCGGGCCGGTCGTGGCTGGAGTCCCTTCCAGGACAGGCTTTGGCTCGTCTTTGGCGACGTTGTCCGTCGAGGGTCAGTTGGGCGGACGTCTGGAACGAAGATGGCTGGCGGGGGGTTTGATTGTGGAAGCGGACTTGCCGGCGACTGCGCTCTCACGACGCAGGGCGGCTCTGAAACTGGCTTGAAACCTAAGCCGCGATGCTGCGTTCGGTAGCGTACGGATCAACTGACAGACCAAGGTTATGACTGCGCGTATTCTGATCATTGAGGACGAGGCCCTGGTGGCCATGGAACTCCGCTTCGTGCTCGAGGACCTGGGCCATGAGGTTATCGCCACCGTCGCGGACGCCAAGTCCGCGCGCGAACTGGCGGCCGAGACCGAAATCGACCTGGCTTTGGTGGACATCCACCTTCAGGACGGCCCGACCGGCGTCGAGCTGGGTCGGGAGCTGGGTCAGGATATGGGCGTCTCTGTGCTCTTCATGACCGCCAACCCGGGCATGGTGCGTAACGGCGTCGCGGGCACGATCGGAGTGCTGTGCAAGCCCACCGATGAGCGTGCGGTTCAGACGGCGGTCGATTACGCGCTTCGCAAGCGCCAGGGTCGTCCGATCGAATACGCGCCCCCGGAGCTTCAGCTCTTCGCTTGACCCTCGATCCCTCGCCCCTCTGGACTGAGCCTCAAGGCGCCGGCGCGCCGGTCGATCAGTTGCTGTATCGCAGCCTCAGTCGTGACGGCGCAGAGAGCGCGCTGAAGATGTCCGACATCCTCGCAGAGGCCCGGCCAGCAAACGCGCGGAATGGCATTACGGGCGTGTTGACCGCCGTGAATGGCCGCTTCGTCCAGATCGTCGAAGGTTCCTCCGCCGCCCTGGATGGGTTGCTCGCCAAGCTGCTGCGCGACCCCCGACACAGCGACCTGGTGGTCATCGAGCGTCGTGCGAGCCGCTCAAGACTGTTCAGCGATTGGGACATGGTCAGTCCCCGACTGGCGCCCAATGAACTGTCGCTCCTGGCGTTGCTGCTTGAAGACGAGCGAGCAGGCATCGACGCGTTTGCGGGTGTCCTGTCCCGAGCCGTCGCGCAGCAGGAAGCGGTTTTGGAAGGCCGGTGTTCTCCGCGCGGGGGCGCAGGGTCGTGGCGTTCGACGCCGGATCGCTCTGCGGAATCCGACGCATGACGGCAGGATCGGCTGGTTCACGCTTGCCGTTGGCCCACGGACCAGCCACCTGAAGGATCCCCGAACGGAGCGATCCTCATGTCAGATTTTCAGACGCGTCCTCTTGGTCAGAGCGGCCTGAACACCGCCCCCCTGATTTTCGGCGGCAATGTTCTGGGGTGGACTATTGACCATGCGATGTCGTTCCGGGTGCTGGACGCCTTCGTCGATGCCGGCTTCAACGCGATCGACACAGCAGACGTCTATTCGCGCTGGTTGCCCGGCCATGTCGGCGGCGAGAGCGAGACGATCATCGGCGAGTGGCTGAAGGCCCGCGGTCGGCGCGACGACGTGCTGATCCTGACCAAGGTCGGATCGCCGATGGGCCAGAATGGCGACGACAACCGCGACGACCTTTCGCCCGGCTGGATCGAGAGGGCGGTGGAGGACAGTTTGCGACGGCTGCAGACAGACGTCATCGACCTTTATCAGTCGCACCGGATGGACCCGACCACGCCGGTCGAGGACACGCTCGGCGCCTATCAGCGGCTGATCGAGGCCGGAAAGATCCGTGCCATCGGGGCGTCGAACCATGACGCCGCGACGATGCGTCAGGCCTTGGCTCTGGCTGAGACCAGGGGTTTGCCGCGCTACGAGACGACCCAGCCGCACTATAACCTCTACAGCCGCTCGACGTTCGAGGGCGAAATGCAGGATCAGGCGGTGGCCGACGGGGTCGGCGTCATCCCCTATTTCGGCTTGGAGAGCGGCTTCCTGACCGGGAAATACAAGTCGGTCGCCGACATCGCCACGGCGAGCCGCAGTCGAGGCCTGAGAGACAAGTTCAACCCGCGCGGCCTGCGTATCCTGGCGGCGCTGGACGATGTGGCCGCGCGGAACGACGCGACCTGCGCCCAGGTCGCCCTGGCCTGGCTGCTGAGCCGTCCGGGCGTTACGGCTCCGATCGTCAGCGCGACGTCGCCCGAGCAGTTGGCCGATACGCTGAAGGCGGGCACGCTTGGCCTGTCGGTGGACGATCTGGCGGTGCTGACGACCGCTTCGGACGAATAGGAACTACCAGACGCCGATCTTTTCCGCCTCATGGTGGCTGATCGGGTGGTGGGCCTTGGCGTGGTCTTCCTCGGCGAGGAAACGGACGGCCTCCAGCGCGGCCATGCAGCCCATGCCCGCAGCCGTCACGGCCTGGCGGTAGACGTCATCTGTGACGTCGCCTGCGGCGTAGCAGCCCTCGATGTTCGTCGCGGTCGTGCCTGGCTTCACCACCAGATACCCGCCCTGCTTGGTCTCTAGCTGGCCTTGGAACAGCTCCGACGACGGCGCGTGGCCGATGGCGATGAAGACGCCGTCGGCCGAGACGTCCTGGGTCGCGCCGGTCTGGGCGTGTTTCAGGCGAACGCCGGTGACGTTGGACGCGATCCCGTCCGACTGGCCCAGGATTTCATCGACCGCGTGGTTCCAGATCACCTCGACCTTGGGATTTGCGAATAGCCGGTCCTGAAGGATTTTCTCGGCGCGGAACTCGTCCTTCCTGTGCACGACGGTGACCTTGGCGGCGAAGTTCGTCAGGAACAGCGCCTCTTCGACGGCGGTGTTGCCGCCGCCGACGACGATCACCTGTTTGCCGCGATAGAAGAAGCCGTCGCAGGTGGCGCAGGCCGAGACGCCGAAGCCCTGGTATTTCTGCTCGCTTTCGAGCCCCAGCCATTTGGCCTGGGCGCCGGTGGAGATGATGACGGTCTCGGCCAACAGGTCGGCGCCGCTGTCGAGCTTCAGGCGGAACGGGCGTTGCGACAGGTCGCAGGACACCACGATGTCTTCGATGACCTCGGTCCCGACGTGCAGGGCCTGATCCTTCATCTGCTCCATCAGCCACGGACCCTGGATGGTCTCGGCAAAGCCAGGATAGTTCTCGACGTCGGTCGTAATGGTCAGCTGGCCGCCCGGCTGGATACCGGCGATGATCACGGGGTTCAGGTTGGCGCGCGCCGCATAGATGGCGGCGGTCCATCCGGCGGGGCCGGAGCCGATGATGGCGACGCGGATCGTTCTCGGAGTGCTCATGAGTGCTATCTA
>JAZKHL010000105.1:0-5538 GCA_040385365.1 Pseudomonadota bacterium | reverse complement strand
CCGCGCTCGGTCGAGCGGGCGATGGCCTCGGCCTGGCCGCGCTCCTCGGCGCCCAACCCCGGATAGGCGCCGGCGGTATCGACGAAGGTCAGCACAGGCAGGCCGAACCGATCCGCCATGTCCATCAGGCGCACCGCCTTGCGATACCCTTCCGGCCGCGCCATGCCGAAATTGTGGGTCAGGCGAGTGGCGGTGTCGTGGCCCTTCTCATGGCCCATGACGACGACGGCCTGGCCCCGGAAGCGAGCGAGACCGCCCAGGATCGCCTGATCGTCGCCGAACTGCCGATCGCCGCGCAGCTCGACGTAGTCGGTGAACAGGGTCTCGAGATAATCGACGAAATGGGGCCGCTGAGGATGGCGGGCGACCTGCGTCTTCTTCCACGGATCCAGCTCGGCATAGGTCTTCTTGCGAAGCTGCTCGGCCTTCTTCTTCAGCCCGTCGATCTCGGTCTCGAACGAGCCGGACGTGGCCGACAGCAGACCGAGTTCCTCGATCTTGGCCTCCAGATCGGCGATCGGTTTTTCGAACTCGAGGTAGTGGGTGGCCATGAGGCGTCCGGGAGGAGGGGCGAAGGGGCCCTGTCGCAAGGCGGCGGAACCTAGAGAGGTCAACGCGGCGGGGCAAGCGGGGGTTCAGAATGCCTTTGGGAGACCGGCCTGCTTGAGAACCCCGTTGGCGGTGTGGCGGCTTTTCGAACGCGGGACGATGACGCTGTGTGCGACTTGGGGATGTCGCCACTTCTCGTGACTGCCCTTGGCGTTCTCAGCTCGACGCCAGCCGGCTGAGTAGAGCAGCGTGGTCAACTCCACATAAAAGTCGTTGGGCACGCGGCGCGTCTCCTCCAGGGTGATCGTGCCTGCGAGTCTAGAATTGGCGAGAAAGCCGCAACGCGCTCAGGCTCACGCCGCCAGAACGCTAAACCCCGCTTCGGCTTCGAAGCGGACCGGAACCTCTCCGTGAAGGCCTAGGTTCTCAGACAGAAGCTCTGGCGCGAAATGCTTGGCCAAGGACTCGAACTCGGCCAGCGTCGCGGTTTCGAGGCAAAGACCCTGGATATTGGACTCGCTCGTCCAAACCTCCGCCTCCGGATCCCAGATCGCCTTGATGTAAAAGCCGTCAGCCATGCCGCAGACTATGCGCTCTCACTCGTCCTTAGCCAAGGGATGGTGCCGGTTCACCACCTGGGTCAGCCGGTCGGTCGCCACGTGGGTGTAGATCTGCGTCGTCGCGATGTCGGCATGACCCAGCAGGGTCTGGACGACGCGCAGGTCGGCGCCCCCCTCCAGCAGGTGGGTGGCGAAGGCGTGACGCAGGACGTGCGGGCTGACGCGGGCGGGGTCTATGCCGGAGTCGATCGCCGCCTGGTCCAGCATCTGGGCGAAGCGGCGGGGCGTCAGGTGGCCGGACGCCCCGCCGGAAGGAAACAGCCACGGACTGTCCGGCGCCCTCTCCGGCCGCGCGGCGTCGCGCACGACGAGCCAGGCCTTCACCGCCTCTCGCGCAGAAGCGTTCAGCGGGGCCAGCCTCTCCTTGCCGCCCTTGCCGCGCACGATCAGATAGGCCGGGTCGCGGCGTACGGCCTCGACGCGCAGCGCCAGCAACTCCGACACCCGCATTCCTGAGGCATAGGCGAGTTCGACCAGGGCGATCATCCGCACGCCCGATGCGCCGTCGCGGGCGGCCGAGGCGGTCAGCAGCCGCACAACCTCGTCCCGCGACAGGGTGCGGGGCAGGGGACGCCCCTGTTTCGGCGCATCCAGCCGGCGGGAGGGGTCGTCGGTGCGCCAGCCCTCTCCCAGGGCGAACCGATAGAACTGACGCACCGCCGAGCGGCGCCTCGCGGCCGTCGCGGGCGATAGCCCCCGTGTCGACAGGCCGGCGAACCAAGCCTCGATGTCGGTCTCGCCCGCGCCCATCAGCCCGCCTGCCCCCAGCGAAGCCTCCGCATCCGCCAGATCGCGGGCATAGGCCGACAGGGTATGGGGCGAGGCGTCGCGCTCCACCGCCATCATCTCCAGAAAGGCTTCGACCTGCGGCGTGCTCATCGATCGGCGACAGACGGGCGCTGGCGAGCGGCGACGCTTGGTGTAGAGACTGACGGGATCATGCCTTGCCGTTCTTCTCCCTGCCCCCGGATCCGCCGGTGACGGTCGACGCCGAGCCCGAAACGTTCGCCGTTGAAGGCGTGATTCCCAGGCCGCAGCGCACCATAGCCCTGGTGGGGCTGATGGGCGTGGGCAAATCGACGGTCGGGCGCCGGCTGGCGCATCGCATCGGCCTGGCGTTCGTGGATGGCGACGAGGCGATCGAAACCGCCGCCCAGATGACGGTGTCCGAGATCTTCGCCCAGCTCGGCGAGGCCGAGTTCCGCGCCGGAGAGGCGCGGGTCATGCGCCGCCTGCTGGAGGGCCCGCCCATCGTCCTGGCCACGGGCGGCGGCGCGGTGCTGAACCCCGACACCCGCGCGATGCTCAAGGCCCGCGCGACGACAGTTTGGCTCCGGGCCGATCTGAAGGTCGTGGCGGCACGGGTCCAGCGCCGCGACACCCGCCCCCTGCTGCGCGGCAAGGATCCGCTTCAGGCGCTCAGCGCCATGGCCGAGGTCCGCTACCCTGTCTATGCCACCGCCGACGTCACGGTCGACGTGGGCGCCGGCGCCCATGCCCAGGCTGTCGACGCCATCCTTGCGGCGCTGAACGCCTATTGGGCGGAGGGGTCCGAGCCATGATTACGGTTCCAGTCGGGGGCGGTGCGTTCCGGCCCTATGACGTCGTGGTCGGGCGCGGGCTGCTGGCCCAGGCGGGCGAGCGGATCGCTCCGTTCGCGCGCGGTCGCACAGTCATCATTTCGGACCAGACCGTCGCCGCCCTGCACGGCCCGGCCCTGCAGGCGTCGCTCAGCGCGGCGGGCGTCTCCAATCAGATCGTCGCTGTCCCTCCCGGCGAGGGATCAAAGTCCTTCTCCGAGCTGGAGCGCCTGATGGACCGGCTGCTGGCGGCCGGGCTGGACCGCAAGGGTGTGGTCGTGGCCCTCGGCGGCGGGGTCGTGGGCGATCTCGCCGGACTGGCGGCCGCCCTCTACATGCGCGGCATCGACTTCATCCAGGTTCCGACCACGCTTCTGGCCCAGGTCGATTCGTCGGTGGGGGGAAAGACGGCGATCGACACCCCGCGCGGCAAGAACCTGGTCGGGGCGTTTCACCAGCCGCGTCTGGTGCTGGCCGACATCGACGTCCTGGCCACCCTGCCGCCGGTTCAGCTCCGCTCCGGCTGGGCCGAGGTGCTGAAGCACGGCCTGATCTGCGACGCTCTCTTCTTCGACTGGCTGGCGGGCGAGGGCGCATGCGGCGCGACCGGCGACCCGGCGGCGCTGGAGCGGGCGGTGGTCCGTTCGGTCGAGATCAAGTCCGCCATCGTCGGCGAGGACGAGAAGGAGGCCGGCCGTCGCGCCCTGCTCAACCTCGGCCACACCTTCGGCCACGCCATCGAGGCGGAATTGGGCTTCGAGGAGGCCGCCCTGGCGCACGGAGAGGCGGTGGCGCTTGGCTGCTGCCTGGCGTTCCGGTTCTCGGCCGAACAGGGGCTGTGTCCGGCGGCGGACGCCGAGCGGGTCGAGGCGGTCATCGCCGCAGCCGGCCTGCCCACCCGTCTGGATCAGGCCGGATCGTTTTCGGCCGAGGCGCTGCTCGCCCGCATGGAGGGGGACAAGAAGGCGGAGGGCGGGGCGGTGACCCTGGTGCTGGCTCACGGAATCGGGGCGGCAGTCACGCGCACCTTTGCGGACCCGTCGTCGATCCTCGGGTTCCTCGTGAAACAGGGCTCAACCTAGCTTTGCCCAACTGATCCACGGTCACCTATAACAACGATCGATCAAGCCGGATTGTTGCGCAAGATAATTCCCATGAACCGGGATTTATCGAAAGAATGAACCTGAGCTGTACCGGTAATGGTTAAGCTTGGGTAACGACTGCGGCGCCGCTGCCACATTGTTCGAAATACGACATCGTCCGACCGACGACGTCGATCGCGTCACCAAGAGCCGGAAATAGTCTTTTGCCCATTGGGACTTGGGCCGGATGATGGAAGTTCGCCTACCAGGCGTCTAATGGCCGCAATTGGATCAGTTTTATGACGCTCGAATGCCGTTTCGGGGGCTGGACAGGTTCGCCGAGGGTCGTTATCCCGGCTCCCGAGTAAAAATTTACCACTCATAATTCCTTGGGGAACTCCATGAACCGGACACTTACTACCCGCGCCGCGGCGCGAACTCGTCGAGTAGCGCTTCTGAGCGCAGGCGTTTCCGCTGTGGCGCTGATGGGTGGCATCGCGGGCGTTGCCGCTCCTACTTCCGCTTATGCCCAGGTCATCACGCAACCGACTGACGGCACTAACCCTCCCCCGTCTGGCACTGCCGCGCAGTTCAGCGAAGTTCAGACTCTGGAATCCTCGCTGAACACCCGCGTCAGCACCGAAGAATCCGTGCGGACTTCAGCCGACACCTCGCTGACCTCTCGCGTCAGCACCGAGGAATCGACCCGCGCTTCGGCCGACACCTCGCTGACCACCTCGGTCAGCACGGAAACCTCGACCCGCGCCTCGGGCGACACCTCGCTGACCACGCGCGTCAGCACGGAAGAAAGCACCCGCGCCTCGGCCGACACCTCGCTGAACTCGGCGTTCAGCGGCGAGTTCTCGACCCGCGCTTCCGCCGACACCTCGCTGACCACCTCGGTCAGCCTCGAATCCTCGACCCGCGCCTCGGCCGACACCTCGCTGACCGCCGCCGACACCTCGCTGACCTCGCGGGTCAGCACGGAAGAGTCGACCCGCTCTTCGGCCGACACCTCGCTGACCACCTCGGTCAGCACTGAGACCTCGACCCGCGCCTCTGCCGACACCTCGCTGACCACTTCGGTGAGCACCGAGTCCTCGACCCGCGCCTCGGCCGACACCTCGCTGACCACCTCGGTCAGCACGGAAAGCTCGACGCGCACTTCGGCCGACACCTCGCTGACCACCTCGGTCAGCACGGAAAGCTCGACCCGCGCCTCGGCCGACACCTCGCTGACCACCTCGGTCAGCACCGAGACCTCGTCGCGCGTTTCCGGCGACGGCTCGCTGACCACGCGCGTCAGCACGGAAGAATCGACCCGCTCTTCGGCCGACACCTCGCTGACCACTTCGGTGAGCACCGAGTCTTCGACCCGCGCCTCCGCCGACACCTCGCTGACCACCTCGGTGAGCACCGAGTCCTCGTCGCGCGTCTCCGGCGACGGCTCGCTGACCACGCGCGTCAGCACGGAAGAGTCGACCCGCTCGTCGGCCGACACCTCGCTGACCACTTCGGTGAGCACCGAGTCCTCGACCCGCGCCTCCGCCGACACCTCGCTGACCACTTCGGTGAGCGACGAGACCTCGTCGCGCGTCTCCGGCGACGGCTCGCTGACCACGCGCGTCAGCACGGAAGAGTCGACCCGCTCGTCGGCCGACACCTCGCTGACCACTTCGGTGAGCACCGAGTCCTCGACCCGCGCCT
>JAZKHL010000104.1:0-7650 GCA_040385365.1 Pseudomonadota bacterium | reverse complement strand
CCCCGGCCGCCCAACTGGCCCGCGTGTTCAACGCGTACGCCACCAAGGACGCCGCTTAAGCGAACCCGCTTCCATATCTGCAATCACTCTCTCACCAACTGAAATCCTCCGAAGGAAAATCTGACCATGGCCGACCTGTCCAAGATCGTCGAAGACCTGTCCTCGCTGACTGTCCTCGAAGCCGCTGAACTGTCCAAGCTGCTCGAAGAAAAGTGGGGCGTCTCCGCCGCCGCTCCGGTGGCCGTCGCTGCTGCCGGCGGCGCTGCCGCTGCTCCGGCTGAAGCCGCCGAAGAGCAAACCGAATTCACCGTCATGCTGCTGGATGGCGGCGACAAGAAGATCAACGTCATCAAGGAAGTCCGTGGCGTGCGTTCGGACCTGGGTCTGAAGGAAGCCAAGGACCTGGTCGAAGGCGCTCCGCTCGCCGTCGTCGAGAACGTCTCCAAGCAAGTCGCCGACGAAGTCGCCAAGAAGCTGACGGAAGCCGGCGCCAAGGTGCAAATCAAGTAAGCAGAACCCCCAAGGGTTTTGTGGAAAGGGCCGGGGGCAACCCCGGCCCTTTTCGTTTGGGCGGTCTGTGTGTGACACGCGCGCCGAAAAGACACACTCGGCACGTGCCTTATTCCCCGCCGATGCACGCCACAGTTTGGACGAACGTCAGTCCGCCTCCTGTCGCCAACGACATCAATGGGAGGATGCGATGCTGGCGACCATGTTGAAACAGGGACTGGCGGCCGTTGTCGGCTTGAGCCTGTCCACTCCGATCATAGCCGAACCCGTTCAGACCCGGCCCGCCTACGCACCGGGTGACGGGGCCGTCAGCACGGCGGCCTGCGAGGCCGTCGGCATTCCTCTGCGCAGTCAGACAGAGGTGCAGGACGTCGTCGTCACCGCAACCCGCAGCAGAACGCCCGCGACCAGCTACGCTGGGGCCCCGCCTCCGCCTCCGCCGCCACCTCCGCCGCCGCCACCACCGCCACCGCCACCGCCGATGATGGCCCCAGTCATCGGATCCAGTGCCGCAGGTCAGATGACCCTGAACGAGGTGGGTTCGCGCTCACCGCGACCCGCCGATACCGAACGCTATCCCGACGCCACGCCCAATCCGGTCAAGCGGGTGAGCGAAGAGCCGGTGTCGACCCTCTCGATCGACGTCGACACCGCCGCCTATTCCAACGTCCGCCGCTTCATTTCCGAGGGCACAGCGCCGCCCCGGGATGCGGTTCGGGTCGAGGAGATGATCAACTATTTCGACTACGGATACGCACGGCCGTCGCGCGCCAGCGAACCCTTCGCGGTCACCACGGCCCTGGTCGCCTCGCCCTGGTCGGAGGGTCGCCAGATCGTCCATATCGGGTTGCAGGGCTATGAACTGCCGGCCGGTGAGCGGAAGCCCCTGAATCTGACCTTCATGGTCGATGTATCCGGATCGATGCAATCGCCGGACAAGCTGGGTCTGGCGCAGCAGACGATGAACCTGATCATCGACCGGTTGCGTCCCGAAGATCGGGTGGCGGTCACCTACTACGCCTCCGACGTCGGCACCGCCGTCGGGCCGACGTCGGGATCGGAGAAGCTGAAACTGCGCTGCGCCGTCGCGGCCCTCAACGCGGGCGGCTCGACCGCCGGGGCGCAAGGCATGGTCAACGCCTATGACCAGGCGGAGGCCGCTTTCGGCCGGGACAAGGTCAACCGCATCCTGATGTTCACCGACGGCGACTTCAACGTCGGCGTCACGGACGATCGGCGGCTGGAGGACTACGTCGCCGACAAGCGCGAAACCGGCATCTATCTGTCGGTCTATGGTTTCGGGCGGGGCAACTACCAGGACGCCCGGATGCAGACGATCGCCCAGGCCGGCAACGGCGTCGCGGCCTATGTCGACAGCCTGACCGAGGCGCGCCGCCTGTTCGGGCCGGCCTTCGATCGCGGGGCCTTTCCGATCGCCGACGACGTCAAGATCCAGGTCGAGTTCAATCCGGCGAGGGTGAGCGAGTACCGGCTGATCGGCTACGAGACGCGTCTGCTGAATGAGGAGGATTTTTCTAACGACGCCATCGATGCGGGGGAGGTCGGGTCCGGGGCGTCGGTCACCGCCCTCTACGAAATCACCCCCGTCGGAGGGCCAAGCCAGATCGCCGAGCGCCGCTACGATGCGAACCGACCGGCGGCCTCGGCAGGCGACCGGAACGGCGAGATCGGCTTTGTGCAAGTGCGCTACAAGCTGCCGGGAGAACCGAACTCAAGTCTGATGCAGACCGCCATTTCCAATGACGAGACCGCTCGACCGGACGAAGCCACCCGCTGGGCCATGGCCGTGGCCGGGTTCGGCCAGCAGCTGCGGGGCGACCCGTGGATGAGCGACGACTTCGACAACGCCGCTGTTCTGGCGCTGGCTCAGGACGCCAGGGGCGATGACCCGTTTGGGGAACGCGCGGCCTTCGTTCAGATGGTCAGGGCGGCGGATACGCTCCCGGCGCGGCGCCGGCCCTGATCGGGAGCCGCCGCTACCGCCGCCGCGCGGTCAGGATGTCGCCGATCCGGTCCGGCGTACCTTCGGTCCGCTCCAGGCGCGGGTAGCGGAGGCCGCCTGTGTAGGCGAGGTCCACCGTGCGGATGCGCTGGCCGTTCTTCAGGATCAGGCGGATGGGGGCGTCGCCGGTCTTTGCGGCGGTGACCGCGTCGCGCAGCACCTCGGGGGTGGCGACGCGGTCGCCGACGGCGATCAGGTCCCAGCCGGCGCCGATGCCGGCTTCAAACGCCGGGCCGCCCCACTGGATGGCGCCAATGCGCTGGGTCGGGCCGCTCAGGGCGAACCCGAGGGAATAACGGAAGTCCGACCCCCAGTTCGTGTTGACCGCCTTCTCGTCGGCGTTCGGCGCCTCGACGTAGGTCAGGCGGTAGCCGCCGCGTTCCAGACCATCCAGCGGTGCCTCTGCGTCGGGGCCGGCGGCATCCAGCCGGGTGCGCAGGAAGGTCGCCCAGTCGTAGGGCGTCACGGCGTTCAGGGCCGCGACCACGTCGGCGAAGGTATAGCCGCGCGGCGTCCAGTTTCCGTCTGTGCCTTGCGGAGTGAAGAAGGTGCGGGCGAAGTCGTCCAGCGATTTGCGCTCGTTGGTGCGCTCGCGGATCAGGGTATCGGCGTCCAGCCAGATCAGGGCGGCCTCGTCGTAGTAGTCGCCGGTGCCGCGCATCCACGAAGCCCACTGGCCGGGGACGCGATAGCCGAGCAGGTTGTGGTTGTTGGTGTCCTGCAGGTTCCGCCACGCGCGGCCCGGCTGGTTCTGATAGAAGGCCGCGCGGTCGGCGAGCCCGATCAGGGCCTGGGCCTTGGTGTGCAGGCCCGAGCGGGCGGCGAGGATGTCGCCCCAATACTGGGTCTGGCCCTCGTAGACCCACAGCAGGCTGTTCTCGGTCGGGACGTTGTAGTTGGCGGTCAGCTCGTCGGCCGGCCGCATGAACTTGCCATTCCAGGAATGGGTGTATTCGTGGGGCAGCAGATCGCGACTGCCGGCCGACTTGGACCAGTTGGTGAAATAGTCCGGCGCATGGGTGTTCTCGGACGAGCGGTGATGCTCCAGCCCGATGCCGCCGAGCTGATCGGTCAGTCCCAGAAGGAACTCGTAGTCGTCGAAATGGCGTGAACCGTAGAGCCGGTCGGCCTGGGTCACCATGGCGGTGTAGAGGCCGATCTGTTCGTCGGTGATGGCGATGTTCGCTGCCGTGTCGCCGACCAGATTCAGGTGAACGTCCTCGCCATCGGGATCGATGTCCACGCGGCGGTAGTGCTGACCCGCGAACATGGGGCTGTCGACCAGGGTGTAGAGGTCGGTGGGGGCGAAGGTGGCGACGCCGTTCTCGAACGACGTGGTTTCCAACGCCGTGCCGTAGTTCCACCCCTCCGGCAGCTTGATCGAGGGCGCGAAGGTGATGCCGGTGGAGGCGTAGCCGGCGGGATAGAGCAGCGCTTTTTCCCACTCCATGTTGACGATCGACGGGGTCATGACGACGCGCCAGTTGGCGTTGTCGGACTGGGTCAGCCACTGAAAGCTGGCCTCGATCTCGGTGACGCCGGCGGGCACATCGACGTGGAAGGCGTAGGGGTCGACCGCGTCTCGGCGCCACTCGACACGCTGGCCGGCGGCGGTGATGGTCAGGCCGGACAATAGCTGGATGGGGCCGGAGTCGGCGTGGTTGCCGGGGAGATATTTCGGATAGAGCAGGGTCAGGGAGCGGCTGGCGACCGGGATGGTCTGGCGCACCAATATGACTCGATGATCGAGGTCGGTGACGTCCGCCTCGTAGCGGATGACGCCGGGGTAGGTCGCCTGCGTCGGGGCCGGAATCAGAGGGCTGTCGGGGAAACCGCCGATGTCGGCGGTCGCGGGGGTGGCCGTCTGTGCGGCTCCAGGACCGGCGCTCGCGAGGAGAAGGGCGGCGAGACAGGCGGAGGCGAAGAGACGCGACATGACGGAAGTCCGGACTGGAGGCGGGGAGGGGGGAGAACACGCTGTGGGGCGGGTGAGGTCAAGGGGCGACCCGCCGTCTCCTCCCTGTTCGCGCAGCGAATGGGGAGGTGGCACGGCGCGCCTTCGCGCCGTGACGGAGGGGGCGAGGTGGTGTTGATGGTGGCGATGCTCACTCGTTGAAACGGTGTCGCCCCTCCGTCTCGCAGGCTGATCGCCTGCGATCCACCTCCCCATCGCCGAAGGCGACGGGGAGGAGACGTGTGCGACCTACCGACGCCGGGGCGTGAACAGGTCGCCCAGTCGGTCGGGCGTGCCGGCGATCCGCTCCAGGTGCGGGTATTTCAGGCCATCGTGATAGTCGAAGGCGACCGTGCGATAGCGTTCGCCGTCTTTGACGATCAGGTCGATAGCGGCGTCGGTTCCCTTGGCTGCCGTGATGGCGGCGGCGAGGTTGGCGTGACTGGCGGCGACGCCGTTGACGGCGATGATCTGCATCCCGACGGCCAGCCCCTGTTCGAAGGCGGGGCTGTTCCACAGGACGCTGCCGATCGTATTCGTGGCCGAGGTCACGAAGCCCAGCGAATAGACGAAGTCGTTGCGGCCATATTCGCCGTAGAGCGTCTTCTGATAGTCGCTCATCGTGTCGGTATAGGTCAGGCGGTAGCCGCCTCGCGTCAGACCGTCCAGCGGCGCCCCCGGCCCGTGGCCGTCGAGCCGCGTGCGCAGGAAGGTCGCCCAGTCGTGGGGCATGACGCCGTTCAAAGTCTCGACCACGGTCTCGAAGGTATAGGGGTTCTCGTCGAAGGCGCCGTCCTCGACGCCGAAGAAGGCGCGGGCGAAGTCGTCGAGGGACTTGCGGCCATTGGTGCCCTCACGGATCAGGGTGTCTGCGTCGAGCCAGATCAGCTGACCCTCTACATAGTAGTCCTCACTGCGCTGCCAGGAGCGCCAGCCGATGGGGCGGCGCTGGGTGATGATCGGGTCGTTGACCGTGTCCTGCATCGCGCGCCATTCGCGACCGACGGTGTTGTCATAGGTCGCGGCATCGAGGGCGAGCGCGTCCAGCGCCTGCTGACGGCTGTGCAGGCCAGAGCGCGCGGCGAGCACCTTGCCCCAGAACTGGGTCTGGCCCTCGTAGACCCACAAGAGCTCGTTCTGCATGGGCAGGTTGTAGTTGGCGACGTCCTGGCCGGCCGGGCGCCGGTATTTGCCGTCCCAGGAGTGGGTGTATTCGTGGCTCAGCAGGTCGCGGTCGCCGAGCTTTGACTCCCAGTCCGTGAAGAAGCCGGGATCGACGCTGTTCTCCGAGGAGCGGTGATGCTCCAGCCCGATGCCGCCCAGACGATCGGTCATGGCGAGCAGGAAATCGTAGTGGTCGTAATGGCGCGCGCCGAACAGGCGGTCGGCCTGATCGACCATGTCCCGCAGGATTTCGATCTGGGCGTCGGTCGGAGCGATGCTGGCCTCGGCATCGGCGACGATGTTGAGCATGACGGGCGAGCGACCGCCCGGATCCAGGTCGATCTGACGATAGTGTTCGCCGGCGAACATCGGGCTGTCGACCAGAACATCGAGCGGGACGGGTTGGAAGGTCGTCGTCGCGCCGGCAGTGGTTTCGGGACGCAGGGCCGTGCCGAATTTCCAGCCTTCGGGCAGTGTGACGCTGGCTTGGGTCGTGATGTTCCTGTGAAAACGACCGGCGGGGTACAGCAGCATCGCCTCCCACTGAATGTTCAGCATCTCGGGCGTCATGACGATTCGGCCCTGATCCCCGGTGGTGGGCGACAGGTGCTGAAACTCGGCGACCAGCTCGGTGGCGCCGGCCGGGACCACGATGTGGAAGGCGAAGGGGCTGAGCGCATCGCGCACCCATTCAACGCGCTGACCGCCGGCGGTAAAGGTCAGGCCCGCCAGCTGTGTGATCGCGCCGACGGGGCCATGATTGCCCGGCAGCCATTGTGGGAAGAACAGGGTCATCGGTCCGGCGGACGTGACCGGAATGGTCTCGCGAACGCGGAAGATGCGTCGGTTCAGGTCGGTCGCGTCGACGTCCAGGCGAACGACGCCTGGCCAGGCCTGATCGACTACGGCGGGGATCGGCTGAGGCGTCGGCGGCGTCTGCGCTTGGGCGGCGCCAGAGGCGAGCAGCAGGGCCGCGAGACAGGCGGTGACGGTGAGGCGCTTCATGGTTGGGAATCCGGCGATGAACTGAAGCGCACAACGCGCCGGGTGCGACAGATCGTCAAGCGGAGCCGTTCGCATCAGACCGCCGGCTTCACCTCGAGCAGCTCGACCTTGAACAGCAGCGTCGAGTTCGGCGGCAGTTCGTCGCCGCCGACCCAGCGGTCGCCGTAGCCGAGGGTCGCCGGGATGGCGAAGTAGAAGGTCTCGCCGACGTGCATCAGGGCGACGCCTTCGGTCCAGCCCTTGATGACGCGGTTCAGCGGGAACTCGGCCGGCTCGCCCCGGTCATAGGAGCTGTCAAACTTGCGCCCATCGATGAAGGTCCCCTCGTAGTGGACGCGGACCGTGTCGGTGGCCGAGGGCTGGGGCGCATCGGAATGAGCGCGGCCCTCGCGGCGGTATTGCAGACCGGAGGCGGTGGTAGTCCAGCCGCGCCGCGCGCCGTTCCAGGCCAAGTAGGCCCCCTGGCCCGCGTCCCATTCGGCCTGGGTGGAGTGTGCCGTCGGATCGACTATGGCGACGGGTTCAGGGGCTGTGGCGCAGGCGGCGAGGGTGGCGGCGGCAACGAAGATGGGGATGATTTTCATGCGGTGACGCTAGCAGCGCAGATTGGGCTTGCGAAGATGCCGGAAATCGGCGTCGCGGCCTTTATTTCGTCGGGAAAGCGAGTATATGTCCGCGTTCCGCAATCACTCACATGATTCCGCGCGAAAGCGCCGAGGCCCGGTCCGTCGCCCTCCGACCGAGCGAAGGCGTGGCTCCTTACCCAGGGAGCTTCTCAGATTTCAGGCCTCCTGAACGCCCGGCGTTCGAGGGTGGAGGCCGAAACCGATTGCCACGGCACGCTGATCAGCGATGCCGTGGCTGCTGCATTTGACGCAAGGCTTCCCCGGGCCTTGGCGGATTGGGAAAACAGAATGACTGACGTCCTGAACGGTCTCACCATCAATGGTCAGATCGCATCGGCCACGACCTTCACCGGCAAGAAGCGCATCCG
>JAZKHL010000103.1:0-4650 GCA_040385365.1 Pseudomonadota bacterium | reverse complement strand
GCGTCGTGGCCGTCGACGATGCGGTGATCGAAGCTGGACGACAGGTTCATCATCTTGCGCACGACCATCTGGCCGTTTCGGACCACGACCCGGTCCTCGATCTTGTTGGGGCCGACGATGGCGACCTCGGGATGGTTGATGATCGGGGTGTGGACCAGGCCGCCGAGCGTGCCCAGGGAGGTGATGGTGATGGTGGAACCCGAGAGTTCTTCCCGCTTCGCCGAACCGTCCTTGGCCGCGCCGGAGACGCGGGCGATCTCGGCGGCGGTGGCGTAGGGATCAAGCGATTCCGCGTGGCGGACGACCGGCACCATCAAGCCGTTTGGCGTCTGGGCGGCGATGCCCAGGTGGACGGCGGCGTGCTGCGTCAGGACCCCGGCCTCGTCGTCATAGGTGGCGTTGATCTGCGGCTGGTCGCGCAGGGCCACGACGATGGCGCGGGCGATGAACGGCAGGACGTTCAGCTTTCCTTTTCCCGTCGTCTTCGCCTGGGCGTTCAGATGGGCGCGGAGTTCCTCCAGCGCCGTGACGTCGATCTCCTCGACATAGGTGATGTGCGGGATGCGCCGGACGCTCTCGGCCATCTTCTCCGCGATCTTGCGACGCAGACCGATGATGCGGACCTCGGTTGCGCCTTCCGCTTTCGCGTAAGTGGATGACGACGATCCGTGGACGGATGATTGCGATCCCCCAGCGACGAAGGCGTCGAGGTCGGCGTGGTCGATGCGACCGGCCGGACCGGAACCGGGCACGAATTGCAGCTCCAGACCCAGTTCCCGCGCGCGCTTGCGCACGGCGGGCGAGGCGAGGGGGCGGACGCCGGGGGCTTGGGCCTGACGGGTGACGGCGTCGCGCGAGGCGGACTTTGCGGGCGCAGTCTTCGGCGTTGTCAAATTCGTCGTCGCAGTCTTCGAAATCGACGCTGGACCTGTCTCCGAATTCCCGCCCGTTTTCGGCGGAGCCTCAGACTTGTGCTTTTCGCCGGTGACGGTCGCGGAAGCGGCGACATTGCCCGCGCCCTCGACCTCGAAGCTGACCAGGGCGCCGCCGACCGGCGAGGCCTTGCCGACTTCGCCGTGCAGCGCCGCGACGACGCCGGAGACGGGCGAGGTCAGTTCGACGGTGGCCTTGTCGGTCATGATTTCGGCGAGGATCTGGTCCTCGGCGACGATATCGCCGACCGCGACATGCCAGGCGACCAGTTCGGCCTCGGCCGTGCCTTCACCCACGTCGGGCAGTTTGAACACGTAGTTGCCCGCCGAGGACGGTGTCGCCCCCTCCGTCACTCCGCTATCGCTTCGTGCCACCTCCCCATTCTGCGAATCGGGAGGAGACGCGTTGTCAGTCTCCTCCCCGTCCGCGCTTGCGGATGGGGAGGTGGATCCGAGCTCTTGCGAGGAGACGGAGGGGGCGACACCGACGTCAGCCGCATTGCCCGCACCCTCGACCTCGAACTCCACCAGCGGGCCGCCTACGGGTGACATCACGCCGGGCTCGCCGTGCAGGGCGGTGACCACGCCGGCGACCGGCGACGTCAGTTCGACCGTCGCCTTGTCGGTCATGATGTCGGCGAGGATCTGATCCTCGGCGACGGTGTCGCCGACGGCAACGTGCCAGCCGACCAGCTCGGCCTCGGCCGTGCCTTCGCCGACGTCGGGCAGTTTGAAGACGAAACGACCCATCTTAGCGCCCTCCCATCATGACGGACTTCAGCGCCGTGGCGACCCGTTCCGGCCCGGGGAAATACTCCCATTCGAAGGCGTGCGGGTAGGGCGTGTCCCAGCCGCAGACCCGGGTGACCGGCGCCTCCAGGTGATAGAAGCAGCGTTCCTGGACCAAGGCCGACAGCTCTCCTCCGTATCCGGACGTTTTGGGCGCCTCATGCACGATGACGCAGCGGCCGGTCTTCTTCACCGACGCCTCGATGGTCTCGATGTCGAGCGGAACGAGGGTTCGCAGGTCGATCACCTCGGCGTCGATCCCGGCATGCTCGGCCCCGGCCAGCGACACCCAGACCATAGTGCCGTAGGCCAGGATGGTGACGTCCGAGCCTTCGCGCATCACCCGCGCCTTGCCGATCGGTTCGACGTGCTTGCCGGTCGGGACCTGGGCCAGATCTTGCGCCTTCCAGGGCGAGACCGGCTTCTGGTGCCAGCCGTCGAACGGGCCGTTGTAAAGGCGCTTGGGTTCGAAGAAGACGACCGGATCGTCGTCCTCGATCGCCGCGGTCAGCAGGCCCTTGGCGTCATAGGGGTTGGACGGAATGACGACCTTCAGCCCGGCGATATGAGTGAACAGGGCTTCCGGCGACTGCGAGTGGGTCTGGCCGCCGAAGATGCCGCCGCCGTAGGGACTGCGGATGGTGATCGGCGAGGTGAACTGGCCGCCCGAGCGATAGCGCATCTTGGCCGCCTCGCTGACGATCTGGTCATAGGCCGGGTAGATGTAGTCGGCGAACTGGATCTCCACGACCGGGCGCAGGCCGTAGGCGCCCATGCCGATGGCGGCGGCGACGAGTCCGCATTCGCTGATCGGCGTGTCGAAGCTTCGCGTCAGGCCGTGGGTCTGCTGCAGCTTGTCGGTGACGCGGAAGACACCACCAAAATAGCCCGCATCCTCGCCGAAGGAGAGGACGTTGGAGTCCTCGGCCATCTTCACATGCAGGGCCGAGTTCAGCGCCTGGATCATGTTCATGGGTTGAACGCCGGTGTCCGGCGCGACCGAGGGCGGCGCGTCGTTCTGGTCGATCATGTCCGGCTCGATGCCGTCCGTGCGGTCGGCTTCGGAATAGGTCTCGCTCATACGCCCACCTCCCGGCGCTGTTCAGTCAGGCGCCAGTCCTCGGTGGCGAAGACATCCTCGAACATGGTCTTCACCGACGGGCGCGACTGGCCCAGGGTGCCGATGGCCTCGGACTCCTTGCCGGCCTGGCGGACCTGCGCGACGGCGTCGGCTTCCGCCTCGGCCTGGGCCTCGTCGGACCATTCGCCGATGGCGATCAGGTGCTGTTTCAAGCGCATGACCGGGTCGCCCAGCGGCCATTTCTCGTGCTCGTCGCCGGGGCGATAGCGGCTGGGGTCGTCCGATGTCGAGTGGGGCGCGCCGCGGTAGGTGAACAGCTCGATCACCGTCGCGCCCTGGTTCGACCTTGCTCTCTCTTCAGCCCATTGCGTCGCGGCCCACACCGCCAGGAAGTCATTGCCGTCCACCCGCAGCGCCGGCAGCCCATAGCCGATGGCCTTGGAGGCGAAGGTGGTCTCCAGCCCGCCGGCGATGCCCTGGAAGGATGAGATGGCCCACTGGTTGTTGACGATGTTCAGGATCACCGGCGCGCGATAGACGGCCGCGAACGTCAGGGCGTTGTGGAAGTCGCCCTCCGCCGTCGCCCCGTCGCCGATCCAGGTGATGGCGATCTTGTCGTCGCCCTTGTAGGCGCTGGCCATGGCCCAGCCGACGGCCTGGGGCACCTGGGTCCCCAGATTGCCGCTGATGGTGAAGAACCCATAGTCCTTGGCCGAATACATGATCGGCAGTTGGCGGCCCTTGATGGGGTCAGAGGCGTTGGAATAGATCTGGTTCATCATCTCGAGCAGCGGATAGCCGCGCGCGATCAGAAGCCCCTGCTGGCGATAGGTGGGAAAGCCCATGTCCTCGCGGCTCAGGATCATCCCTTGGGCGACCGCGATGGCCTCCTCGCCGGTGCACTTCATATAGAAGCTGGTCTTGCCCTGGCGGTGGGCGCGATGCATCCGGTCGTCGAAAGCGCGGGTCAGGATCATCGCCTTCAGACCCTTCTTCAGGGTCTCGGGATCAAGGCGCGGGTTCCATGGGCCGACGGCATTCCCCTCATCATCCAGCACGCGGATCAGCCGGAACGCCAGGTCCAGCATCTGGACCGGCCGCGCATCGACCGGCGGGCGATCCACCGCGCCGGCGACATCCAGCTTCAGATGGCTGAAATCGGGGGCGTCGCCCGGTCGACCCGAGGGTTCGGGCACGCGCAGGGATAGCGCTTTGGTGTTCCTGGTCATTCCATCCTGCCGTCTGGTTGATCCGACCGCTTGGTAAGCCGGCTGGATAGCATGGTCGCGAAATGAAGGCTCGCCTCTTTTCGCCTTGCGTCAAGCCATTTCAGGGTTATTTATTGCGCAATAACTATAAATGGAGAAACGCTTTGGCTGACGAACTGGATCCCATCGACGCGCGAATTCTGGACATTCTCCAGCAGGACGCCGGATTGTCGGTCGCGGACGTGGCCGAGCGGGTGGGACTGTCGGCCTCGCCCTGCTGGCGTCGTATCAAGAGACTGGAGGATAGCGGCCTGATCCGCAAGCGGGTCACGCTGCTGGACGCCGCCCTGCTGGGCCTGGACTTCGAGGTCTACGCCATCGTCAAGCTGAGCCTGCCGTCGCGCGAAAACCTGGATGTGTTCGAGGCCGCCGTCGCCACCTGGCCCGAGGTCGTCCAGTGCGCCACCATCACGGGCCGCGAAGACTATGTCCTGCGCATCATCACGTCGGACATGCATGCCTTCGACAAGTTCCTGCGCGACAAGCTGCTGACGCTCGGCATCGTTTCGGACTGCGAGAGCCATATCGTCACGCGCGGCGTGAAGAATGTGACCACCCTGCCGCTGGGCATCATCACGCC
>JAZKHL010000102.1:0-6126 GCA_040385365.1 Pseudomonadota bacterium | reverse complement strand
TCCCGCCGCGCTGGATGGTGGCCGAGGACACCTTCCGTCCGCCGTGGTTCCACCGGAACGTCATGAGCGAGTTCATGGGTCTGGTGACCGGCGACTATGACGCCAAGGAGGGCGGCTTCGCCCCCGGCGGCGCGTCCCTGCACAACTGCATGAGCGGTCACGGCCCCGACCAGGCCAGCTACGACAAGGCGGTCGCCGCCGAGCTGAAGCCGCACAAGCTGGTCGACACCCTGGCCTTCATGTTCGAGACGCGGTTTCCGATCCGCACCACGGAATGGGCGCAAACGACACCGACGATGCAGCTCGACTACGACGACGTCTGGACCGGCTTCGCCAAGGGCGACGTCGGCGGAAAAGGATAGACCCATGCGCATGCTGATCGCCGCTCTCGCCCTGCTGTCCGCCGCCTGTTCGCCGATGGCGGAACAGGCGCCTGGAGCCGGGACGCCGAGCCAGTCGGCCGAAGCCGCCTGCGCCGCGCGGGGCGGATCGCTCCAGCCGGTCGGGCGCATGCAGTCGATCCAGTGCGTGATCCGCTATGCCGACGCGGGAAAGCGCTGCACGGACGGCGATCAATGCGGCGGTGACTGTCAGCTGTCCGAAATCAGCAGCGTTCCAGCCGGGGCCGCGGCCGTTGGTGTCTGTGCGCCCACCAGCAACCGCTTCGGCTGCGCCACGCGCGTCGAGGACGGCAAGGCCGACGCGACATTGTGCATCGACTGAACGGGTCCGCATCCGCGCCCGTCGTGCTAGCGTTCTTCCCGCATGACACTGACTGAAATCGCCGCCCTGCTGGGCCTGAACCTGGCCCTGATCGTCGGGGTGATGTTGGCGCTGTGGACGCTGGCGCTAAGGCTGAAGGACGTCAGTTTCATCGACGGGGTCTGGCCGCTTGGGATGCTGTTCCTGGCGCTGGCCACGTTTCCGCGGACGGATGGCGATCCGGTCCGCAAAGGGCTTCTGCTCTGGCTGTGCGCCGTCTGGGCGATCCGGCTGGGGTGGCATCTGCTGCATCGCTGGCGCGGGCATGGGGCCGACGGTCGCTACACCGATATCGTCGAGAACCAGGAGAAGGCGCACGGCTGGAGCTTCGGCAAGACGGCCCTCCTGATCGTCTTCCTGCCGCAGGGCGTGCTGGCCTGGCTGACCTGTTTGCCGGTGCAACTGGGACAGGTTGCGGCAGTGCCGCCGATCGGATGGATCGGTTGGATCGGAGCCGTGATCGTCGTGGTCGGCATCGCGTTCGAGAGTATCGGCGACGCCCAGTTGGCGGCCTTCAAAAAGGACAAGACCAATAAGGGCAAGGTGCTGGACACCGGCCTGTGGCGCTATACCCGGCATCCGAACTATTTCGGCGACGCCTGCGTCTGGTGGGGGCTGTGGCTGATCGCGGCCGAGACGGGGTGGATCGGGATCGCGTCAGTGCTGGGTCCGATCTTCCTGACCTTCACCCTGACGAAATGGTCGGGCATCGGCATCACCGAGACTTCGACGGCCAAGTCCAAGCCGCACTATGCGGACTACATCCGGCGGACCAGCGCCTTCATTCCGATGCCGCCGAAGACGCCGAGATAGGCAAACGAAAACCCCCGCCGCATACGCGACGGGGGCTTCCAGCTGTTCCCGAAGGAAAAGCTTAGTTGTTCGGGTTCGCCGGCGTGGTGCTGGGCGAGGTGTCCGGGGTGTTCGAGGTGGTCATGCCGCCGTCGGCGTTGCCGGCTTGTTGCTCGACGCGGTCGGCTTCGGCGTTGAGGGCAGTTTCCTGGGCTTCCGTCGGAGCGGCGGCAGCTTGCTGCTCCAGGGCGTCGGCTTGCTTCTCGGCGGTCTTGTCAGCCGCGGACTCACCGCAAGCGGCGAGCGAGGCGGCCAGAGCCAGCGAGGCGGAGGCGATGATCAGTTTACGCATGGGTGTTTCCTTCCACTGTGGAGCCACACAAACGCCACGCTTCAAGATCGGTTCACGCCGTCGTGAAGAAAAACGCGGGTTTCGTTACACAGCCTCCGCAAACGCCACTCGGGCGGCTCCCAGAAGGGCAGCGTGCTTGTGCGTGATCACCCAGGTCGGGATGTCGGCCATATAGTCTTTGAAGCGGCCCTTTCGTTCGAACCGCTCACGGAACGGGCTGGCTTTCAGGAAGGGGAGAATCCGCGGCGCGATCCCGCCGGCGATGTAGACCCCGCCGCGTGCGCCGGTCGTCAGCGCGATGTCCCCCGCCACGGCGCCCAGAATGGCGCAGAAGCGCGCCAGGGTCGCGCCGCAAGGCGTGTTGGGATCGGCCAGGGCGGTGGTCGTGATCTCGGCCGGATCGTCGATATGAGTCTCGCGCCCTTCGATCTCGGCCAGAGCCTGGTGCATGTTGAGCAGGCCCGGCCCGCAGATCAGTCGCTCGATCGATACGCGGTCATAGCGACGGCGCAGGATCCGCAGGATTTCGTCCTCGATCGGATCGCCCGGAGGAAAACAGGCATGGCCGCCTTCGGAGGGCATGGCCATCTCGCCTCCGTGAGCGTCGCGCACCAGGGCCGAGACGCCGAAGCCGGTCCCGGGACCCAGCACGGCGATGGTCGCGTGAGGATCGCCGACGTCTGGACCGCCCAGTTTCTCCAGGTTCGCTCCGGGCACGACCGGCGCCCCCCAGGCGAGAGCCTCGAAATCATTGATCAGTTTGACCGGGTTCAGGCCGAGCGTCTGCAGCTCGGTTTCAGACACCGCCCATGGCGAGTTGGTCAGGTCGATGGCCCCGTCCTCCACCGGCCCGGCGACGGCGATGACGCCTCCGGTCGGCTTGGTCTCGCATCCATCGATGAAGGCCTTCACACCGCCGAGGAAGGTCGGATATTTCTCGGCCGGGAAGCTCTCGTGGTGATCAAGCACTGGCTGGCCGTCGATCATCCGGGCCAGTGCGAAGCGGGCGTTGGTGCCGCCGACGTCGCCGACGAGAAGGGTCTTTTCGGTCATGCGTCCACCGCCCGGTTCTGCACATTGGGGTCCGCAACGTCGCGGATTTCGGGTTGTTGCGATGTCGGCTCTGCGACGAAGCAAACGGAAGCGCCCTTTTCGGCAGAGGACACGACGGACCGGAAGGCGCCGAACAACTCGCGCCCGTAGCCCCAGCTCTGCACCGACATTAGGTAGGCCCGCTCTCGCGCTGACAACTCGGCCTTGATCGTCAGAACGCCCGCCTCCGCATCCAGCCGAACGACGTCGCCTTCCCTGACGAAGGCCAGAGGTCCGCCCTCCAGCGCCTCGGGCGTCACATGGATGGCGGCCGGGGTCTTGCCAGACGCGCCTGACATGCGGCCGTCGGTAACCAGGGCGATCGGCACGCCGCGATCCTGCAGCACGCTCATCAGCGGCGACAGGGAATGCAGCTCCGGCATGCCGTTGGCCTTCGGGCCCTGGAACCGCAGCACGATGACGCCGCCCGTATCCAGCTCTCCGCGCTGGAAGGCGGCCAGCACGTCCTCCTGCGCGTCGAAGACCCGCGCCGGACCTTCAACGGTGCGGTGCTCAGGCTTCACGGCGGAAATCTTGATCACCGCCCGGCCAAGGTTCCCCTGCACCAGCCGCAACCCGCCCTCGGTGTCGAACGGGTCGGACGCCGGCCTCAGGATGTCGCGGTCCAAGCTTTCGGCCACCCCGTCCTTCCAGACCAGCTCGCCGTCGATCAGCGTCGGCTCCTGGAAATAGTGGTGGATGCCTTTTCCCGTGATGGTCGTCACGTCGGAGTGGATATGCCCGGCCTGCGCCAGTTCGCGCGCGACGAAGGCGACGCCGCCCGCCGCCTGGAAGGCGTTCACGTCGGCCGATCCGTTAGGATAGACCCGCGCCAACAGCGGCGTCACCGACGACAACTGGTCCATGTCGGTCCAGTCGATCAACACCCCCGCCGCCCGCGCCATGGCGACCAGGTGGATGGCGTGGTTGGTCGATCCGCCGGTGGCCAGAAGCGCCACGATCATGTTGACGATGGACTTCTCATCGATGACGTCGGCCATACGGCACTCGCCGCTGACGGCCAGCTCAACTGCGCGTTTCGCCGCCGCCGCCGTCAGGGCGTCACGCAGGCCGGTCTCGGGATGGACGAAGGCGGTGGAGGGCATGTGCAGCCCGCCCAGCTCCATCATCATCTGGTTGGAGTTCGCCGTGCCGTAGAAGGTGCAGGTGCCGGGCGAGTGATAGCTGCCGATCTCGCTGGCCAGCAGCACGCTACGATCCACCTTGCCTTGCGCGTATTCGGCACGGACGCGGGCCTTTTCGGCATTGGGAATGCCCGACGGCATCGGACCTGCGGGGGCGAACACCACCGGCAGATGGCCGAACGCCAAGGCTCCCATGAACAGGCCTGGTACGATCTTGTCGCAGACGCCGAGACACATGACTGCGTCGAAGGCGTCGTGGGTCAGGGCGACGCCGACCGACATGGCGATGACGTCGCGGCTGAACAGCGACAGCTCCATGCCCGGCCGACCCTGCGTGACGCCGTCGCACATGGCGGGCGTGCCGCCGGCGACTTGTGCCGTGGCGCCCACCTCGCGGGTCGCCTTGCGGATCACTTCGGGGAAGCGTTCGAAGGGTTGATGAGCGGACAGCATGTCGTTGTAGGCGGTGACGATGCCGACGTTGGGCGTCTTGCCCGTCATGGCCGTTAGCTTGTCGGCGATGGTCTGGCCGGCGAAGGCGTGGGCCCAGTTGGCGCAGCTAAGCTTGGCGCGGCCGACGCCGGAGTCGCGGGCCGCGTCCATGCGGCGGATATAGTCGGCGCGCGTCGTCCTGGACCGCTCGACGATGCGGGCTGTGACCTCGACCACGACACGGTGAAGAGCCATCAGTTCGCCTCCGTCCACACGACTTCGAGCGGGACCTTTGCGGCGATCATCGCCGCGATCGGCTGCGTGGCCGGGTCGCCCTCGGCTTCGCGCTCGAACACCGAACGCTTGGCCGCGCCTTTAAGGGCCAGGATCACTCGGCCTGCCGACATCAGATATCGTAGATTGATCGAAAGTCGCTCCAGGCTCGGCGCGGCCCCGTCACGCCCGTGAGGCACGCCGTAAACAGAGGGCCTCAGGGTGGGGGACAGCAGGGTCTTCAGCGTCGGCGAGTTGGGGAACATCGAACAGATATGGCCATCCTCCCCCATGCCGAGAAGGACCGCATCAAGGTGGCCGCCCGCAACGGCGAGCGCATTCCCGGCCACTGCCGCCGCTCGATCGACCGTGACCTCGGAATGATAGAGGGGGATGAAGGTCGCCTTCGAGGCCGGGCCTTGCGACAGCACGTGCTTGATCAACCGTGCGTTCGACTCCGGCGAGGTTTCTGGCACGTAGCGTTCGTCCACGAGGGTAACCGCGATCCGGTCCCAGCCGATGTCGGCCTGGGCCAGACGGGCATACACCGGCGAGGGCGTCGATCCGCCGGGGCCTGCGAAGATGGCGCGGCCGTTGGCGACGACGGCGGCGCCTAGCGTCTCCTCCAGCCGCCCGGCGATGGTCTGGGCCCAGGCTTCGGCGGTGGGGATGGATTCGATCTGGACCATCATGAGCAAACAGCCCTTCCCCCGCTTGCGGGGGAAAGCGGTCCGTTTTCGGCGAAGCCGAGCAGGACCGATGGGGGAGTTTTCCTGTCGACGGCGAGGTAGGCCAGCAAAGACAGGACTTCCCCCATCGGTCCTGGTCTCGTTGACGCTCGACGCCGGACCGCTTTCCCCCATGAAGAATGGGGGAAGGGTTTCTGGGCGATCTCAAACATCCGTCGTGTTCCAATCCCGGCCCGTCCGCGCCACCAGCATGTCCGCCGCATCCGGACCCCACGTCCCCGCGCGATAGGGCTGGGGCTTCACCTTGCCGTCGATCCAGGCCTGCGACACCCCGTCGACCCATTCCCAGGCCTTTTCCGCCTCGTCGCGGCGCACGAACAGCGTCGAATCTCCGTTCAGCGCGTCGAGCAGCAACCGCTCATAGGCGATACGCCGACGCGGAGGCGCGTCGCCCTTGCCGCCGACGCCCCACGAAAGACTCATCTTGATCGGCTGGAGCTGCATCCGCTGATCAAGCCCCGGCTTCTTGTTCATCACCGTCAGGGAGATGTCTTCCTCGGGCTGCAGCTCGATGATCATCCGGTTGGCG
>JAZKHL010000101.1:0-21257 GCA_040385365.1 Pseudomonadota bacterium | reverse complement strand
ATCTGGTCATCAACCAGACCGAGGCCCTGGTCGCCATCGACGTCAACTCGGGCCGCGCGACCAAGGAACGCAACGTCGAGGCCACGGCCTTCAAGACCAACTGCGAAGCCGCCGTCGAGGCCGCCCGCCAGCTGCGTCTGCGCGACCTCGCCGGTCTGGTCGTCATCGACTTCATCGACATGGACGAGTCCAAGAACAACCGGACCGTCGAACGAATCCTGAAGGACGAGCTCAGCTTCGACCGGGCGCGCATCCAGATGGGTCGCATCAGTGGCTTCGGCCTGATGGAGATCAGCCGCCAGCGTCGCCGCCTGGGCGTGCTGGAAGGGGCCACCGAGGTCTGTCCCCACTGCCAGGGCGCCGGTCGCGTTCGCTCGGCCGAATCTGCGGCCCTGATGGTGCTGCGCGCCGTCGATATCGAAGCCGGCAAGAACGGTGCGGGTTCGATCAACCTGAAGGTCTCGTCCGCCGTCGCCCTCTACATCCTGAACCACAAGCGCGACTATCTGCAGCGCCTGCTGGAGCGTCGGGGCCTGGCCGTCATCATCCAGATCGACGATCGCCTGGGTCAGGGCGAGAGCGCCATCGAGCGGACCGAGACCAACGAGGACTTCACCGCGCCCGAGGCCGTGATGTCCATGGCGGACCTCAATGACGACTTCGACGACAGCGCCTATGACGACGAAGAGGATTCCGACGACGACGAGTTCATCGCCGCCGACGACGATGAAGACGCCCTCGATCGCGAAGACGCCGACGACGACGAACCGCGCGAGCGCGCCGAACGCACCGAGCGTGTGGACGGCGAGCGTGGTCGCGGACGCGGCCGTAGCCGCCGTCGCGGCGGGCGTCGCGACGAAGAAGCCGCCGCGCCTGTCGCCGCCGACACGGAAACCGAGGCTCTTGCCGATGACGATGACTCGGAGGCCGGCCGCCGCCGTCGTCGCGGTCGTCGCGGCGGCCGTCGTATCCGGGAAGAGGGCGACACGCCTGCAGCCGGCGCGGGCTCCTTCTTCTGGGTGCGAGGCCGCACGCCGTCGTTGGACGACCCCTATGTCTGGTTCGACCCGATCAACCCGGCGCCCCGCGCCGAACGTCCGGCCCAGGCCGCCCCGAATGACGCCGTCGTCGCCGATGACGTCGAGGAGCGTATCGGCGAACGTCCGGAAGGCGAACTGTCCGGCGATCGCGAAGGCGGACGTTCGCGTCGTCGTCGTCGCGGTCGGGGTCGTGGTGAACGCGCCACGCCGCATGACCTGAAGGTCGAGGGTCGCGCAACCAACGAAGGCATGCCCGCCGACGGATCGCCGGACACGCCGATGGCCGTCATCCTGCCGGAAGAGGCGTCCGAAGCCGCCGCGCCGGTCATCGCACCGGAGCCTCAGCGCCGTCGCGTTCGTCGCAAGACGGCGGCTTCGGCCGTTGAAGCCGATGTGGCCGCTGAACCGATCGAAGCCGTCGCGCCGCCGCTGGAGCCCGAAGTCGCGTTCGTCGAAGCGGCAGCCGAACCGATCTCCGCCCCGGAGCCGGAAGCCCTGGTCGAGCCTGAGCCCCTCGCGCCGGAGCCTCAGACGGTTCCGGCCGAGTCGCTGGTCGTTGCCGAAGACGTCGCGCCGCCAACGCCTGAGGCCGACCTTTCGGCGATCATCGCCAACGACCCGGCGCAGATCACCGCGCCGCCGGTCAAGCCAAAGCGCGGGTGGTGGCGTCTGTGACCCAACGCGCCTAGATTAAACGAATGACGAGGCGGGGGCGCCAGTCGAAGGAGTTCGCCATCAACCGGTCGAGCCGCTACGCATCCCGCCCGTTCGTCCGCCTGATCGCGGGAGCGACCGCCGCCATCCTGGCGATGGCGGCGGCCCCCGCCGCCTTCGCTCAAAGCACGATCCGCGACACCGAGATCGAAGGCATCATCCGCGGCTGGTCGGACCCGGTGTTCGACGCCATGGGCCTGGAGCCGTCGGAGGTCGAGGTTCTTCTGGTCAATGACCCGGAACTGAACGCCTTCGCCACGCGCGGCCGGATCATCGGCATCAACACAGGCCTGATCCTGAAGACCGAAGACCCGAACCAGCTTCTGGGCGTCCTGGCGCACGAAGCCGGGCACGTGAAGAACCGCCATACCCTGCGCGATGGCGCCCAGCAGGCGGGCATGCAGCCCTTCCTGATGTCGATGGCCCTTGGCGCCCTGGCGGTCGTGGCCGGCGCGCCGGACGCGGGCGTCGCCCTGATGGCGTCGGGCCAGTACTTCGGCGCGCTAAACTCACTCCGCTACATCCAAAGCCAGGAGGGCGAGGCCGACATCACGGCTCAGCGCGGCCTAGAGGCGGCCGGCGAATCCGGTCGCGGCCTGGTCGAGTTCTTCGAAAATTTCCGCAGCCAGGAAGTCTTCTCCGACGCCCGCCGCTACCCCTATTTCCGCAGCCACCCGCTGTCCGGCCAGCGCATCGAGGCCCTGCGCCGTCCCGTCGAGGCCGCGTCGCACTACGGCCACGTCGACAGTCCCGAACGCCTGGCCCAGCACGCGCTCATCCTGGCCAAGATCCACGCCTTCATGGACCCGCCGAACACGACCCTGCGCGCCTATCCCGAGAGCGACACCTCCTTTCCCGGCCGCTATGCGCGCGCCATCGCCTGGTATCGCGACGGCCAGACCCAGAAGGCGCTGGACGCCACAGACGCCCTGATCGCCGAGGACGCCGACAATCCTTACCTGTGGGAACTGAAGGGTCAGATCCTGTTCGAGGAGGGGCGCGCGCGCGAAGCCATCGACGCCCATCGCGAATCCGTTCGCCTGGCCCCCGAGGCGCCGTTGCTGCGCGTCAATCTGGCCCACGCCCTCATCGAAACCAATGATGCGTCCAATCTGAATGAGGCGATCAATCAGCTGAAGTTCGCGACCGCCCGCGAGGAAGACAACACTCTGGCCTGGCGGCTGCTGTCCCAGGCCTATGCCAGCCAAGGCAAGGAGGGCGAGGCGCGTCTGGCCTCGGCCGAGTTCTATTTCGCCGCCGGCGGCCAGGAACAGGCGACCCAGTTCGCGCTGCGCGCCCGCGACATGCTGGATCGCGGTTCGATCGAATGGCGCCGCGCGATGGACATCGTGCTGTCGTCGGGCGCCACAATGGACGATATCCAAGACCTGGATCGTCGCAACGAACGCCGCCGCGAACGCCAGACCGTCGTCGTTCCGCCCGGCGCCTGATCCGACCGCAACCGAGTACAGAATGACCGACGAGACCCCTTCCCCGTCCGAGCCCCGGCCCGCGCGCGACCCCATGGCCTGGTTCGGCTCCGGTCGGGGCGGCGCGGCCGCTCTGGCCGTGTCCGTCCTCGCCTTGGGTCTCGCTGCAGCGCCCTATGTAACCGGCGGCGATTTTGGCGGAAAGGTCCGCGCCTATCTGATCGCCAATCCTCAGGTGCTGGACGAGGCCGTTCAGGCGCGTCAGGTCAACGAGGAAGGTAAGCGCGTCGATGCCGTGAACCAGGCCGTCGTGCAGAACGCCGCCCTGCTGGCGCCCGATCCGCGCGACCCCGCGATCGGCCCCGCCGACGCCAAGGTGACCGTGATCCAGTTCTTCGATTACCGCTGTCCCGGCTGCAAAGGCGTGTCAGCGGACTATCTGCGCCTAATCCAGTCCCACCCCGATGTGCGCTTCGTCTTCAAAGAGTGGCCGATTCTGGATCGCGGCGGCGACACCACCTCGAACCTCGCCGCACGCGCGGCCCTGGCCGCTCAGCGGCAGGGCAGATACCTGGCGGTTCACCAGGCGCTGATGGCCGAACCGGAGTTGGACGGCGAAGCCATCCAGCGAATCCTGAGCGAGAACGGCGTCGATATGACACGCGCCACGGCCGACGTTCAGTCCCCCGAGATCGAACGCCAGCTCGCCGACATCCACACGGCCGGCGCCACGCTGAAGCTGGTGGGCACCCCGACCTTCCTCATCAACGGCCGAACCACGACGACGATCAATCCGGTCGAGGTCCAGGCGGCGATCGAGGCGGCGAAGCGGAGCTAGGCCACAGCCAGGCTCATCGTCCCGCCGATCCATTCCACCCGCGCCTGTGCTCTCGCTGCATCCGCCGCGGCTGCATTTCCGAGCGCCGCCTCGGCCTCGGCCAGCACGAAATAGCTGTAGGGGTCCATCGGCCAGTCGGTCAGAAGTTCCTCGATCTTGGCCTTGGCCCCGGTCGCATCGCCGCTCGCCAGCATCGCCGCCGCTAGACTGCGACGCGTCGGATACCAGAGGATGGGCGGATCGCCGCCCTCCTCCTCCATGCCCTGGATCTCGGCCGCGCGGGTGAAGGCGGCGATGGCGGCCGGCGCGTTGCTCTCCATCATGGCGGCGCGGCCTTCCAGCACGCGCTGTGAGACCTCCATGAACAACTTCATCTCTTCGGTGTGATCCTTGTCGATCACCCAGGCCTCGCGGATCGCCTTGATCGCGTCAGCTTCGGCGCGGACGGCGGGTGCGTCGCCGGCCCTGGCGGCCGCTTCGCCGCGCCCGTAACGCCAGCTGGCTCGGAGAAGCGGACGATCCGCCGGCGGTTCCGCCAAGGCCGCGACCTGAGCCGGCGAGCCGAAGCGGCCGTAGAGCGCATAGGCGTCATTGGCCATCAGCTGACGCCACAGGTTGTCGATCGCGATGTCGGGATAGGTGGCCAGGAAGCCGTCCGCGAGCACCAGTCCCTCCTCAGCCCCACCGGCCATCAGGGCCCCGCCCATGCCGAAATGAATGTTGTGGGCATGCAGCCGCATTTCGGGGATGCCGCCCGGCGGCCGGGCCAACTCGTCATAGCGTTTGTCCAGCGCCACGGCGTTCACATTGGACCGCATCGCATCCTTGTAGCGGCCGACGCGATAGAAGGTGTGCGACGGCATGTGCACCAGGTGGCTGGCCGAGGGAGTCAGCAGGGCCAGCCGTTCGCCGTACGGGATCGCCTTATGCGGATCGTCTGACCACTCGGTCAGATGGATGTAGAGATGGATGGTCCCGGGATCGTTTGGAGCACCGGCCAGCGACGTCTCCAGGATCTGCATGGCGCGGGTGATGCCCCGATCCTTGGCCGTGCCGTCCTCGTTCCACCATTCATCGGCTTGCAGCATCCAGGCGTCTGCGGTGACCGCCGCGATCATCGGATCGTTGGGCAGGCGCCGCGCGATCCGGTCCATGGCGCGGGCGAACCGCACGCCCTGGCTGGCCTTCGACCCCGAATACCGCTGGATGAGGGCGTCGATCATCTGGCGCTGGGTCGCCGTCGCACCGCCCGCCTTCCGTCGCGCCACCTGCGCCAACCGCCGGCCTTCACGCAGAGACTCCTCGTCGTTGCCGCCGCCGTTCAGGTTCGGCCCCAGCGCCCAGGCCTCGCCCCAGGCGCACATCCCGCATTCCGGGTCGATCAGGCTGGCCCGCCGGAAGGCTCGCGCCGCCTCCTTGTGCTCGAACGCCCAGCGCAGCCGCACGCCGTGATCAAACCAGGCCTGGGCTTCCGGATTGGCCGTATCGACGGGCCAGACCGCCACGCCGAACCCCTCGACACGGATCATGTCTTCGACAGGGACGCCGTCCAGCGCGGAGCCGACCGCGCCGCATCCTCGGGGATTCGCCAGCAAATCCGTGCTGGCGGCGGCGTTGGCGGCATCCTGGGCCGTGGTGGTCGCGTCGGCCACGGTCGCCGGGCCGATCAGGCACAATGCAACGGCCGTAAAGGTGAGCAGCCTCAAGCGCATGGTGGTCTCCCCGATCCCGGACCAAGTCTGCACCGGGCCCGGCCCGGCGCCAACCCGGCCGCTCCGATCATCGCCTCAAGGCGACGGAAGTCTGTAGGCGAGGTCGTAATGGTGCACCCCGTCGACGATCGTCAGCTCGAAGTCGCCGGTGATCCCGGTCAGCTCGCCTGTCCCCGATCCCGGAACGACCGCGATCGAAAGGCTATAGCCCTCGGCATTGATGTCGCCGCGGTGCGCCAGAAGGAACGCGCCCTCTTTGCCGTCCAGCGTCCCGACCACCCGTTCCAGCGCGACATAGGTTCCCGCAGTCTCCACGCCCGCAGGTCCGCCGGCTAGCATCGAACCGACCGAAACCCCATCGATACCGCCTTCGAAGGTCTTGGACAGTGCGTAACTGGACAGACCCAGCCCCGCTTCGATCGCCTCGGGATCCCCCGGCGTCATTTCGACATCAAAGGTTCCGACCGCATGTCGAACGAACCCGTCCTGGGCACGCGCCACGCCTCCGACGAACAGGCCCGCTGTCAGCAAGACGGCCGCGACGAACAACGCCGCATAGCCTCGAAACGTCAAAACCCTCATCGCCGCCCCCGTGAACAATACGAGAACACGATGCGCCGACGACCTGGGCAGGTCAACCCGCGATCGTTCAGATCAGGCCGCCCAGCGGCGACGACGGGTCGGCATACATCTTCTTCGCCATCCGTCCAGCCAGATAGGCTTCGCGCCCGGCGATGACGGCGTGCTTCATCGCCCGACCCATGCGGATCGGATCGCGAGCGCCGGCGATGGCGGTATTGGCGATCACGGCGTCGCAACCCAGCTCCATCGCGATGGTCGCATCCGAGGCCGTGCCGACTCCCGCGTCGACCAGGACCGGCACCTTGGCCTGTTCAACGATCAGTCGGATGTTGACCCGGTTCTGGATCCCCAGACCCGACCCGATCGGCGAAGCGGCCGGCATGATCGCCGCAGCCCCCGCATCCTCCAGCCGCTTGGCCATCACCACGTCGTCGGTGCAGTAGACCATGACGTCGAACCCGTCGGCGACGAGGAGGTCCAGCGCCCGCAGCGTCTCGATCATGTCGGGATACAGGTGGGCGGAGTTCGACAGCACCTCCAGTTTGACCAGACCCCACCCGCCAGCTTCGCGCGCCAGCCTCAGCGTCCGCACCGCCTCCTCACCGGTGAAACATCCGGCGGTGTTGGGCAGGAAGGTGAACCGGTCCGGCTTGACGTGATCCACCAGCATCGGCTGCGAAGGGTCTGAGAGATTCACCCGGCGCAGGGCCACGGTGACGATCTCCGCTCCCGCCGCCTCGGCTGCGGCGGCGTTCTGGGCGTAGTCGGCGTATTTGCCCGTGCCGACGATCAGGCGAGATGAGAAACTGCGGCCCGCGACAGTCCAGGTGTCGGTCGAATTATCAGTGGAAGACATGGCCGGCTTCCTAACGCCATATCTCGCGTCACGCGACCGCTCAGGAGGAAATTCACGAGAGCCGTAACCTGATCGGGCCCCTTCGCGTATATTCCCGTGGAACGGAATTGCATGACCGGCTAGCCTGGTGTGCGGGATCGACGAAAACGCGAGGACATCCACATGGCCGACATCACCCTTTTCGCCGCCCCCGGCAGTTGCTCGCGGGTCACCACCATCGTTCTGGAGGAGATCGGCGTCCCCTTCACCTATGAGCTGGTTCGATTCATGAAGGGCTTCCACAAGTCGCCCGCCTACAAGGCTGTGAATCCCAAGGGCAAGGTGCCGGCCCTGGTCGTCGATGGCGAACCCCTGACCGAGAACGTCGCGATCATCTCGTATCTCGCGGCCACCTATCCGCAAGCCGGGATCCTGCCGGCGGGAGCGTCCCCGATGGCGTCGGCCCGCGCTCTCGCCGACTTGTGCTTTTGTTCTTCGACGCTCCATCCGCTGGTGACCCGCTACTTCATGTCGGTGAAGATCGGCGGCGAGGACGGCGCGGCGGCCGTCAAGGCGGTGGCGGCCGAAGCGATCGTGGAGAATGCGGCCCTGATCGAGGAGCGCCTTTCAAAGGGCGACTGGTGGCTGGGCGCCGAATGGAGTGCGGTGGACGCCTACCTGTTCTGGGTTTTCGGTCGCTTCAACGGCTCGGGCTACGACCTGTCGCCCTATCCCGCCTGGCAGGCGCACGCCGCCCGCATGGAGGCCCGCCCCGCCGTTCAACGCGCCCTGGCGCGCGACGCGGCGGCCCAGGCGTTACTGGCGGCCGAACGGGCGCAGATGGCTCCGGCCGGCGCGCCAAAGGCCGCCTGAGGGCGAGGTCACCCACCGCCGACGAACTGAACCATCTCGATGCGGTCGCCGTCTTCCAGCGGCGTCTCGCCGTGCAGCGAGCGGGGCACGATGGCGAGGTTCCGCTCGACGGCGACCTTGCGCACGTCGAAACCCAGCTCCTGGACCAGGGCCAGAACCGTCCGCGCGGTCACCTCCCGCGTATCTCCGTTGACTTGAATGCGCATGTCGTTACGTCAACCCATCCGATCCGGCGTGTCCTCGCCTTTGACGAGTCGCGCCGTTCCGCTAAAAGGCCGCCCCACCGAAGGGTCCGACCCCTTCGCCAGACCCTCCGGAGCGAATGCCCGAACCCGTCGTCCTCTACGTCCTGAACGGCCCCAACCTCAACCTTCTGGGGACGCGGGAGCCGCACATCTATGGACATGAGACGCTGGCGGACGTGCAGGCGCTGTGCGAACGCGCCGCTGAAGGCGCTACGGTGGTCTTCCGCCAGTCGAATCGCGAAGGCGAACTGGTCGACTGGATCCAGGAAGCCCGCACCGAGGCCGTCGCCCTGGTGATCAACCCGGCGGCCTACAGCCACACGTCGATCGCCCTGCTGGATGCATTGAAGACGCTGACCATTCCGGTTGTCGAATGCCATCTGTCGAACCCGGCGGCGCGCGAGGAATTCCGGCGCCATTCCTACGTCTCGCCGGCCGCGACCGGCGTCGTTTCGGGCTTTGGGGCACAATCCTACGAACTGGCCGTCAAGGCCGCACTTCGGCTGGCGCGGGAACGCAGTTCCCCCGCCAGCCGTTTGAACTCAGACCACAAGGCATAGCTTTCATGGCGACCGAGAAACCGCTCAAGAACGAACCGTCGGCGGAGATCGACACCAGCCTGGTCCGCCAGCTGGCTGATATCCTGAACGACACCTCTCTGACCGAGATCGAGGTCGAGCGTGGCGAGCTGCGCATCCGCGTCGCTCGCGAGATCACAACCGCCCCGGTGATGCAATACGCCCCCGCCCCGATGCAGGCCGCGCCTGCCGCCGCCCCGGCGGCAGCGCCGCTGTCGATGCCCTCCGACCCCGCCACCATCGTCGCCAAGTCCGGCGAGCAGGTGAAGTCGCCGATGGTCGGCACGGTCTATCTGCAGGCCTCGCCGGAAGCGCCCGCCTTTTGCCAGCCCGGCGACAAGGTGAAGAAGGGCCAGACCCTGCTCATCATCGAAGCCATGAAGACCATGAATCCGATCCAGGCGCCCCGCGATGGCGTGGTGCAGGACATCCTGGTCGGCGACGCCCAGCCGGTCGAATTCGGCGAAGCCCTCGTCGTTCTCGAGGCCTAGGCCGCCATGTTCACCAAGGTTCTGATCGCCAACCGCGGCGAGATCGCGCTGCGCATCCACCGCGCGTGCAAGGAGATGGGCATCTCCACCGTCGCCGTGCACTCCGAGGCCGATCGTGGCGCCATGTGGGTGCGGCTGGCTGACGAAAGCGTCTGCATCGGCCCGGCGCCCGCCGCAAAATCCTACCTGAACATACCCTCAATCATCGCTGCGGCGGAGATTACGGGGGCCCAGGCCATCCACCCCGGCTATGGCTTCCTGTCCGAGAACGCCCGCTTCGCCGAGATCGTGAACGCCCACGGCATGACCTTCATCGGCCCGACGCCGGAGCATATCCGCGTCATGGGCGACAAGATCACCGCCAAACAGACTGTGCTGGAAGCCGGCATCCCCTGCGTCCCCGGCTCGGCCGGCGAGGTCGAGACGGTCGAGGACGCCATCGAAGCCTCCAAGACCATCGGCTTTCCCCTGATCGTCAAGGCGGCGGCGGGCGGCGGCGGACGCGGCATGAAGGTGGCCCTGACCGCAGACGACCTGGTCGAAGCCGTCCAGACCGCCCAGACCGAGGCCAAGGCCGCCTTCGGCAACGGCGCGGTCTATATGGAGCGCTACCTCCAGAAGCCCCGCCACATCGAGATCCAGGTCGTGGCCGACAGCCACGGCAACGTCGTGCACCTGGGCGAACGCGACTGCTCGCTGCAACGCCGTCACCAGAAGGTGCTGGAAGAGGCCCCCTCGCCCGCCCTGTCGGCCGCCGAGCGCGTCGCCATCGGCGAGACGGTCAACAAGGCTATCGGCAAGATCGGCTACCTCGGCGTCGGCACCATCGAGTTCCTGTGGGAGGACGGCGAGTTCTTCTTCATCGAGATGAACACCCGGCTGCAGGTCGAACACCCGGTGACCGAGGCCGTCACCGGCGTCGATCTGGTGCGCGAACAGATCCGTATCGCCGCCGGCCTGCCGCTGTCATTCACGCAGGAAGACATCCATTTCGAAGGCCACGCCATCGAGGTTCGGATCAACGCCGAGAACTCGGAGACCTTCGCCCCCTCGCCCGGCACGGTCACCGACTTCCATGCACCCGGCGGCCTGGGCGTGCGGCTGGATAGCGCCATCTACGCCGGCTATTCGATCCCGCCCTATTACGACAGCCTGATCGGCAAGCTGATCGTGCATGGTCGCGACCGTCCGGAATGCATCGCGCGGCTCAAGCGCAGCCTGAACGAGATGGTCATCGGCGGCATCGACACGACGATCCCGCTATTCCAGAAACTGCTTCAGGAGCCGGACATCCTGAGCGGCGACTATGACATCCACTGGCTGGAGAACTGGGCCAAGCGGCAGAAGGCGTGACCATTTCCTTCTCCCCTTGGGGGAGAAGGTGGCTCGTGGAGCGAGACGGATGAGGGGGCTTTTTCCGCGCGATCACCTTCAACGAAGCGGGATATCGCACCAGCCCCCTCATCCGAGCCCTTCGGGCCCACCTTCTCCCCCGAGGGGAGAAGGAATCTGACCGACCCGTCCGCCTCCGCCTATCCGCCCCCGGGGGCGTTCACCGCCGACGCCCTCCTGCGTTGCTACGCGCAGGGCGTCTTTCCCATGGGAGAGGCCCGCGACGACCCCCGCGTCTTCCTCGTCGAGCCCGACCAGCGTGGCGTCATTCCGCTGGACGCCTTCCACATACCGGCCAGGCTTCGCAGGACCGTCCGAAACGAGCCGTTCGTCGTGCGTACGGACACAGCCTTTTCGGCGGTGCTCGACGCCTGCGCAGCCTCTGCGCCGGGACGCGAGGACACCTGGATAAACGCGCCGATCCGCCGGCTGTACCTGGAGCTTCACGGGCGCGGCCATGCCCACAGCATCGAATGTTGGAAGGACGAGGTGCTGGTCGGCGGTCTCTACGGCGTCACTTTGGGCGGCGCCTTCTTCGGTGAGAGCATGTTCAGCCGCGCCACCGACGCGTCGAAGGTCGCGCTCGTGCATCTGGTGGCCCGCCTTCGGCTCGGAGGCTGGAGATTGCTGGACGCCCAGTTTCGGACGCCGCACCTGGACCAGTTCGGCCTGATCGAAACGCCGCAGTCGGCCTATCTCAGGATGCTGGCGCCCGCGATCCGAGCGACGCCCGACCCAAGCGCGCTGGCCCGACCGCTGTCAGGCATCGACGCCGTCGCCTATGCCTTGCAGCCCACGATCCAGGCGTCATAGATCGGGTGTTGCAGCCCGCTCAACGCAGGCGTCGACGCATACATCCAGCCCCGGAATATCTGGCGCGGCGCCGTGGCCTGCGTACCCCTCGGCTGCAGAGTGACATCGACGTAGGCGATCGAGTCCTGAACCAACTCCGTCTCGGCCGACACCTCGCAGGCGCGGGCGGTGAAAATCAGTGACTGGTTGAACCGGACTGGACGCCCGCCGACCTCGACCTCGAACCGCATGCTCTCGGCGGTGATCTTGTCGATCGCTTCGATGATGGCGATGCGGCGGCGCTGGCGAGGAGCCGGAGCGTCCGAGGCGAGGCGTTTGGCCTTGTCCTCATCGGTTTCGCCCTTCTCGTCCTTGTCCGCGTCGTCCGCCTTTTCCGCCTCGACGGGGGTGGCTTCGTCGATCTGGGCGGTGGCGATGTCCACGGGCGGCGTCGGTGGGGTGATGGCGATAGGAACCGCGGGCGCGGGATCGCCGGCGGGAGCGGATTCCTGGTTTGGTTGCGATCTCAGAGCGTCTCCGATCGGATCGGGAGCGGGCGTCGCCTCCTGGGCCGGCGCATCCTGCCAGCCGCCCGCGACCACGCCGCCGGAGACCGCCAGCGCCACAGCCGCGACGCTGATCGCAAGGATGCCGGCGCGGTTCATTCGGGCTTCCAGGCTTCGTAGTCGCCAGTCGCCGCCGGTCGCACGCCTTCGTTTGCCAGCGAGCCGGGCGGGCGCCAGGCCATCGGCGTGCCCGTCATATTGGGCAGGTGGCTCTTTTCCCACGCACGGCGCGGCAACGGCGCCTCGGTCGGCGGCTCTTCGAAGGTGTAGTGGAGCCAGCCATGCCAGTCGGGCGTCACCTTCGAGGCATCGGCATAGCCGTTGTAGATGACCCAGCGACGCTTCCTGCCGTCATAGCTCCGGTTGTCGCGCGACTGGTAATAGCGGTTGCCGTGCTCGTCGGCGCCGATCAGCGTCCCACGCTTGGCGATCGTGAAGAACGTGCCGATGGTCGCACCCGACGTCCAACCGAAAAATCTACCCAGCACCAGTCCGTCCCGTCCAGTTTCGACCGGCGGGGAGGCGCGGTCTGCTTCGTGCGATCATAGAAACCGCACCGCCCCGCGTCCAGCAGGATGGCGCCATGGAGCACTTCAACATCTTGGGGGTAACCCTGCGCCGGCCCGCTACATCTATTGCGCAAGAGGCCCACAGACCTCTAGGCTTTTCAAATGCCGCTGCCTGGGCTTCGCATGCGCTTCTCGCCATTCCTTTCCGGCCTCGTCGCCGCCGTCGCGCTGGACCGCCGATCGATCGAGCGGCCCAACGCCGTCGTTTCAGTCGTCGTCCCCGCCGGATGGAGCGACGCGAGGGTCGAGGCTTGGCTGGACTGGTGCGACGGTCTGGCGGCCGATCTACCCTGCCTGACCGAAGACCTCGGGATCGTCGCGTCACCTGTACTGGACGGAGCGATCGATCGCTGGTCTGGACGGCTGGCCGCTTGGGGACGCGCGATGGGCGTCTTCGCCAGCGCGCGTGACGCGGCCGTGTTCGCCCAGGATCTGGTCGCCAGCGTCATCCTGGGCCTCGCCTCGCCATCGGGCGGCCTGAAAGACGGCGCCCGTGTTCACCCGATCGCCGATGATCCCAAAGGCGAGAATCCCTCTGTCCTTTTCGAAAGCGCGGACACGACCGAAGCCATCGCCGCCGTCGATCTGGCCACCGATCGCGCCCGCACGACGCGCCTTGCCGACCAGGCCCTGTCCGCGCTCAGCCTTTCGCTCAACGCCGTGTCGGACGCCGTGGCGCGTTGCGAGGGCCCCGCGGCCGACTGCGCCGACCCCTCCGCCAATCCCGCCCTGGCACGAGCCGCCCTCGCCGCGCGCCGCAATGGAGCCGACGACGACGCCATCCTGGAGGCCATCGGCGGCCGCCGGTTCGCCCCGCCAGAGCCCCGTCAAGCGCCCCCGCCGCGCGTCATCGCGTCAACCGAAACCTTCGCAAACCTTGCCGCGGGCCACGCCGCTCTCGCGGGCGATGTTGTCGTGGCCTTCGATGCGCGCGACGCTGAGACCATCGCCGATCTCAGCCTCGCCGCCGGATGCGGCCTGTCGATTCCCGCCATCGCCTCCCTCGCAGGCGATCTCCCCGTCTCGCTTCAGGCTGTCACTCGCCTCTGGACGACCGCCCTCGAGATCGAGACCGCCTGCGGTTACGTCACCGACGGCGCCGCCGCCCGGCGTCGGCACGCGATCCGTCCGATTTCCGTCGCCCCGGTCGGCCTGCTGGATTGGACCCTGTCCTCAGGCGTGGAGGAGGACGCCCTTGCCATCGCCGCGATCATTGCCGCCGTCGCCTCGCTGACCTCGTCCGAACTGGCGGCCGCCCTCAATCCGGCGGCCGGCTGGACAGGATCGGCGGACAGGATCGTTGCGGGCATCGAAGCGCGTGAGACGTCTGGGTTCGGCCAGTCCGCCCTCGGCCCGCACGCGGCGCGCCTGACAGCCCAGGCAGCCCTGGCGGCCCGTCGCGACGGTCGGCGTCACCTCGTGATCGACCTCTTGTCTCAGGATGCCGATCGGAACCTGCGCCTCGGTCTCGGCCGGCTGTCGGCGATCGATGTCTTCCAGACGGCCGATGGCGTGATCGGCCGGCGGCTGCATCCGGTCCTGGCCAAGGCGATCACGAGGGCCGGCGGCGACGTCGAGAATGCCGAACGCTGGGTGTTCGGCCGTCGCACCCTGGTCGACGCCCCAGGTCTGAGCCATCCGACGCTTCGCGCCCTTGGCTTCACCGACGCCGAACTGCTGGCGGTCGAAAGCGCATTGGGCGCCTGTGACCGGCTGGAGGACGCCTTCGCTCCCTCGGTCCTCGATGCCGGTTTTATGCGGGACGTGCTCGGCCTGGACCCCGAGGCGCTCTCGCCGGCCGACCTCGTCGCGAACCTGGCCTCGCTCGAAGACATTCAGGCGGCGACCGCCTACGCCTTTGGCCATCCCGACCTTTCCGACTGGCCCAATACGCCCCCCGGCCTCGTCAACGTCCTGGCGGACCTGGATGCGACATCTCTGGCGCAGCGCCAGTCCTTTGAATCCTTCAGCGACGCGCCCGACACCTCGCCCAGGACGATCTCCACGCGCACGCCGCTCGACGCCGTGTCCGCCCTGATCGAGACCGCCCGAACAGAGGGTCGCCGCGCGATCCGCCTGGCGCCTTGTGCGGACCTCGCTGCGTCCCGCCTGGCGCTGCCCGAGATCGAACCCGCGCGTCGCGCCGACCCGATCCCCCAGCCCGTCATAGAGACCGTCGTCGAGCGCGTGATCGAGCGGGACCGCACCCGGCGAAAACTGCCCGACCGCCGCAAAGGCTATATCCAGAAGGCGGCCGTCGGCGGCCACAAGGTCTATATCCATACCGGCGAGTACGAGGACGGCGAACTCGGTGAGATCTTCATCGACATGCACAAGGAAGGCGCCGCCTTCCGGTCGCTGATGAACAATTTCGCCATCGCCATCTCGATCGGCCTCCAATACGGCGTGCCGCTCGACGAGTTCGTGGATGCCTTCGTCTTCACTCGGTTCGAGCCTGCGGGCCGCGTCACCGGCAACGATCGCGTCGGCTCTGCGACCTCGATCCTGGACTACATTTTCCGCGAACTGGGTGTCTCCTATCTGGACCGCACGGAGCTGGCCAATGCCGACGCCGAGCCGCTGGACGCCGATGGGCTGGGTTCCGGCGAGGCCGACGAACTGGTTCCAGCCGCGCGGTTCATCTCCAAGGGGTTCGCTCGCGGCCATGCACCGGACAACCTCGTCGTCTTGCCCTTCGGACGCCGGCCGGATCCGCAGCTCCCGGCCAGATCCCTCGGTGACGCGGACGCCTGCCCGGCGTGCGGCGACTTCACCCTGCAGCAGCGCGGCGGCGCGCTCATCTGCGACGCTTGCGGAATCGCGCCCTCGATGCGCGGCTGACGGTTCAGAAGATCGTAAACTCCTGCTCCTAGGCTGGAGGTCATGAAACGTATCGCCAGCCTCGCCGCGCTGCTCGTCATCTGTAGCGCCCCAGCCGAAGCCCAGAACGCCGGCCAGATCGCCCGCGTGCGCGGCGGCGCCAGCTGTTCCGGCTGCAACCTGTTCCAAGGCGATTTCTCTGGCCTGGAGGCGCGAGGCCTGAACCTTTCCGGCTCGCGCCTGCGCCAGGCCGATCTCAGCCTGACGGTGATGAACCGCACGCGGTTTTCAAGCTCGGACCTGCGCGATGTCGAGGCCTACGGCGGCGTCTTCTCGAGCTCCAACTTCAACGGCGCCAACCTGACCAACGCCAGTTTCGTCGGCGCCTACCTCCAAGGGTCCAGCTTTTCGGGCGCGACCCTGGTTGGAACAAACTTCTCGGGCGCCCAGTTGGATCGCGCCACCGGCCTGACCCAAGGCCAGTTGAACCGCGCCTGTGGCGACGACGCCACCAGACTCCCCGGCCGCCTTCACATCCCCGCCTGCTGAGCGCCTCCATCCTTACCGCGATTTAAGTAGGGTTTGCCGATCGGAAACGGCATCTAGGGGGCGTGAAACAGTCCGTGACCCTTTCTCGTCGTCTTCGCGCCGCCGTTCCGGCTCTAGCCGTATTGGCGGGCCTGGCCATGCTCGCCTCGCCGACCGCCGCCGAGGTGAGCTTTTCGTTCCAGGACCGCGATGTCGCCCGCATGGTCTCGCTGGGCGGCTCCTGCAATCGCTGCGAACTGTCCGGCAGGAACCTCTCGGGCGCGACCTTCACCGGCGCCAGCTTCATCAGCGCAACCTTGGTCGGCGCCAATCTGCGCGGCGCCGAACTGGTCGGATCCAACTTCTCGGCCAGTGACTTCACGCGGGCCGACATGCGCGGCGTGGAGCTTCAGGGCTCCAACTTCAGCGGCGCCGTCTTCGCTAACGCCTCGATCAGCGGCGCCGAGGCTCAGGGCGCCAACTTCACCCGCGCCAACCTGTCGAACGCCAACCTGTCGGGCGCAGAGCTGATGGGCGCCAACATGAACGCGGCCGTCCTGTCGAACGCCAACCTGTCGGGCGCCGAGTTGTTCGGCACGACCCTGGCCAACGTCAGCGCCCGGGCCGCCAACTTCGCGAACGCCGAACTGAACGCGGCGAACATGGCTGGCGGCGATTTCGCCTCGGCGATCTTCACCGACGCCGAGCTGGAGGGCGCCCGACTGACCGGGGCCGCCTTCAACCGCGCCAACTTCAGCGGCGCCTCGATGCGCCGCGCCGACATCCGGGGCGCGGACCTGTCGGGTGCACGCGGCCTGACCCAGGAGCAGGTCTCGGAAGCCTGCGGCGATTCTTCGACCAGTCTGCCGCGAGGCCTCAGCGTCCGCAGCTGTGGTTCGCGGTCGATGTCCCTGAGCCGGACGGTCACGCCGCCGCGTCCGCCCGTTCCGCCGGTCCCGCCCGCGGCGCCCCGCAACTTCGCCAGCCGCGGCAACTAAGGCCCCGGCCGAGCCGACCCGCCGCTATTTCAGCGGCAGGCTCTGGCGGATGTGCAGTTCCTTGTACTGACGCTCCAGCGCATCGGCCGGGGCGCTCATCAGCAAGTCCTGGCCCTGCTGGTTCAGCGGGAAGGCGATGACCTCGCGGATCGCGACCTGGTTGGCCAGCAGCATGACGATGCGGTCGATGCCGGGGGCCAGACCCCCGTGCGGCGGCGCGCCATAGCGGAAGGCGTTCAGCATGCCGCCGAACTGCTCCTCGACCACCGAGGCGTCATAGCCGGCGATCTCGAAGGCCTTCAGCATGATCTCGGCCTTGTGGTTCCGGATCGCGCCCGAGCACAGCTCATAGCCGTTGCAGACGATGTCGTACTGATAGGCGCGGATGGTCAGCGGATCCTGGGTCTCCAGCGCCTTAAGGCCGCCCTGCGGCATCGAGAAGGGGTTGTGCGAGAAGTCGACCTTCTTCTCTTCCTCGGACCATTCGAACATCGGGAAGTCGACGATCCAGCAGAATTTGAACTGCTCTTCGTCGACCAGCTTCAGCTCGGTGGCGACGCGGGTGCGAGCCAGGCCGGCGAACTTGGCGAACACCGACGGCAGGCCAGCGGCGAAGAAGGCGGCGTCGCCCTTGCCGAGGCCCAGCGCGGTCATCAGGGCGTCGGTGGCCTCGCCCAGGTTCTTGGCGATCGGCCCGCCCCAGGCGTTGTTGTCGTCCGACCAGAAGATGTAGCCGAGGCCCGGCTGGCCTTCGCCCTGGGCCCAGGAGTTCATGCGGTCGCAGAAGGCCCGCGAACCGCCGGTCGGCGCCGGGATGGCCCAGACGGCGTTCTTGGCGTCGGCGCCCAGGATCTTGTTGAACAGGCCGAAACCGCCGTCGCGGAAATGCTCCGAGACGTCCTGCATCTTGATCGGGTTGCGGGTGTCCGGCTTGTCGGTGCCGTACCACTTCATCGACTGTTCGTAGGTCAGGCGCTCGAAGCCGGCGTGCTCCAGCGTCTGGCCGAAGTCGTTTGTGAAAATGTGCGAACCGCTAATGGGCGAAACCGGCTTGCCGTCGGCGAACTCCTCGAACACGCCGTGCATGACGGGCTCGATCGCTGCAAAAACATCCTCTTGCGTGACAAAGCTCATCTCGACGTCGAGCTGATAGAACTCCAGCGACCGGTCGGCGCGCAGGTCTTCATCGCGGAAACAGGGCGCGATCTGGAAGTAGCGGTCGAAGCCCGAGACCATCAGCAGCTGCTTGAACTGCTGCGGGGCCTGCGGCAGGGCGTAGAACTTGCCCGGATGCAGACGCGACGGCACCAGGAAGTCGCGCGCGCCTTCGGGGCTTGATGCCGTCAGGATCGGCGTCTGGTATTCCAAAAAGCCCTGACCGACCATCCGCTGGCGGATCGACGAGATCACGCGTGAACGCAGCACGATGTTCCTGTGCAGGGTCTCGCGGCGCAGATCGAGGTAGCGGTGCTTGAGGCGGATTTCTTCCGGGTATTCCGGCTCTCCGAATACCGGCAGCGGCAGTTCGGCGGCCTCGGACAGGATTTCGACGCCCGTCACCCGCAGTTCAACCTCGCCCGTCGGCAGGTTGGCGTTCACGACCGAGGCGTCCCTCGCCACGACCTCGCCATCCACTCGGATGACGCTCTCGGCCCGAACTCGCTCGACGGCTTCGAAACCCGGCGTCTCGGGGTGGAAGACCAACTGAGTCAGGCCGTAGTGGTCGCGCAGGTCGATGAAGAGCAGGCCGCCGTGGTCGCGCTTCCTGTGCACCCACCCCGACAGGCGCACATTGGCGCCCGCGTCCGAAGACCGGAGGGCGCCGCAGGTATGGGAGCGATAGGCGTGCATGGAAAATATCGTCTGTTAAACGGCTGCAAACAGCGTGAATTGGAAGCGGCGTAAGGCGCATCCGCGCCCTTGAAAGTCAAGGTTCGCCGCCACGGTCGTCAGCCGTCCCCAGACCGGATGACCCCTGTCCACGAGGTCGATCGGAACCTTGAGCGGACTTCCACGCCGATCTGCTATGATGAACGCATGTCGGCCCGCCGTCCCCTTCGCGAACAGATGCGACTGCCCCTCACCCGGGACGTGCCGGCCGACGCGGCAGCGTTCGTCCGCTCGCCCGCCAACGCCTACGCCGTAGACGCATTGGCGAACTGGCCCGACAAGGCCGGTCAGGTCATGGCCATCTGCGGTCCCGCCGGCTGCGGCAAGTCGCATCTGGCGGCCATCTGGGCCGAGCGGGTCGGCGCCATCCCCCTGCACGGAGCCGAAGCCGCCTTCGCAGATCCGATCGAACTGGAAGGCCGACCCGTTCTGCTCGACATCGCCCAGGACGCCGACGACGAGACCTTGTTCCATCTCATCAACCTGGCCCAGCAGGACGGGGGCGCCCTGCTGATGGTCTCGCGTCCCTCCCCGCGCCGCTGGCAGGTCGAGGTGCCGGACCTGCGCTCGCGCCTCGACGCCGTAAGGGTCATCGCCATGGAGGCGCCGGACGACGTGGTCCTGTCGGCCATTTTGTCCGCCCGGTTCGCCGAACGCAGCATCGCGCCGGGCGAGGGCGTCATCGACTATCTGGTGATGCGTATCGACCGTTCCGCCGCCGCCGCCGCCGCTGTGGTCGACCGGCTGGACGCGGAGCATCGGCCGGTGACGCGGGCGCTGGCGCGGCAGGTGCTCGGCGCCAGTGATGATCTGCTCGAAGATGACGCCGGATCAGGGTTGCAGCCGTAACAAACCCGCCCCACAACCGGGCCATGTCCGACGCCGCCATCGTTGACGCCACTCGGGGCGAAGAAGTCCCGTCCTCGCGCGCGCCCCAGCTCAGCGTCGACGAGACGCTGATGACCTCACCCGGCCGGTTCTTCAACCGCGAGATCAGCTGGCTGGCCTTCAACGCTCGGGTGCTGGAGGAGGCCGCGAACCCTCACCACCCGCTGCTGGAACGCCTGCGGTTTCTGTCCATCTCGGCCAATAATCTGGACGAGTTCTTCATGACCCGGGTCGCGGGACTGAAGGGACAGGTGCGCGAGCGGGTCCGGGTTCTATCCGCCGACGGCCTGACCGCCGCCGAACAGCTGGAACGCGTCAACGTCGCCGCCGGCGAACTGATGGCCGAGCAGCAGAAGCGCTGGCGTCAGTTGAGGAACGAACTCACCGGCGCCGGCATCGAGGTGGTCAAGTCGACCAAGATCACCAAGACCGACAAGGACCGGCTGGAACCGGAGTTCCTCAGCCAGCTCTTCGCCGTGCTGACGCCGCTGGCGATCGACCCGGCGCATCCGTTCCCCTTCCTGCCCAACCTCGGATTTTCCGTGGCGATGAAACTGCGCAGGGCTCGGGACAACCGGATCCTCTACGCCCTGGTCCCGGTGCCGACCCAAGTCCGCCGTTTCTGGGAACTGCCGGGCGACGGCCGCTCGGTGAAGGGGCGTCGCCGGTTCGTGACGCTGGAGACCATGCTGCTGCTCTTCATCGAGCACCTGTTTCCCGGTCACGAGGTTCTGGAAAAGGGCGTCTTCCGCCTGATCCGCGACAGCGACATCGAGATCGAGGAAGAGGCCGAAGACCTGGTTCTGGAGTTCGAGGAGGCGTTGAAGCAGCGCCGGCTGGGCGACGTTGTGCGGGTCAAGATCGAGGCGGCCATGCCCTCCGACCTGCGCGACTTCATCATCGGCGAACTGGAGGCCGCGCCCCAGGATGTGGTTCTGGTCGATGGCATGCTGGGCCTGGCCCAGATGTCGGAGCTAATCCCGTCAGGGCACCCGGACCTGAAGTTCCCCGGTTATGAGCCCCGCTATCCAGAACGCGTTCGCGACCAGGGCGGCGACGTCTTCGCCTCCGTGCGCGAGAAGGACATCCTGATCCACCACCCGTTCGAGAGTTTCGACGTGGTGGTGCAGTTCCTGCGCCAGGCCGCCCGCGACCCCAACGTCATCGCGATCAAACAGACGCTGTATCGCACCTCCAAGGACAGCCCCATCGTCGCCGCCCTGATCGAGGCGGCCGAGAATGGCAAAAACGTCGTCGCCCTGGTCGAGATCAAGGCCCGGTTCGACGAGGAGGCCAATCTGCGCTGGGCCCGAGCGATGGAACGGGCGGGGGTGCACGTCGTCTTCGGCTTCGTCGAGTACAAGACCCACGCCAAGCTCAGCGTCGTCGTGCGTCGCGAGGGCGACGGCCTTAAGACCTACTGCCACTTCGGCACCGGCAACTACCACCCGATCACGGCCAAGGTTTACACCGACC
>JAZKHL010000100.1:0-10896 GCA_040385365.1 Pseudomonadota bacterium | reverse complement strand
GCGGCGTGTCGACGACCGAGGCGGTGAAACGGGGCGATTGGGGCTCGCGACGCACCCGGCGGCCCTGAACGTCGATGGTTTCGATGGTCGAGGTGGCCTGCTGCTGGGGATTGGTCGGGTCGTAGGCTGGCGCGGCGTCCGGCTCATGCGCCAAGGCCGGCGCGGCGGTGCAGAGCATGCCGGCGGCGGTGGAGGCGCTGAGCAGGGCGCGGAGGGCGGCGGCGTTGGAGAATGACACTGAGACGATCCGGGTTTGATACTGCGATGCGCTCGCAATAACAGCTTGGCCGGAGCGAGCAACCCAATTTGCGAATTGGTCGCAGTTTCATTCGCAGAAGAGGGTCTCTCTCGCATTGGGAGAGGGCTTGAGGCTCGCAGAGCGGAGCGAAGCGCCTCACCCTTTCGCGCAAGATCGATCGCCAGACGGCTCTCGGGCGCTCAAACCCTCTCCCGCCGGGAGAGGGAGGTGAGACTTACCCGACCACCGTCATGCTCGGTCGGATCGGCACGACCTGGTCCAGCCAAGGCGGGGCCGGCATGGCGCGGTGCGCCTGGGCGAGGGCCTCGGACCAGCGGCGGCCGAGGTCCTTGAAATAGGGGTCGTCGGCCTCGATGCGGCGCTGTTCGCCATGCATCCGGTCGCGCGGGATGACGATCATGTCGAAGGGCGGGCCGACGGCGATGTTGGAGCGGATCGTGGAATCGAAACTGATCAGACCCAGCTTCACCGCCTCGCCCATCGGGGTGTCGGGCCGCAGCGCGCGGTCCAGGATGGGCTTGCCGTATTTCAGCTCGCCGATCTGAAGATAGGGCGTATCGGTGCCGCACTCGATGAAATTGCCCTGGGCGTAGATGAGATAGAGCCCCATCTTGCCGCCCTTGATCTGACCGCCCAGCAGCATGGAGGCGGTGATCTTCAGCGCATCGGCGACGACGGTCGGTTGCAGATCCTGACGCACCTGGTTGAGGCAGTAGCCGACCAGCTGGGCCGCGCGGAACAGGGTGGGGGCGGTTTCCAGGGTTTCGGGCACGTCGTGGCCAGGCATGCGCACGCCCTCGGCCAGCATCGACAGGGCGGTCTGGGTCACCGACAGGTTGCCGGCGGTGGCGATGGCGATCACGCGCTCGCCGGTGACCTCGGTGACGTGCAGCTTCTTGTAGGACGAGATGTTGTCGACGCCGGCGTTCGTGCGGGTGTCGGCGATCATCGCCAACCCGTCATTCACCATCATGCCGACGCAGTAAGTCATATCGAAAGACCAGGCCCGAAAACGGACCTCCACCCATCAGAAGAAGAGACGCTAACCGATTCGAGTATCAGTGCGATCCCTGAATGGTTCATGACCAACCCTGGGACTGCTGTTGCTGCTGGCTCTGTTGCATCTGGCGCACACGCAGAGCCACCGTCATCGTCTCGCGACCGCCGCCGTAGCTGGTGCCCCGGATCGGGGTGGCCCCCAGGGCGTCCAGGCCGCAGGCGACGCGGACGTAGTGCTCAGTCGGGCTGATGCCGTTGGCGGCGTCGAAGCCGACCCAGCCCAGGTCATCGACATAGGCCTCGGCCCAGGCATGGGCGGCGTCCTGGTTCTCGACTCCGTCGGACCGATGCAGGTGACCGGAGATGTAGCGGGCCGGGATGCCCATGCGGCGGGCGGCGGAGATGAAGATCTGGGCATGGTCCTGACAGACGCCCTGCTTTTGCGCATAGGCGTCGGCGGCGGTGTGATCGGCGGTGGTCGAGCCGACCATGAAGGCGACCTGCTCGTGGATCGCGGCCATCAGGCGGTGAAGACGGGCCAGGGTGTCGCCTTCTTCGCCGATCGAGGCGGCGAGCGCCCTCAAGGCCGTATCGGCGTGGGTCAGGGGGCTGTCGCGCAGGAAGACAAGAGGCGACAGGCGCTCGGGCGTGCCGCGCAGCACGCCGCCGGTGTCCACGGTAGCGACCTCGCCGGTGACCCGGACCATAAGACCGTTGGTCGGGCGCTCGGTGTAGAGGGTGTGGACGATGTTGCCGAAGGCGTCCTCGGAGCGGCGCAGGTGGGCGTCGACGTCGGTCTCGATACGCCAGTCGCGCACCTGCTGGCCTTCGGTCGAGCGAGGCGTCAGGCGCAGCACCTGGACGATGAACCGCGCGGCGCGGTCGTAGGCGTAGCGGGTTTCGTGGTCGATCCGGATGCGCATCAGATCAGACCAGATACTGATCGTGTACGGCGGCGGCCAAGGCGTTGTTCTCGCTGAGGAACGACAAGATGTATTCGTGCAGGCCGGATTGGAAGATCTGTTCGATATTGGTCTCGTTGAACCGGGTCAGGCGGGCCGAGGCCAAGCGCTGAGCCGGACCTCGGCGCCCGTAGTCGGTGGCGAGCCGGTCGAGGTAGGAGACGATCATCCCCTGGCAGCTGGCCAGCGACCGCGGCATCTGGCGGTTCAGCACCATCAGGTCGGCGACCAGCCAGGGGCGGACGCTTTCGCGATAGACCCAGCGGTAGGCGGTCAGGGCGGACACTTCACGCAGCAGCGTCGTCCACTGGAAATAGTCGAGCTGGCCGCCGACGCGTTCGCCGGCCGGCAGCAGCAGGTGATATTTGACGTCGAGCAGTCGGGCGGTGTTGTCGGCCCGCTCGATGGCTCCGCCCAGCCGCAGAAACCAGTAGGCGTCGTTGCGCAACATCGTCCGTGACGAGGCGCCCTCGACGGCGAGACTGACGCCTTTGACCCACTCCAGGTAACGGACAAAATCGTCGCGCTTTCCGGGTTCGCCGAACTCGTTCAGTCCGTTCCAGGCGCCGTTGATGGCTTCCCACAGCTCGATCGTCAGGGCTGTGCGGACCGAGCGGGCGTTGGTGCGAGCGGCGGTGATGCAGGCGCGGATCGACGAGGGATTGTCCGGCGCGAAAGCCAGGAACTCGCGCACCGACTTTTCCGATGGCGTGCGGCCCGAGGCGGCGAATTGGCGCGACACGCCGGCCGAGGCGATAGCGCTGGCCCAGGCGGTGGCGGCGGCGCCGTCGCGAGCGGGCAGCGCGGCGAGGCGAACGGCGGCCTCGAGGATGCGCGCGAGGAAGTCGGCGCGCTCCATGTAGCGGCCGGTCCAGTACAGGGATTCAGCGGTTCTAGAGAGCATCAGTCGTCCAGAACCCAGGTGTCTTTAGTGCCGCCGCCCTGGCTGGAGTTGACGACCAGCGACCCGGCCTTCAGCGCCACGCGCGTCAGGCCGCCCGGCGCGACGCGAACCCCGGCGGGGCTCGACAGCACGAAGGGCCGCAGATCGACGTGGCGGGGCGACAGGCTGCCGCCGTCCAGCGTCGGGGCGGTCGAAAGGGCCAGGGTCGGCTGGGCGATGAAGTCGTCGGGGTCGGCGATCAGTTTCGCCCTGAAGTCCTCGATTTCGGCCTTGGTCGAGGCCGGGCCGACGAGCATGCCGTAGCCGCCAGAGCCGCCCACTTCCTTGACCACCAGTTCGGGAAGTTTCTCGAGGACCTCCTTCAGGGCGTCCGGCTCCCGACAGCGCCAGGTCGGCACATTGCCCAGGATCGGGTCGCCGCCTGAGAAGAAGCGGATGATCTGCGGCATGTAGGTGTAGACGGCCTTGTCGTCGGCGACGCCGGTGCCGACCGCGTTCGACAGGGTCACGTTGCCGGCCATGTAGGCGGCCATGATGCCGGGCACGCCGACGGTCGAATCCGGGCGGAAGGTCAGCGGGTCGATCCAGTCGTCGTCGACCCGGCGATAGATGACATCGACGCGCTTGGGCCCCTCGGTGGTGCGCATGAAGACGATGTCGTCGTTGACGAACAGATCGCCGCCCTCGACCAGCTCGACCCCCAGCTTGTCGGCCAGGAACGAGTGTTCGTAATAGGCGGAGTTGAACGGGCCAGGCGTCAGAACGACGATGTTCGGATCTGCGCCGGCGTGCTCCGGTGCGCTGGCCCGCAAGGACGCCAGCAGCATGTCGGTATAGGTCTCGACCGGGCGGATGCGGTGTTCGGCGAACAGGTCGGGGAACAGCCGCATCATCATCTCGCGGTTCTCCAGCATGTAGGAGACACCGGAGGGGGTGCGGCAGTTGTCCTCCAGCACGACGAAGCCGTCCTCGCCCGTGCGGACCAGGTCGACGCCGCAGATATGGGTCCAGATGTCGCCGGGAGGCCGCCGCCCCTGCATCTCGGGCCGGTAGTGGGGGTTGGTGAAGATCAGCTCGGCCGGGATGATCCCGGCCTTGATGCATTCCTGGGGGCCGTAGATGTCCTTCAGAAAGGCGTTGATGGCGGTGACCCGCTGTTTCAGGCCCTTTTCCAGCTGGTCCCATTCCGAGGCGCCGATGATGCGCGGGACCACGTCGAATGGGATCAGGCGTTCGTTGGATTCGACATCGCCATAGACGGCGAAGGTCACCCCCATACGGCGGAAGAACAGCTCGGCCTGACGCGATCGGGCCTGCAAAAGGTCGGCCGGAGCATTTTCCAGCCAACGGGCCAGGGTCCGGTAGCTTTCACGGACCTCATTGGATCCGGCATGGCCTGACATTTCGTCGAACGTGACGGTCGCTCCCGAACCTGGTGAACGGTCAGCGTGGACCGGCGGCGGGACGATGCGCAACAGTTTTGTTGCGGTGCGGGACAGGAAAGCGGCGAGTGAGCCCTTCCCCCATTCTTCATGGGGGAAAGCGGTCCGGCGCTGGCGCAGCCAGCCAGGACCGATGGGGGAAGTCTTGCCCTCATGGTTGCCACGCCGGCGACAGGAAAGTTCCCCCATCGGTCCTGTTCGGCCTGCGGCCGAGGACGGACCGCTTTCCCCCGCGAGCGGGGGAAGGGCTTTCTCGCTACCGCGTCACCACGTCGGGCTTCATCGGCGCGAGCTTGGCCAGGAAGCGGTTCTGGGCCGGGAAGGCGACGCCCTCGTCCGACATGGCGATCTGCAGGTTCTCCACCAGGGCGCCCATATCCGCAGTCTGGATGCCGAGGTCCGCATGGCTCGAAGCCATGTCGCGGCCCGTGTAGTCGATAGGCGCGCCGAGAATGTAGCCGAACTGCTCTTTCAGCAAACGGCGTGTGCGGACATGATCGTGTCCCTCGAAGACGCCGGCGATGCGGGGATCGGCGAGGTTGCGGGCCATGAAGGCCTCGACGATACGGGAGATGCCCTCCTGACCGTGGAAGGCGTCCAGCATGGCCGTGCCTTCGAAACGGATGGCGTCGGCATTGGCGTTGGACATGGGGTGAGGCTCGACCGCCTCCTCGTCCGGGTGATCGGTGGACATAACGACGGGCGGAACGACGAAGTCGTCTTGGGCCGCATCCTGGGCGAAGGCGGGCGAGGCGAGCAGGGCCGCGCTGACGGCGAGACAGACGATACGCATGGTCAGAACCCGGCCTGGAGCGAAAGGTAGAAGCCGCGCTGGTCCTCGAAGGTCGCGATGGACCCAAGGTCGACATAGGCGGCGGTGACGGACAGATGCCGGTTCAGGGCATAGGCGGCATAGACGTCGAACCAGTCGTCTTCCTGGGCGAAAGCGAGGTTGTCGGGCTTGGTGCGATATTCGGCGCCGATCACCAGATTGCGGCTGAGCAGATAGCCGACAGACCCCTCGAACTGGGGCTCCAGGTCGTCGTTGAGGTTGCCGCCGAAGCCCAGGAGGCCCGTCTGGTTGGCGTCGGTCATCCGGACCGTGCCGGACAGGAGCAGGCTGTTGGCGAGGAACAGTTTGGTCGCGGCGACATAGTATTCCGTGCCCTCGTCGTCGGAACCGCCGACGGCCGAGATGATGGCGCCCTGGTCGTTGGACTTGTGCTGAACGCCGACCGAAACCTGGGGCAGCCAGCTATCCTGGTCATAGACGGCGTCGCCGATCAGCTTGACCTTCACGCCGACGATGTCCTGGGTGAAGGTGAAGCCCGAGCCGAGGCCGAGCGCCGCGCCGGTCGCGCCGGTGTCGAACTCCTGGCGGGCCACCGACAGCTCAACCCGGTCCCACAGACCGACCGCTGCGCCCCAGGTGCGCAGTTCATAGTCGGGCAGGTTCACATAGGTGGCGTGGACATTGCCGCCGATGCCATCCTCGGCGCCGTAGCCGGTGGTGGTCGCCCATGTCGCCAGACCGCCGCCCCCCGATCCTTCGATCGTCGAGACCCCGCCGGTCAGCAGAAGCTTGCCGCCCGTGCGGCTTTCGGGGATCCAGTCGAAGGCCTGGGCCGCAGCGATGCCGGGGGTCCCGGCTGCGGTCAAGACGAGGCACAGGGCGATGGCGCGGGAGGCGGCTTTCACGAGCGGGCCTTGGTCTGGGGAAGAAAAGCGAGACGGCGGTAACGCGATCTTGGTTAAGGCCGAGTGAAATCGTGTCGGCAACCGGACATAGCAATCAGATGTTTGCTGGTCCTGCACGCTACTCATGATTGTATATTGGTTTACGTGACTTTCAGACGCGGTCGTTAAACAGGCCGGATGCGCTCAGTTCTCATCATCATCTTGGCTTTTCTTTGCGGGCCAGCTTTCGCGGGGGATCTTACGGTCAGCGTCCGCGACAGCGCCGGCCGGCCGGTTCGCGATGCGGTCGTAACGGTCACCCCGAACGCCGGCGTGCCGCGCGGGCCGATCCGGTTTCCCTGGGCGTTGCGCGTCAGCCAGCAGGACGTCCAGTTCCAGCCCTATGTGCTGATCGCGCCGGTGGGCCAGGCTGTGGCCTTCCCGAATCTGGATCGCGTGCGCCACCACGTCTATTCCTTCTCGCGTGGCAACCGGTTCGAGATCGAGCTGTTCGGCCGCGATCAGGCCCGCAGCCACACGTTTGCGACGACCGGCACGGCGGCGCTGGGCTGCAATATCCACGACCAGATGCTGGCCTATGTGCGGGTGGTCGACACCCCCTACGCCGGCAAGACTGACGCCACGGGCGATGTCGTGATCCGGGGCATTCCGGCCGGGGCCGCGCGACTGATTGTCTGGCATCCTCAGCTTACGGCGAGAGGCAATGAGACCGTCTATCCTCTGGTCGTCGGAGCGGCTGCCGGACGCCACACCCTGACGGGTGACTTCTCCGGCCGAGCCGCGGTGCGCTGAGCATGGATCGCTTCAGACATCTGCGGACGCGACTGACCGTTCTCTACATGGGACTGTTCGGCCTCGCGCTCATGCTCGTCGCCGTCGCGGTCTCGCTGGCCATCACGGGCAGCGCGCGCACCCTGGTCAAGAACGAGCTGACGGCCTCCGGCGCCGTCTACGGCCAGATCTGGGCCTCTCAGTCGACCCAGCTGCATCAGGGCGCGGCGGTCCTGGCCCAGGACTATGGATTCCGCGAGGCGATCGCTACTAATGACGAACCGACGGTTCGCTCGGCGCTGGACAATCTGCGCGCCCGCCAGAAGGTGGACGGCGCCCTGATCGTCGGCGTCGATGGCTATGTCACCTCGGCTGGCGTCGATCTGGACGATCCCACCACCGACACCCTGTGGACCGGGCTCAACGGCGGCGACATCGAGGCCGGCGTGCTGAGCATCAACGGCCAGCCCTACCAGGCCGTGTCCGCCCCGATCATGGCGCCCGTGCTGATTGGCTGGGTGGTCTTCGTCGAGCGGTTGGACCAGGCCCAGATGCGCAATCTGGAGGGGCTATCGGCCATCCCGCTGTCCGCCTCCGTGCTGACGTCGTCCAGCGAGGGCTGGAGGGACATGGCGGGACCCACCAGTGCGCTGGGCGGCGTCATCGATCGCGTGCTGGCCAACGCCGACGACCGCCCCGCGACCGCGCGCACATCCGAAGGGGAGGCCATGGTGCTGGCCAAACCCCTGCCGAGTTTCGACGCGGCCGGACCGGCGGTGCTGACGCTCAGCTATCCGATGTCCAAGGCGATGAAGCCGTTCGAGGGCATGTTCTGGGCCCTGGGCGGCATCGCCCTGGTGGGCCTGGCGATCCTGATGGCGGGAACCTGGCTCCTGGCGCGCGGCCTGACCAAGCCGATCACCGATCTCGACGAGGCGGTGCACCGACTGCAGAACGGCGAGCATGCCGAGGTGGAGGTGACGTCCTCTGACGAGATCGGACGTCTGGCCGCCAGCTTCAACGCCATGGCCGGCAATATCCGCGACCGCGAGGCCAAGCTGACGCACATGGCCCTGCACGATCAGGAGACCGGCCTGCCCAACCGCCTGTCGCTGGAACGCGAGGCGAGCGGCTCCCCCGACGCCTATGTCGTCCTGTTCGGCGTCGACCGGTTCGAGGTGGTGCGCAACGCCATCGGATACGACTCCATGGCCCGTCTGGTGGGAACGCTGGGCGCCCGGCTGTCGGCCGCCGCTGACGGAGCGCGGGTCGCTCGCGTCGCGGCCGGCGTGGTCGGTATCGTCCTGAACGCCGAAAACGACGCCCAGGCGATCGAGATCGCGACCCGGCTGTGCGCCGTCGCCGACGCGCCGGTCAAGCTTATCGGGGCCACGGTGGATGCCGCTCTCAGCGCTGGACTGGCGCGGTCTCGCGGGGACAATGGCGGGGTCGACTCCGCTGTCGATCGCGCTGGAATCGCTCTGGACCAGGCTCGCGCCGCCCACCGCAAGGCCGGGCTGTTCGACGCCAACGCCTATGGCGACCCTGTCGGCAATCTCAGCCTGATCGGCGAGCTGATGACGGCCTTGGCCACCGCCCAGGTCTGGATGGCCTACCAGCCCAAATACGACCTGCGCGCCGACGCCATCACCGGGGTCGAGGCCCTGATGCGCTGGAACCATCCGCGCCGGGGCTTCGTCTCGCCCGACCTGTTCATCACCATGGCCGAGGAAACCGGCCAGATCCGCGCCCTGACCGAATGGGGCGTGCTCCAGGCCATCGCCGACCAGAAGACGATGGCGGCGGCGGGTCATGCCGTGACCGTCTCGGTCAACGTCTCGGGCCGGTTGCTGTCGGACGAAAGCTTCGCCGACTTCGCTTTGAAGGCCGTCGCCGACGCCGACGCGGACCTGTGTTTCGAGATCACCGAAACCGCCGTGATCGACAATCCCGAGGTCGCGCTGGGCATCATCGAGCGGTTCTCGGCGGCGGGCGTCTCCGTCTCGATCGACGACTATGGCTCGGGCCTGTCGTCGCTCGCCTATCTGAAGCGGATCAAGGCCGACGAACTGAAGATCGACAAGGCCTTCGTCCTGACGCTGGACGAAAGCTCGCGCGACGCCCTGCTGGTCAAGTCGACCATCGATCTGGCCCACAGCCTGGGCCTGAAAGTCACGGCGGAGGGCGTCGAGACCCCGACGGCCCTGGCGCTGCTTCGCGGCATGGGCTGCGACCACGCCCAAGGCTATCTCATCGCCAAACCGATGGCGCTGAAGGGCCTGATCGAGCGGCTGGACCAACCGGCGGCCGCCGTGGAGACCAAGGCGAAACCCAAGGCCAAGGCGGCCTGATCCGAACCGGGTTTAGGCCCTCGGCGTCGGGGTCTGCATCGAGCGGGTGGCGGGGACGCCGGCCGTTGGCGTGCGGGCGGCGCCGGCGGTTTCACCCGGCTTCATGAACTTCACCAGCACGCGCTGACCGATCAGCATGGGCGCGTCGCCGGCGGCGACCACGACCTCGACCACCCGCTCGTCGGAGCGTTGCGAGGGGTCGTCGGAAGCCAGTTTGCGAGCACCGAACACGGCCGCGCGGCGCAGGACCGAGCCGACATAGACCTTGGTCGGGTCGCCTTCGGGCGTGATCTCGACCGCCTGGCCGATGCTGACGTTGGGCAGGTCGCTCTCGACGATCTCGGCGCGCGCGATGCGCGGCGCATCGGGCTCCAGGTCGAACATGGCCGACACGTTCAGGGTCGAAGCCCCGGCGCCGGGGTTGGCGTAGCGGCGGGCGATGCGGCCGGCGGTGGGCGCGCGGATGACGGTCAGTTCCTGATTGTATTGGGCCTGGGCCAGCTGAGCGCGGGCGGTCTGGACGGCGGCCGAGGCCGAACCCAGTCGGGCCTGGGCGCCGGCGATGGCGTCACGCGCCTGATCCAGACGCTGGGCGGCGACGAAGTTGGTGGCGACCAGCCGTTCCAGCCGGTCGTATTCGCGCTGGGCGGTGTTGATATCGACGCGGATGGCGGCCAGCTGGCTTTCGGCCTGATTGACCGAGGCGCGGCTGGACTGGACGGCCAGGCGCGCTTCGTCGTCTTCCTGGCGGGCCAGGACCTGACCGGCGACGACGCGGTCGCCTTCCTGGACCAGAACCTCGCGGATGATGCCGCCCCGGCGCGCGGCGACGGAGATGATGCCGCCCTCGACGTCCACCTTGCCGTTGGCGATGGCGGCATAGGGGCTTTCGACCTTGGTGGCCTCGGCCTGTGCCTCTTCGGCCTTTTTGGCGGCGGAGGCCTTGCTGAACAGCAGCACGCCGACGATCAGCACGAGGACCAGCAGGACGCCGATCCAGGTCCACTTGTTCTTCAAAAAGGCGGGCATGGCGATGCGGTCCTGAACAGTCTTAGTGCGAGGCGAGAGTGGCGGTGGGGTCTGGAATGCGGCGCTCGTCGGAGGCGATGATGCCGTCCTCGATCTTGATGACGCGATCGGCCCACGCTTCCAGGCGTGGATCGTGGGTCACGCAGATGACGGCGGCGCCGTGTTCGGTCGCGGCGCGGCGCAGCAGGCGGATGACGACCTGACCGTTCTCGCCGTCGAGGGCCGAAGTCGGTTCGTCGGCGAACAGGATCTTGGGATCCTTGGCCAGGGCGCGGGCGATGGCGACGCGCTGCTTTTCACCGCCCGACAGGGCCGAGGGGCGCTGGTTCAGCCGGTGGCCCAGCCCAACTTCGACCAGGGCCTCGGTGGCGCGCTTCCTGGCGGCGCCCGCCGACAGGCCCTGGAATTTCAGCACGGTGGTGACTTGCTGCAGGGCGGTCAGGGCGGGGAACAGGTTGAAGCCCTGGAAGATGAAGCCGCA
>JAZKHL010000099.1:0-11747 GCA_040385365.1 Pseudomonadota bacterium | reverse complement strand
CATGATCTTCATGGCCGGTCTTCGCCCCAGACGAACAGACCCAGCCGGTCGGCGGCCTCGATGATCGCGGCGCGGTCGATCAGGATCAGCCTGCCCGCGATCCCCCCGACGCCCGCCAGTCCGGCGGCGGCGGCCATCTCCAGCGTCCGCGCGCCGATGACGGGCATGTCCACCCGCAGGTCCTGGATCGGCTTTGGCGCCTTGCCCAACGCACCCTTGCGGAGGCTGGTGGTCCCCCGCAGATCAGCAGGGAGACCCGCGACCCGGCTCAGCATGGCGTCCGTACCCTCCTGAGCCTCCACAGCCAGAACCAATCCGTCGCAGACGACCGCGCCCTGGCCGATGTCGAGTTCGCCCGCCTTTTCCGCGACGTGCAGCGCCTTTTTCAGATCCGATAGCTGTTCAGCGCTCGGCGTGACGCGGCCCAGGGCGCCGACTGGCAAGGTCTCGCCGCCCAAGATATCGTCGGCGCCTTCGATGGCGTAACCCTCGGCCTCGAACACCGAGAGTATTTTCCGCAGCAGGGCGTCGTCGCCCTTGGTCGCCGCCGCGATGATGCCGGGCAGCACCATCGCGCCTCTCAGATCAGGCTTCAGCGCCTTGAAATCGGGGCGATTCACCGTGCCGGCGAAACAGACGGCCACGCAGTCCTCGGCCTTCAGCGCGGTCAGCACTTTGCCGATCTCGGCCATCCCCGCCTCCATGCCGGGATAACGGACCAGATGCGGATCGGCGAAGCTGGTCAGGCGCACCACGAACACCGGCCGCCCCTCGGCCTCGCATCGCGCCGCGATGGCCAGAGGCAGGGCGCCGCCGCCCGCGATCAGACCCAGCCGCCCCCGTGTCGGCATGCTCAGTCGCCCGGCAGGCAGAGGGGCCGCTTGGAATCCTCGCGGATGAAGGCGACGATCTCCATGATCTCGACCAGATCGGCGTATTCGGTTTCGATTGTCTGCAGCCGGTCGGCGAAGACGCCGTCGCCTTCGAACAGGTCCCGGAACGCGGCGAGCAGCCGGCGGATGGCGGTCTTGTCGTAGCCCTTCCGCTTCAACCCGATCAGGTTGAGCCCGTGCAGTCGGGCGTGGTTGCCCCAGGCCGAGCCGTAGGGGATCACGTCGCGCGTCACCGCCGCCAGGCCTCCAACGATCGCGCCCTGCCCGACCCGGCCGTTCTGGTGCACGGCGCACAGCCCGCCCAGAAACACCCGATCGCCGATCCGCGCGTGTCCGCCCAGCGTCGCCTGATTGGCCATGACCACATTGTCGCCGACGACGGCGTCATGGCCGACGTGGGCGCCCGTCATGAACAGGCCGTTCGAGCCCACGCGCGTGACGCCCGACCCCTGCGGCGTGCCACGGTTGAACGTCGAATGCTCGCGGATCGCGTTGTCCGAACCGATCTCCAGCCGCACCGGCTCGCCCCTGTAGCCGTTGTGCTGGGGGTCGCCGCCGATCACGGCAAACGGATGGATGACGGTGCGTTCGCCGACCGTCGTGTCCTGCTGGACCACCACATGGCTGACCAGCTGGACGTCGGCGGCCAGCCGGACGCCGGGCCCGACGGTGCACCACGGGCCGATCACGACCCCGTCCGCCAGCTCGGCGGAGGCGTCGACGATGGCGCTGGGGTGGATATGGCTCACGGCGTGACCGGCTGATCGACCTTGGCGGCCATGGCCATGAACTCGGCCTCAGCCGCCAGCTTGCCGTCGATGAAGGTCTCGCCCCGGAACTTGAAGGTCTCGCCCCTGGCCCGCGTCACGATGACGTTCATGCGCAGTTGGTCGCCCGGCCGCGCGGGTTTCCTGAAGCGCACGCCGTCGATCGACATGAACAGGATGACCTTGCCCTCGACCGAGATCTCCAGCGATTTGGACATCAGCAGCGCCCCCGTCTGGGCCATCGCTTCGACGATCAGGACGCCCGGCATGACCGGATCGATCGGGAAATGGCCGGGGAAGAACGGCTCGTTGTGGCTGACGTTCTTGATGCCCGTAATCGAGGTGCTGGCCACGAACGCCTCGGCCTTGTCGACCAGCAGGAAGGGATAGCGGTGGGGTAGGCGTCGCATGACCTCGGCGTAGTCGATCGTCACCCCGGGGTCAGTCATCCGTCCGCTCTTCTTTTTTCCGCGCCTTCTGACCTGCCTGTTTGGCGACCCAGATCGCCTCGCGCAAGAACTGGCGCAGCGGTTTCGCCGGATAGCCAGACCAGGTCTCGCCCGCCGGGATGTCGGCCAACACCCCCGCCCCGGCCGCCACGCGCGCGCCTGTGCCGATCGAGATGTGGTCGCCGACCCCGGCCTTGCCGCCAAACATCACGTTATCGCCGACCGTGACCGAGCCGGAGATGCCCGCATGCCCGGCGATCAGGCAGTTGCGGCCGATGACGCAGTTGTGGCCGATCATGACCAGGTTATCGATCTTGGTATTCTCACCGATGACGGTGTCGTCGAAAGCACCTCGATCGACGCAGGTATTCGCCCCGATGGTCACCCCGTCCTGAATGATCACCCGGCCAAGCTGCGGAACGTCCACCGCTCCATTCGCTCCGCCGGCCGCGCCGAAGCCGGCCTCGCCGATCCGAGCGCCGGAATAGATCTTCACCCGATCACCGATCAGGGCGAAGCCGATGGTGACGTTGGAGCCGATCACGCCGTCCCGGCCGATCTGGACGCCGGGGCCGATGACGGTGTTGGCTCCGACCCGCGTTCCACGACCGATCCGGCACCCCTGGCCCAGCACGACGCCCGGCTCGATGACGACGCCGGCATCCTCGCAGACGTCGGCTGGGGTCGCTGCCGTCATGGCGATCGGACGATGCAGAGCCAGGGCCGCCGCCGCCCAGGCCGCCTGAGGGGTCCGCGACACGATCACCGCAGCGCCGCCCCGCGCTGTCTCGACGGCATCCGCCGGCACGATCACGCATCCGGCCGCCGTGGCGCCCAGAGCCGCCGCGAACTTCCGGCCGCCAAGGAATGCGATGGCCTCGCCGTCCGCAGACGACAGAGGAGCGACCCTTTCGACCATTCGCCCAGAACCGCGAACGACCTCGCCGCCCGTCAAGGCCGCGAGGTCGTCCACGCTGGCCGGAGCCAGTGTCTCGAAGAAGCGGGCGTCGGGGCGCGTGCCCATGACGCTCGTCTCGACTACTGTGCGGCCTGGGCCGGAACCGGCAGGCGGTTGAACGTCAAGGTCGGCAGGGCGGTGTTCAGGCGCTGGATCACCACATCGGTGACGTCCATGGCCGGGTTGAAGATGAACACGCTCTCACGGTCAAACAGGATTCCGCAGCCGCGCTCCTGATAGACGGCCACCAGGATCGGCTCGACGGCCGCCGAGATCAGGCGGCGCTGTTCGGACAGGGTGTAGCGCAGCTCGTTCTGGCGCGTCTCTTCGAGCGCCTGCGCTTCCTGGATGCGGGCCTGCAGAGCTGTACGGCGCGAGCCGTCCGCGTCAGCCGCCTGACCACCCTGTTGCAGGGCGGCGATTTCGGTCTGGATCGACGTGCCATAAGGCGAGAGTTCGCCCTGCACTTCGCCGGCCAGAGCCTCCATCCGGGTCTGGACGGCCTGACCGACCGTCGATTGAGCCAGTAGGCGCTGGTTGAAATAGACGCAGACGCCGGGGATCGCGGGACCGGGGTTCTGCGGACCCTGGGTCTGGGCGACGGCAGTCGAAGCGACGAGCGAGGCCAGCGCGAAGGCGCCGATAGCGAGGATCTTCATGGGTAACCTTTTTGAGGCCGGAGAGGCCCGGGTTCTAGAACTGTGTGGAGGTGGAGAAGCGGAACGTTTCAGTGCGGTCGTATTCTTCCTGGCTCAAGATCTTGCTGAAATCGAACCGGATCGGCCCCATCGGGGACTTCCAATGGACGCTGAGGCCTGCGGAGGCCCTCAGGGACAGGTCATCGGCGATGCAGTTATCACCCAGGACCGCGTTGTCGGGACAACCGTTGGACTGGCCCGCGGAGTTCAACACATAGCGATCGTCCAGCACGCCCAGGGTACCGACGTCGGCGAACAGGGAGGTGCGGATGCCATACTGTTCGGGCAGACCGTTGGGCAGGGTCAGCTCCACGCTGCCGACGGCGTAGAAGTTCCCGCCGAGCGAGTCGTTCGTGCTGAGGTCCCGCGGCCCCATGCCGGCGTTCTCGAACCCGCGGAAGGTGTTGCCGCCCTTGAAGAAGCGGTCGTTGATCCGAACAGCATCTCCGTTCCATCCGCTGACATAGCCGGCGCTGCTGGACACCGTGACCACCCAGTTCGGTGTGATGCCGTAATAGGCTGCCGCTTCGACCTCAGTCTTGACGTAGCTGACGTCGCCGCCCAGCCCCGCGAAGTCCTGGCGCAGCGACCCTGTCCAGCCGCGGGTCGGACGGATGGGATCGTTGCGTCGGTCCACCAGTAGCGTGTAGCCGGCCGAGGAGTTCAACGAGGCCCCGACCTGCTCGCACAGCGCCCGCGACCCGACGCCGCCGGTGTCGCAATACCCGGTCGGGACGATGATCTCGTCGTCCTTGATGAAGTAACGCGTCGACAGCCGGCTGTAGCCATTCAAAGGATAGGTCAGGCGCAGGCCTGCGCCCGTCGAACGGTAATCGAACGACGACTCGTCCTGGAAATCGTAGCGCGAGTGGAACAGGTCGAAGCCGGCCCCGATATCGCGGCCGAGGAAGCGGGGTTCCGTGAACCGGAAATCGATCTGCTGGCGCAGCGATCCCCACTCAACACGGGCAACGACGTTCTGGCCGCGACCGCGGAAATTCCGCTCCGATATCCCCAGGTTCACGACGAACGAATCGACCGAACTGAAACCGGCGCCGACCGACAGTTCTCCGGTCGGCTGTTCTTCGACGGTGACGTTGACGATGGAGCGGTCCGGAGCCGATCCGCGCGTCTCCTCGATGGTGACTTCCTTGAAGAAACCGAGGCCACGAAGGTTGTTTCGCGACCGTTCCAGAAGCGTGCGGTTGAAAGCATCGCCCTCCGTCAGCATCAGTTCGCGCCGGATCACAGGATCGATCGTTCGGGTATTGCCGATGATGTTGATGCGGTCGACGTAGACGCGCTGGCCTTCGGATACGTTGAAGGTCACATCGACGGTGTCGGTGTCGGGATTGGAGCGATAGGTCGGGTTGATGTCGACGAAGGCGTAACCCGCCGATCCGGCCGCGAACGTCAGTGCGTCGACCGAACTCTCGATCTTGTCGCTTTCATAGAGATCGCCGGTTTTGATGGGCAGCAGCAGTTCCAGGAAGTCCGCGTTCAGGCGGGCGTTCTCGGTGACAACCTGGATGTCGCCGAAATTGTAGCGATCGCCTTCATCGACCGTCAGGGTCATGGCGAAGGCGCTGTCGTCAGGCGCCAGTTCGGCGACGGCCGACACGATCCGGAAGTCATAGTAGCCGCGGTTGGTATAGAATTTCCGCAACTGTTCGCGGTCGTAATCGAGGCGGCCGGGATCGTAGTTGTCGTTCTTCGTGAACAGGCGGTACCAGGCCGATTCCTTGGTCACCATGACTTCGCGCAGCGCGCTGTCGGAGAACGCCTGGTTGCCCAGGAAGGTGATGGCCTGAACGCCGGTTTCGGGGCCCTCGTCGATCTCGAAGACGACATCGACGCGGTTCTGTTCCAGCTGCACCAGCTTGGGTGTGACGGTCGCGGAGATGCGGCCGGACAGACGGTACAGTTCGATGATCTTGCCGACATCCTCCTGCACCCGGGCCCGGGTGTAGATGCCGCGCGGGGCAAGGGTGACCTCTTCGGTCAGCTTGCTCTCGTTGATGGCGCTGTTCCCCTCGAACACCACTTGGTTGATGATCGGGTTCTCGACGATGCGGACGACGAGGTCGCCGTTTTCCTGCAGACCGATCTGGACGTCGGCGAACAGCTGGGTCCGCGTCAGGGTCCGGATGGCGACGTCCAGAATGACCGGGTCGATCGTGTCGCCGGGCTGGATCGGCAGATAGGACAACACCGTCGTCTGGTCGATGCGCTGGTTGCCCTGAACCAGGATCCGGTTAACCACGCCGGTCTCGGCCGGAGCAGCGGCCGCGGGCGCGCCCTGGAGCTGGCCTGGCTGAACGTCGGGCGCGCGTGCGGTCTGGGCCAGGGCAGGCGACGCCGCGACGAGCGCGAGCAGGCTGGCTGTGACCGCGCAGACCCTGCGCAGGTTGCGGTCACCCAGCCCCTGCAAGGCGCTCTGGGTCGATGCGGCGCGGAGGTCGTTCAGGATCATTCGGTAAACCATCGGGGGCTGGCGTTTGCTCAACTGACGAGCCCGCCGAGGAATTGGAACAGGTTCAACTTTTGCAGGTCGTTCCAGGTGGCGAACAACATCAAACCCGCCAGCAAAGCAAGACCGACCCGGTACCCCGCCTCCTGAACGCCGGCCGCCACGGGTTTCTTCGCCACAGCTTCGTAGGCGTAGAAAACGAGATGACCGCCATCCAGGACGGGAATGGGCAACAGGTTTAGAAAGCCGATTCCGATCGAAAGTATGGCAGCGAAGCTTGTCAGCGTCAGAAGCAGGTTCAACGCCGTCGCGATCGGATCAGGATTGGCGGCGACGGCGGCGGTCGTCAGGGCCCCGGACGCCTTGGCGATCCCCAGCGGTCCGCTGAGCTGATCGCCGGATTCGCGCCCGGTGAAGATACGGCCGAGGTAGTTCAGCGTCGTACCCAGGATGTCGCCCGTCTCGCGCACGCCGCGGCCCACGGCCTCGATCGGATTGTAGCGGACGTGACGCGTTTCGGCCGTCGTCGACGCCAGCGCCAGACCGATCCGGCCCACGGCCACTCGCCCGGCGATGGGGTCGGTTTCGACGCGGCGCTCTGGCGTGGCGACAAGTTCGATTTCTCGGCCTCCGCGCTCTACGGTGAAGCGGACTGGGTCCCCGCTGGACAGGGTCACCTTGCGGGTCACCTCACCGGCGTCGGCGATCACCTTACCGTTGATCTCGGTGATGACGTCCCCGGACAGGAACCCCGCCGCCGCCGCCGGCGATCCCGCGACGACGTCCGCCACCCGAGCAGGACGCAGCACGTCGCCGATCACGGAGAAAAGAACGGTAAAGATGGCGATGGCCAGAATGAAATTCGACACCGGTCCGGCGGCGACGATCAGCATCCGCTGCCAGATCGGCTTGAAGTGGAAATAGTCGCGTTCGGCCCCGACGCCTTCGCGGCCGATGATCTCGGACTTCAGGACGTCCAGGCCCCTGCTGTCGGGCACGCTGGCCGCATCCAGATCGCCAGAAAACTTGACGTAACCGCCCAACGGCATCCAGCCGACCCGCCATTCGATGCCGTGACGGTCAGTGCGGCTGAAGATCGCCTTGCCGAAGCCGATGGCGAATCGATCGACCTTTACCCCGAAGGCCCTAGCGACCCAGAAATGTCCCAGCTCGTGGATGGTGACGATGACCGTCAGGACAAGCAGAAACGGCACGACATAGATCAGGACCTGGCCGATCGCGTTCAGCATGCCGTCGTCGTCTCCATTTCGTCGAGCGAAGTCAGGCGGCCAGCGCCAGATCCCCGACGATCTCGACCGCGATCCGACGGGCGCGCGCGTCCAGGGCCAGGGCCCCCGCGCAGGCGTCGTCGAAGTCGTTGGTCGCCCCCGTCTTCGTCATCCGATCAAGGGTTTCGGCGACGACTGCGGCAATATTGAGAAAGGCCAGACGACGGTCAAGAAATGCGATGGCCGCGACCTCGTTGGCGGCGTTGAAGATGGTCGGCGCTCCGCCCCCCGCCTCCAGCGCCTCACGCGCCAGGCGGAGGGATGGAAACCGCACCGGGTCGGGCGCCTCAAACGTCAGTTTGCCCATGGCGGCGAGATCGAGACGCGGCGCCGGCCACGCCATCCGGTCGGGCCAGGCCAGGGCGCAAGCGATCGGCGTCTTCATGTCCGGCGGCCCCATCTGGGCCAGGGTCGAGCCGTCGATGTACTCGACCATGCTGTGGATGATCGATTCGGGGTGGACGACGACGTCAATCCGATCGGCCGGCATCGAAAACAGATAGGCCGCCTCGATCATCTCCAGGCCCTTGTTGGCCATGGTCGCGCTATCGACCGAGATCTTGGCCCCCATGCTCCAGTTGGGGTGGGCGACGGCCTGTTCCGGCGTCATCCGCGCCATGTCCGCGAGCGAGGTCTGTCGGAAGGGTCCGCCCGACGCCGTCAGGATGAGCCGTGCGACCGTCTGGGGCGCATCAGCGGGAAAGACCTGGAAGATGGCGGAATGTTCGGAGTCCACCGGGATCAGGCGACCGCCGTTGGCCCTGACCCGCTCGATCAGAGCGGCCCCGCAGCAGACGAGGCTTTCCTTGTTGGCCAACGCCAGGGTCGCCCCGGTCGCCGCAGCCGCCCAGGCGGACTTCAGCCCGGCGGCGCCGACGATCGCCGCCATGACGAGATCGGTCGGACGGGTGGCGGCCTCGACGATCGCGGCCTCTCCCGCCGCTGCCTCAACGCCGCTGCCGGCGAGGGCCGAACGCAGATCCTCGAGCCGGGCAGGATCGGCGGTGACGGCCACCTGCGGCCGCCAGCGTCTCGCCTGTTCGGCCAGTCTGGCGATATTGGCCCCGCCCGTCAGAGCGATGACCTCGAACGCGCCCGTACCGGCCGCCTCCGCCTGATCCATGAGGTCCAGCGTCGAGGCGCCCACCGACCCGGTCGCGCCCAGGATCGTCACGCGGCGCCGGATCACACGCGCCCCTCCAGCCATAGAACCAGAAACCGGCCCGCCGCCACGATCACGATGGCGAACATCAGGCCATCGACCCGGTCGAGCAAGCCGCCGTGGCCCGGGATCAGATTGCCCGCGTCCTTGACCCCGAACCGACGCTTCAGCGCCGACTCCCAAAGGTCGCCCGCCATGGTCGCGAGTGCGCCCGCCAGACCCAGGGCCGCGCCCCAGGCGACGGTCAGATGCCCCATGTTCAGCCACCAAGCGATGACGGCGCCGGTCACTAGTCCGGCGGCCAGCCCGCCGACGAAACCCGACCAGGTCTTGTTCGGCGAATAGCGCGGCCACAGTTTGGGCCCTCCGATCAGGCTGCCGGCCAGATAGGCCGCGATATCGGCCGCCCAAGTCACTGCCAGGGCGAAGATCGTCCAGTGCAGCCCCTCGACGCTCGTCCCCTCGCGCAGCCAGATCACCAGGACCGCCGGCCAGCCGAGGTAGAGCACGCCATAGGCGGCATCGAGCCCCTCCTGCCCCCGTGCCCGGGCGTACAGCGCCGCCACCGCCGCCCCGAACACCAGCAGAACCAGTCCTAGCGAAAGCTGACCGACATAGGCCGTCGAAATGGCGCCGAGCAGCGCCAGCAGAACGGCGGCTCCGGTCGCGCGCCAGGCTCCCGGCGCGCTCATCATCGCCCATTCCATCGCCAGTAGCGACACGGCCGCCACCATCAATGCCAGGAACCACGGCCCGCCGGCCCATGTCGCCAGCACGGCGGCCGGAGCCAGCACCACGGCGGAAGCGGCGCGAAGCCCGATCTCGCGCACCTTGAAGGCCATCAGCCGGCCGCGAGCGCCGGCGCGACCGCGATCGCGCCAAACCGACGGTCCCGCTGTCGATACTGTCGCACCGCGTCGCCCAGGGCCTCGGCGCCGTAGTCGGGCCAGAGCACGTCCTGATAAACCAGCTCGGCATAGGCCGCTTCCCAGAGGAGGAAGTTCGACAGCCGTTGCTCGCCCGATGTCCGAACGATCAGATCGACCGGCGGCCCGCCCGCCGTCGACATGCCGGCGCCCAGCGTTTCCTCGCTCAAAGGCCCGGTCGCCTGGCCGGCCAGCAACTGATCGACATAGGCCTGGGCCGCATCGACAATGTCGGCGCGTCCGCCGTAGTTGAAGGCCACCTGCAGCAAAAACCTGTTGTTGTGCGCCGTCGTCCGCTCGGCCCGCTCGACGATGGAGGCGATGTCGGCCGGCAATCCCGTCCGGCGACCCAACACGCGCACCCGAACGCCCTCGCGCTCCAGCCGGTTCAGGTCGCTGGCCACATACGACCGCACCAGCCCCATCAAGTCGGAGACTTCTTCCGCCGGTCGGCGCCAGTTCTCGGTCGAGAAGCCGAAGACCGTCAGGCATTCGATGCCGAAATCCGGAGCGGCCTGCACCGTGCGTTTCAACGCCTGGACGCCCTCGCGATGCCCCATGGCCCGGGGCAGACCGCGAGCCTGCGCCCACCGCCCATTGCCGTCCATGATCAGCGCGACATGCCGAGGCCCGATGTCCGTGCCCGACGCAGCCGCAGGTTGGGCCGTCATCCGTTATCCAATCCGTGAGGTTCGAGGCGGCCTCAAACCTGCATGATCTCAACTTCCTTGGTTCTCAAGGTCTCGTCGATACGCTTGATGGCCGCATCGGTGTCCTTCTGGACCTCGGTTTCCATCTTTTTCTGCTCGTCCTGCGAGATATCGCCCGCCTTCTCGGCCTTCTTCAGGTCGTCGTTGGCGTCGCGGCGCACGTTGCGGACGGAAATCTTCTGCTGCTCGGCGTATTTGCCCGCCAGCTTGGCCAGCTCCTTGCGGCGCTCCTCTGTCAGGGGCGGCACGGGGATGCGCAGGGTCTGGCCATCGACGATCGGGTTCAGGCCCAGGCCGGCGGCGCGGATGGCCTTCTCGACCGGTCCGACCATCGACTTGTCCCAGACGCTGACCGAGATCATGCGCGGTTCGGGCACGCTGATCGCGGCCACCGCGTTCAGCGGCGAGGTCGAGCCATAGGCCTGGACCTGGACCGGATCCAGCAGCCCGGCGTTGGCCCGGCCGGTCCGAAGACCCTGGAACTCCTCCTTCAGCGAGGACACGGCCTTGTCCATCCGGTCGCGATAGGTCTTCAGTTCGGGCTTGGCCATGGGGGTCTCCTCGGTCTCGTTTCTTGTCAGGCGGCTTTGGGCGGAGCGTCGCTGATGACTGTGAACGTTCCCTTGCCCTTCAGTACCTTGCGCAGCGAATCTTCTTCCCGGATCGAGAACACCACGATCGGAATCTTGCTTTCTCGCATCAGGGCGATGGCGGCGGCGTCCATCACTTTCAGGTTCTGGCTCAGCACGTCCTGATAGGTCAGGTGGTCATAGCGGGTCGCAGACTTGTCCTTCTTGGGATCGGCCGAATAGACGCCATCGACGGAGGTGCCCTTCAGCAAGGCATCGCAGCCCATCTCGGCGGCCCGCAGGGCCGCTGCCGTGTCGGTTGTGAAATACGGATTGCCGGTGCCAGCGGCGAAGATCACCACCCTGCCCTTCTCCATATGCCGCACGGCGCGTCGACGGATGTAGGGTTCGGCGATCGCGGCCATCGGGATGGCGCTCTGCACGCGCGTATCGACGCCGATCTTCTCCAGCGCGTTCTGCATGGCCAGGGCGTTCATGACGGTCGCCAGCATGCCCATGTAGTCGGCGCTGGCCCTCTCCATGTCGGCCGCCGCGCTGGACAGGCCGCGAAAGATGTTCCCGCCGCCGATGACCAGGCAGATCTCCGTCCCGCCCTTGACCACGCGCGCGATGGCGGCGGCGACCGTATCGACCGTCGCCATGTCGATGCCGTAGCCCTGGTCGCCCATCAAGACCTCGCCCGAGACCTTCAGCAGCACCTTCTTGTATTTCGGGGCGCTGTCGGCGGGCATGGAAACTCTCTCGGCGGATTCGGGCAGGTCTTTATAGACGAAGGGCGCCCGCGCGTAACGTCTCCTCCCTGTCGCGCAGCGATGGGGAGGTGGATGCGAGCTCT
>JAZKHL010000098.1:0-20148 GCA_040385365.1 Pseudomonadota bacterium | reverse complement strand
CTCCGGCTGGTCGCTGGCGGCCCAGGACGTGTTCAACAACGTGCCCCGCACCATGATCGAGGCCATGGCGGCGGCGGGCGGACAGACGCAGTCGCTCCATACCAACTCGCTGGACGAGGCCCTGGCTCTGCCGACCGATTTCTCGGCGCGGATTGCGCGGAATACGCAGCTGCTGCTGCAGCTCGAGACCGGTCTGACCAAGGTCATCGACCCCTGGGGCGGCAGCTTCTTCGTCGAGCGCCTGACCCACGAACTGGCCGAGCGCGCCCGCGCCCACATGGCCGAGGTCCGAGAACTCGGCGGCATGGCGGCGGCGATCGAGGCGGGCCTGCCGAAGTTGCGCATCGAGGAGGCGGCGGCGAAGACCCAGGCCCGCATCGACACGGGCCAGCAGACTGTCGTCGGGGTGAACCGCTATCTCAACGACACGGCCGACGACATCCCGGTGCTGAAGGTCGACAACGCCGCCGTTCTCGCCGCACAGATCGAGAAGCTGAAACGACTTCGCGCCGAACGCGACGAGGCGAAGACACAGGCCGCGCTGACGGCCCTGACCGAGGGGGCCAGAGGTTCCGAGAACCTGCTCGAACTCTGCGTCCGCGCCGGGCGCGCCCATGCGACGGTCGGCGAGATGTCGGATGCGCTGGAGGCCGCCTTCGGGCGCCACGTGGCGACGGTTAAGACCGTCTCCGGTGTCTACGCCAAGGAGGCCGGGGCCAATCCGAAGATCTCCAGAGCCCGCGACATGGTCGCCGCCTTCGTCGAGAACGACGGCGGCCCGCCTCGCATCCTGATCGCCAAACTGGGCCAGGACGGACACGACCGGGGTCAGAAGGTGGTGGCGACGGCCTATGGAGACCTGGGGCTGGATGCGGTGGCGGGGCCGCTGTTCCAGACGCCGGCGGAAGCGGCGCGCGACGCCGTCGCCAATAACGTCCACGTCGTCGGGGCCTCGTCTCTGGCCGCCGGTCACCTGACGCTGGTGCCGGCGCTTAAAGCGGAACTGGAAAAGCTGGGACGGCCCGACATCATGATCACGGTCGGCGGGGTGATCCCGCCGGGCGACGTCCAGACCCTGATCGACATGGGGGCGGCGGCCGTCTATCCGCCCGGTTCCGTGATCGCCGACACGGCCATCGACCTGATCGAGAAGTTGAATCAGCGGCTCGGCTACGCCCAGAAGGGCTGACTCAAGACGCTAGGGACGGTCGCGGGACGGCAGGGCCTCGATCTCGGCCGGTGTCAGGCTGCGCACGATCCGCGCCAGGCATGGCCCCCTTGGGAACGTCGAACCGGAGCCCACGATCCTGGCGCTGTCATCGACGCACAGCCGATCGCTGATGCCGGTCGTGGGCGTGATCGACAGACCGTAGCCCACGCCGAGATCGAGACAGCCCGCTGCGGCGACCTCGAACACATCGTCCCTGCGGGAGCGCAGATACAGGCTCTGGCTCGATGCCTCGCGGAAGTTCACGATCTCCGAGGGTCGGAAGCATGCGCGGGGTGCGTCGCCTCCGCGTCCCATCGCGGCGACCTCGGTCTGACCGGTCGGGGCGCAGGCGGACAGGGTCAGGGCTGTGGACGTGACGATCAGAAACCGGCGCATGGCGAACTCCATTACGGACAGAGGCTAAGCGTCCTCCTCCGGGGCGGAATGCGCAAGCGTTTGAAGCGATGGGCGCGCCGGCGACAGACGCAGGGCGAGCCCGGTCGGCAGCGGAGAAGGACAGCGCGCAATCAGCGACGCGATATGCTCCCCCAATAGGGGCGCAAGGCAGAAGCCGCGGGAGCCCAGGCCCCCCAGCACGAAGACCCCCGGTCCGCCGGGCATGGCGCCCGCCACGGGCAGGCGATCTCGGGTCGTCGCGCGGATCGCCGCGCGCGCCATCAGTCGGTCCCGATCGATCCGCGCGGCGAGCATAGGCAGCCGTGCGGCGAGGGTCGCCAGGTTGCGCTCGGTGTCTTTGGCGCGCACCGCCAGGTCCGCGTCGCCCCGGTCGTGCGTGGCCCCGAACAACAGGCCGTCGGCCGTCGGGGCCGCATAGCCGCCCCAGGCCACCGCCACGCCGCTCTGCCCGACGCACCAATCCGCCTGACCCCGCACCGGCGATAGCGCCAGCTCCGGCAAAAGGGCGGAGGCAGAGGCGCCGGCGCAGACGACAAGCGTCTCCGCCTCGGCGATTAGCGCGCCGTCGCGATCGAGAACCCGCCAGAGCCCGCCATCCGCCTCGATCCGGTGGGCCTGTGCCGGAGCCTTCGTGACGACCCCGAGCCAGGCCCGAAGGATGGTGGCGGGGGCGACGGTGAAGGCCGCTTGCATAAGCAGGGCGAAACTCGCGACTGGCTCGAGGATCATCGCGCTCGCGGCGTCCTCATCGACGAGCCGGATCCGACCGTCGGCCCAGAGCGCCTGATCCGCGATACGGCCGAACCGAGCCGCGTCGCGCTCGTTCCCGGCCAGTTGCACAACCCCTTCCGACACGATGGCGTCGGCCACGTCGGCATAGAGCGCGTGGGCCCGCTCCAGCGCCTGAGCGAACAGGGCCGCGATCTCGCCATCTCCCAGGTCGAAGCGCGGCGTGACGAGCGCGGCCGGAAAGCCGGAGGCGCCCGCTCCGGGTCCTGTCGCCTCGACCAGCACGGGTCGGATGCCCCTGGCCTCCAGCGCGCGGACCACAGAAGCGCCGGCGATTCCGCCGCCGATCACGATGGTGCTGGGCGGTCGGGTCGGGGCGACCGGACGATCGCTGCGACGCGCCTCCAGTCGCTCGCGCTTTCGTCCATGTCCCGGGCGTTTCTCGACCGTGAACCCGCGCTCGCCCAGTCCGCGTCGGACGGCGCCGGCGACCGTGAAGGTCGCAAGCCGCGCATCGGGCGCCGATCGCGCGGCGATCAGGTCCAGAACGGGCTCCGACCACATCGCCGGGTTCACCGAGGGCGAAAATCCGTCCAGGAACCAGGCGTCGGCCTGACCTGACCACTGCAACAGCGCCCATTCGACCTCGCCCACCGCGACGTCGATCACGGCGCGTAGGTGCGGCAGGTCAATCCGGTGAAACCCAGGCGTCACGGGGGGCCACGCATCGACCAGGGCCTGGACCGTCTCCGCGATGTCCGGCCATGCCTGAAGCGCCCGCCGGGCCTCATCCAGCGACAGCGGATAGCCTTCGATGGAGAAGACGTGCAGCCGACCGTCTTCGGGTCTGGTCCGACGCCACAGGTCCAGCAGGGCGACGATGTTCAGGCCGCTGCCGAAACCGAGCTCCGCCACGGTGAACTGCGCGCGGCCCGCCCAGGCCTCGGGAAGTCCGCAGCCTTCTAGAAACACCGCACGGCTTTCGGCCAGGCCGTCCTGCGCCGAAAAATAGACGTCGCCATACCGGCCCGATCGCGGCTCGCCGGCGTCGTTCCAGACCAGTTGGGGGTCGCGGTCGTCGCTCATCGTGGGCAGCTATAGACGGTTGCTCAAGCCGACGGTCCCTGGCGGCACGAAAAAAGGGACCGCCCGGAGGCGATCCCTTTCCCTGAACGGGCGAACCCGTCCGATCGATCTAGACCGTGAGGTCTTAGTGAGCGCCGGGGGCCTTTTCGGCGGCCGGGGCCATCGAGGCGTCGGCGGCAGGGGCCATCGCGCCGTCGGCGGCTGGAGCAGCAGCGGCGGCCGAGGCGGCTTCGCCGGCGGCGGCGGCGGCGTCGGTCGCGGCGGCGTCGGCGGTCGCAGCAGCGTCCGTGGCGGTGTCGGCGGCGGCGGCGGCGTCAGCCGAGGCGTCGGCGGCCTTGTCTTCAGCGGCGGGTTGGCAGGCGGCCAGGGCCAGAGCGGCGGCCGAAGCGGCGATCAAAGCAACGATGCGCATGGAGGTATCCTTCCCAGGGTTTGTGCGAGGCTTTTGGAATCCTCGCTGCGGGAGAGATAACGGGATCGTGAGCCGCTTCGCAAGCGAAAATCTCACGCGTTCGTGATCGCTGATCACTGGTCCGTCATCGATCGTCGGCCTTGACGCCAAGAGGCCCGCGGCCTGAACCGCAGGCGGCGTAGGTGACGCAATATCCCCCTTATTGGGCCGGGGGCGACATACTGCCGTCGGGCGCGGTGATCGGGGGCGGAGAGGCGGGGTTGGCCGCGCCGTTGGACATTGATCCATCGGGGTTCATCGTGCCCGCAGGAGGGGCCATGGTTCCCGTTGCCGGCGGGGTGGCGCCCGGCGTCATCGCTCCGTCGGACGGCGTCATCGCGCCATCAGACGGGGCCATCGCGCCGTCTGCCGGAGCCATGGCGGAGGTGTCGGCGGCGCTGTCTGTCGCGGCCGGGGTCGTCTCGTCGGCGGCGGGCTGACAGGCGGCGAGGCCCAGGGCGGCGACGGCTGCAACAGCGAAAAGCGTGGTCTTCATGGGATGTCTCCGATCGGTGGCGATCACTCGGCCGGGCCGACCGCCCCACGCGGGAACGTGATCATGATGATCTGAAAACCGCCGTGAAAAGGCCGCGTTCCAGCGGCGCCGCAAAGAAATCCGACGTGTCGGCGACCCGTCAGGCCTCGGCGGGGGCGGCGGACAGGGCCTCTTCCATCTCGGTAAATGACGGCTGGGCAGACGATGGGATATCGCCCCGCCCGATCTCGACCGAGATTTGCGCGGCATTGCCGTGCAGGTGAGCGACCAGCACCGACTGGATGATCTTGTAGAAGGCTGCTTCCTCGTCGACGATCGCCTGCAGGCGCGCGGCCAAAGGCCCCACGATGCCGTAGGCCATGAACACGCCCATGAAGGTGCCGACCAGGGCGCCGCCGATCATGCCGCCCAGGATTTCCGGCGGCTCGGTGATCGAGCCCATCGTCTTGATGACGCCCAGGACGGCCGCGACGATGCCGAGCGCGGGCAGGGCGTCGGCCAGGTTCTGGATCGCGTGCGGCGCCATGGCCGCTTCGTGGTGGTGCTTCTCCAGCTGCTTTTCCATGGCGTCCTCGATCTGGTGAGGATCCTCGAGGTTCATCGTCATCATCCGCAGGGTGTCGCAGATGAAGTCGGTGGCGAAATGGTCCTTCAGCACCTTGGGGTACTTCTGGAAGATGGTGCTCTCGGCGGGCTTTTCGATGTGGCTTTCCAGGGCGATGACGCCCTTGGATTTCATCGTCTTGGTCAGCTGGAACAGCAGGCTGAGCAGATCCTTGTAGTCCTGCTTCTTCCACTTCGGCCCCGCGAACGCCTTGCCGAAGCCGGCGAGCGACGACTTGATCACCGTCATGCTGTTCGAGATCAAAAAGGCGGCGACGCCCGCGCCGCCGATAGCCATCAGCTCGTGCGGGGCAGCATGGGTGATGACGTCGAACTTCCCGCCCGAGATCGCGTAGCTGCCGAACACGAGGCCGAACAGCAGCACCAGGCCGATTATCTGAAACATGAGAGAGTCCGGGCCCCAAGGAGGCGCCAGAATGGGCGTTAATGCTTAACGCAGCGTTGTTCCCTCTCCCTTACCCTCGTGGAGGGAGAGGATCAGAGCCGGTTCTGGCCGCCGAGGATCGCCTCGAAGCCGTCCTTGGTCAGCTTCTGATATCCGGACTTGCCGCCCCGGACATAAACCGCGCCGCCGACCTTCTCCGGATCGAACCCTTCGGCGACCAGATCGACCTTGCGGTATTTGAAAGTGCCGGTGGTCTCGAGCGTCTTGGCCAGCCGCACGAACACCGGCCGCGCATAGAAGGGCAGTTGCTCGTCTGCGTAGGCCGCGAAGTCCTTGGCGGAAAACCGTCCATCGACGATCAGGGTGACCATCCCAGCCTTGCCCTCGGCGCCGGGAACGGGGACGCCATAGGCGATGACTTCCTTTACGCCCGGCGCATCCGCCAGGCGCTGCTCGACCTCGGCGGTGGAGACGTTCTCGCCCTTCCAGCGGAAAGTGTCGCCGATCCGGTCGATGAAGTAAAAATACCCTTCCGAGTCCTGACGCATCAGGTCGCCGGTGCGGAACCAGCGGTCGCCGCGCGTGAACACGTCGGTCAGGATCTTCTTTTCCGACGCGGCCTTGTCGGCATAGCCCGAGAAATCGTGGCGCACGTCGTTGCCGATCATGCCGATCGCCTCGCCCACCTCGCCGGCGGAAGCCTCGCGCACGAAGCCGTTGGCCAGGCGAACCGGCTCCTCGGTATCGAGGTCGAACGCCGCCAGACGGATGTTGATCTTCTTCTTGAGGAATTTCGGAACGCGCCCGATGGAGCCCTGCTTGCCGTCGAAGTTGAAGACCGAGACGTTGCCTTCGGTCGAACCGTAGAACTCAAGCACCTGCGGAATGGCGAAGCGGGACTGGAAGTCAGGCCAGACATCGGGGCGCAGGCCGTTGCCAAACGCCAGACGGATGTGGTGGCCGCGCTCGCCCTCCTGCTCGGGGCAGTTGACCAGATAGCGGCACAGCTCGCCGATGTAGACGAACAGCGTCGCCTCGGTCGCGTTGACGTCCTTCCAGAAGCTGGAGGCCGAGAACTTCCGCCGCAGGATCAACCGCCCACCGTTCAGCAGGGCGGGGCCGACGCCGACCAGACCGCCCGTCGAGTGATACAGTGGCAAGACGTTGAAGACGCGGTCCTTCGGGTTCGAATCCGTCGCCCCGGCGAAGGCGCGCATATAGGTCCGGGCCCGCGCGTGATGGATCCGCGCCGCCTTAGGCAGGCCGGTGGTGCCCGACGTATAGATGAACAGCGCTGTATCGCGGTTGGTGATGCCGTCGCGGATGGTGCGGGCCGGGCGCACCGACGAGCCGCTGCGCACCGGATTGTCCAGGCCGCGCCGATCCGACACCTCGTCGGCGTCCTTGAGGCCCAGAACCCACAGCATCATGGTGCGACTGACGAAGGGGCGAGCCTCTTCGCACCGCCGCCAAGTGTCCTCGTCGGCCACCACCACGGCCACGCCGGCGATGTTCAGGCAATGGGCCAGGGCCTGGCCCGTCAGATTGGTGTTGATCAGGGCGGTGGCGATCCCGACCTTTGAGAACCCCATCCAGGCGGCGAGATATTCGACACGATTGGTCATCACCAGACCGATGACGTCGGTGCGCCGCAGGTTGCGGCTGCGCGCCCAGTGACCGTAGCGATTGGCCATGGCGTCCAGGTCGCGGTAGGTCAGCGACCGGGTCTCATCCTCGACCGCGATATGATCGCCGAACTTGTCGACGGCTTCCTCGAAATCGTCGCAGACCAGGACATCGCTATCCAGGGCGATCGGCTTGATGCGCTTGAGTAGCCGGCGCAGACCGGCCGCGAACGTCAGATCGCGTCGGATGTTGGCCGCCAGACCCATGGTCGCCGTCGCTCCGTTAGCATCGCCAGAGATTCAAGGTGATGAACAAGGGCCGGGGTCGGGTCAACCGGCGGGGGAATCTCGAACATCGGTCGATGGCGTTTCCCGACAAGCGTGGCGCCCATGACCCGGTCGCGTGACCTTAGGGAAACAGTCGGTGTTGAGGCTTGTCCCTCAGTGTCTCCATCGAGCCTGATCCTATAGAGCGGATCAATCGCCCAAGACGCGTCCAATGGCTAAGATTAGCCGCGATCGCTTCTGATGCAGGCGGGATTGGGGCGATCAGGGTGCTTCTTGATGGCCACGCGTTTCTCTGGGAACCGTGATAGGCGATAGATGTTATCTCGACCTCACTGAGGAGGATACACAATGTCTGTGACCTATACCGACAGTCCGATTGATAATACCGTCGAGAGCAATGATTTCGTTCCCAGCTATGCTCGCGGCGCCCGTCGCAAGAAGCCGGTCCGCACCTGGATGATCCTGGCGCCCATCGGTGCCCTGGCCCTTATCGGAGGCGGCGCAGCCATGATGCTGGGCGGGGAACGCGATGCGGCCCCCCTGGTCGAGCCCGAAACCGCCGTCATCCAGCCGGTGGCCGCAACCCCGCTGGAAAGCTCGACCCTGCCGTCGAATGCATCCGCTTCGATCGCGCCGCCGACCCCGACAGTCGCACCGCGCGCCGCCGCTCAAGCGCCCTCCGCCCCGCCGGCTGTCCAGCGGCGTCAGGCGGCCCCTGTCGAGCGTCGAGCAGCGCCGGTTGTGACGCCGCGCGTCGAGACCGCGCCCGAACCGACGGGTCCGCAGCCGTATAGCGCGCCCACGACCTCGGCGCCGGCCGCTACACCCCCGGCTCCGTCCATCACTGTTGCTCCGCTCGGCTAAAAGTCTGGCGTGAGCCCCGCGTAGAAGAGGCCCCCGGTGCGCACCGGGGGCCTTTTTTCTGTCGGCGGGACCTCAGGGTCAGCGCGACGGCGCGACGCGCCAGATGACATTGCCGACGTCATCGGCGACCAGCAGCGCGCCGGTACGATCGGTCTGCACGCCGACCGGCCGGCCCATGGCCTCCCCCTCGCCGTTCAGGAAGCCCGTCAGGAAATCTTGGGGCGGACCCGCTGGCGTGCCGTTGGCGAAGGGCACGAACACGACCTTGTACCCGGCCTTCGGTTCGCGATTCCACGAGCCGTGCTGGCCGACGAAGGCGCCGTGGTGGTAGGCGGCGGGAAAGGCGGTCCCCTCATAGAAGGTCAGGCCGAGCGAAGCGGTATGGGCGCCGAGGGCGTAGTCGGGGGCGATGGCCGACGCGACCAAAGCCGGATTCTGCGGCTGGACCCGCCGATCCACCGTCTGGCCGTAATAGCTGTAGGGCCAGCCATAGAAGGCCCCGTCGCGCACGGAGGTCATGTAGTCGGGCACCAGGTCGTTGCCGAGTTCGTCGCGCTCGTTGACCGCGACCCACAGGGCTCGGCTGTCGGGTTGCCAGGCCAGCCCGACCGGATTGCGCAGGCCGGAGGCGAAGACGCGCTGGGCGCCCGTGGCGATGTCGATCTCGTGGATCGCGGCGCGCCCGGTCTCCTCATCCATGCCGTTCTCGCCGATGTTCGAGTTCGATCCGACGCCGACATAGAGCTTCCTTCCGTCCGCCGAGGCGACCAGGCTCTTGGTCCAGTGGTGATTGCGACCCGCCGGAAGGTCGGCGATTTTCACCGGAGCGGCGGTGATCTGCGTCTGGCCGGTCTGGTAGGGGAAGGCGACGACGGCGTCGGCGTTGGCGACGAACAGCCGGTCGCCCACCAGCGCCATGCCGAAGGGCGACGTCAGGTTCTGCAGGAAGACGGTCTTGGTCTCGGCCACCCCGTCGCCATCGGCGTCGCGCAGCAGGCTGATCCGGTTGGGGCTGGGCGGCGTGGCGCCGGCGCGTTTCATGACCAGTCCCATGACCCAGCCGCGGATGCCTTCGGACTTCTTCTCGGGGTTTGGCGGCGCATTGGTCTCGGCCACCAGTAGGTCGCCGTTGGGCAGGCGGTAGATCCAGCGCGGGTGGTCCAGGCCGGACGCGAACGCCTGGACCCGGAAGCCGGCGGGCGCGGTCGGCATGACGCCGGCGGGCCAGCCGACGGCGGGTGCGATGTTCACGGTCGGGATAAGCAGGTTCTTGTGCGGCTCGACCAGTTGGGGGTTCGCGCCATAGGTCGATCCCGGCGGCGCCGTCGGTCCGCTGCCGCAGGCGGCGAGGGCCAGCGTGGCTGTGGAGGCGGCCAGAAGCAGCAGACGACGGGTCATGGGGGTGTCCTCAGAAGGCAGGGAATTCGAGGCGACTGACGTCGTAGCCGAGCGCTCGGGCGCGTTCGACCAGGGCCGCGCGCTCCGTCGTGCTGGGAACCTCGCGGGTGTAGATCCATAGCTTGTCGAAGGTCGGATCGGCCGAGATGAACCAGCTGTAGTCCTCGGCATGGTCCAGCACCCAGTAGTCCCAGGTGATCAGACCGCCGAGATAGCGGGCGCGGAGCTTTGCGTTGAAGCCGGGATCCTGGATCACGCCCGACGCCCCGATGGCCTTTTCGGAGCCCTGCGGCGTGTCGCGTTGACAGGTGTCACGCACGCCGATCCGGGTCGGGGACTGGATCTCATAGGTCGTGGCCCCGGCGACGCAGCCGTCGGTCAGGCGCATCGGCAGCCGGGCGATCTCCAGCCAGCGGCCGGTGTAGAACCGCTCCAGATCGACGGCGCGCGCCGGCTGGGGCGCGCGGACCTCGCTTGGGGAAGGGGCCGTGGCGCAGGCGGAGACGCCGAGCACCGCGACGGCGGCCAAGATCAGGGATCGCATCGACATGGGAGAACTCCTCGGGCTCATCGTGAAGTCGAATATACGGTTCAGGTTCCGTGACCGGACGCGACCAATCGCGCACGTGCTTCAGCCGCGAAGTTCGGGCGGCACGCGGACGCGGCGAAAGCGGGCCTCGACGAAGGCGTAGGCCCCGAAGGCGATCAAGCCGATCGCGGTCAGACCCAGCATGACCGGCCCGCCCGGCTGACGCTCCAACGCCTGCAAGGCGGTGCCGAATGTCTCGACCTCGCTGGCCTGGGCGCGCCAGCCGGCCAGCGTCACGAACAGGGCCAGCGGCAGGTACGCCAGGCCTCGCGCGACATAGCCGACGCGGGCCAGAGGAAGCACCCAGCGGCAAACGGCCTTGGAACAGACCAGGGTGGCGGCGAAGTCGTTCACCACGCCCATGACGACATTGCCGATGCCGACGCCGGCGATGGCCAGACCGATCAGGATCAGGGCCACCCCCCCGAACGGCAGGCCCAACAGGGTCGCGGCCTTGTCCTGGTTCTCGGCCAGCTGTTCGGCGCCCATGCCGGGACCGACCTCATCCAGCAGTTCGAACACCCCGGACGCCAGGATGGCATAGGCCAGACCGCTGGCCGCCTGAGTGACTCGCACGGCGATGCCGTTCAAATCCGAACCTTCCCGATCCGCATCGAAGAACGCCTGCAAGGCCCGCCAGCCGACGAAGGCCCACAGCCCCGCGCCGATCAGGATCAGCCACAGCCGCCCGAACGGCTGCTGGGCCAAGACGTACAGGACGCCGTGCGGATCGACCGCCTGGCTCCGCATGTCGATCGCCGCCGCCAGCATCAGCACGCCGACCGACAGATAGACGAAACCATTGGCCGCAAAGCCCACGCGCGACATCGCCTCGAGCGCGTTCTCCAGAGCGGGAAAGCGGTCGCGCAGGGTGCGGCGTTTGCGGAACCGGCCAAGCAGTCGACCCGCGCCGGAACGCAGTCGATCGAGATGAAAGGCGGGGAGGGACAGGCTCATAGGGTCTCGATCAAGCGGAGCCGTTCAACGCCGGACCGTCTGGAAGGCTCCCCGGTGCGTACCGCAGTCGGGTAGGCGACGTCGTTTATCTGGCGGAGGTGAAAGGTCCGCTCTCGACCCTTAGCGGACTGTCACTTCATTCTGGCGAGGGACAGATCGCGACGGGGAACATGGAAAAGAGTCGGTAGTTCTATGGGGCCCTTCAACAAAGGACGCTCCTCAATGCACACCGACAATGATCGCGCCATCAAGACCCTCAACGATCTGATCGAGACAACGCTGGATAGCGTGAATGGCTATCGGCATGCCGCCGACGGCGTCAGCAATCCGGAACTGAAAACCCTGTTCACAGAGCGTGCCGGCAAGCGTGAAGAGCTCAGCCGTCGGCTCCAGGCCGAAGTTCGCACTTTCGGTGGCGAGCCAGAGGATGACCAGTCGCTGTTGGGTCGCATCCACAACAAGTTCGCGGAGATTAGAGGCGAACTTATGGGTCGTGACGACAGCGGCGTGATCGATGAGGTCGAGCGTGGCGAGGACGTGATCAAGGCGCGGTTTGAAGACGCGACCAAAGACGCCGATCTTCCCGACACGCTTCGCCAGCGCGTGGCCGAAGAGTATGTGTCGATCAAGGCTGACCACGATACGATCAGCGGTTTGAAGCATCGCCTCAACTAAGGCGCAGCGTCCGCAGCTGCAGGATCAAACGACGCGCCCGAGTTGATCTCCGGCGCGTCGTTCTGCGACTACCTACTCTGTTCGGGCTGCGGCATCGGCAGCCGCATCGGTTTTGCGAGCGGCCGTGTCGGCGGCTGCATCCACGTTGGCTGCTGCCTCGCTGGTTGCAGCGGCGGCGCTGTCTGCAGCGGCGTCTGCGTTTGCGGCGGTGTCGCTCGCAGCAGAAGCAACTGTCTCCCCGGCGTTATCAGCAGTGGCGGCTGCCTTGTCTTCCGTGTTTTCAGAGCAGGCGGCGAGTGACAGGGCAGCCGCCACGGCGGCGAAATAGATAGTGCGCATTTCGTTTCCTCTGGACTGACTTGGCGGCTGATCCGCCTTCAAAAGTCAGCTGACGAAGAGTAGTAGGTGGTCAGTGGGATGGCGACAGGATTGATACCGATTGCCGTCTGGGTGGCGATTTGGTGCTGGAGCAAGATCCGCTAACCACCCTTGGACGTTGTTAACAGGGACGCTTTCGGGCAGGATACGATAGGCTGGTCCCGACCCGTTGCGGACATCTACGCAAGCAAACGCCCGGCCTTTCGACCGGGCGTTCCACACACCTAACTCAGCAAAGAGTTAGGGGCAGCAAGGCATCGAAGCGCCTTGGCAGCAGGCCGCCAGAGCATCGCAGCAAGAGGCGACGGCCTGGATCACGGTCTCGGGAGACGCCGCAAACGCGGCGGTTCCGGATGCGAGCAGGATCAGACCTGCCACGGCAAAAACGTTCTTCATTTGATTATTCCAGATGTGATGGGTGATTTTATTTCGTTGACGGCCAGCACGATCGGGGGGGCGGGTCATCGCCTTGAACGATCACTGACGTCAATCTCGGGTAGCCGCTCGAATAGGACACAAGCTCAAAGACCTTCACCTCACCCACAACAACGGGGGCTACCAGCAGGGCGTGGCAGATGACCGCGCAGTCTGGCGAACATGGTGGCGAGCCTTTCTTCGAAGTCATATCCGCGCAGGGCTCATCGGACGTGTGCTTCATCATCGACGCAGGCGCTGCGACGCTGACCGATGAAACCATCAGCATAGCGAGAACCGCGAACGCGGCTCCAACTAGCGAGGCGATGTAACTGCGGATCGGCTTCATCTCAGATCGATCAACGACTGATTTCTCTTACGACGCCAACTGGGCCGAAGTTACCCGCGACGCTCAACGGTGATCGCAACGTCCGCTAACCACCCATAGCGGACCTTTGCGCGGATCGCTTTCCCGACGCCCCCCGCGCTGTGAAATGTCAGCAGACGGCGACTTCGCCAATCCGACACCTTGAGACCCGGCCGAACAGCGCCATATTGCGGACACGGCGCTTCGGCCGTTGAGGGGGCGCTGACGAATGCCGTCGGTTATCGACATCAAGGGGCTGACCAAGACCTATGCCTCCGGGCTGCAGGCGCTGAAGTCCACCGATCTGCAGATCGGCAAGGGTGAGATCTTCGCCCTGCTGGGGCCCAACGGGGCGGGCAAGACGACCCTGATTTCCATCGTCTGCGGGATCGTGACGCCGACCTCGGGCACGGTCATCGCCGACGGTCACGACATCCAGAAGGATTACCGCACGACGCGGACCAAGATCGGCCTGGTCCCGCAGGAGCTGACCACCGACGCCTTCGAGACGGTGATCGCCACGGTCACCTTCAGCCGCGGCCTGTTCGGCAAGGCGCCGAACCCGGCCTATGTCGAACAGGTGCTGCGCGATCTCAGCCTATGGGAGAAACGCAACGACAAGATCATGACCCTGTCCGGCGGCATGAAGCGCCGCGTCATGATCGCCAAGGCGCTGAGCCACGAGCCGGAGATCCTGTTCCTGGACGAGCCGACGGCGGGCGTGGACGTCGAGCTGCGCCGCGACATGTGGAACCTGGTCCGGCGGCTGCGCGAGAGCGGCGTCACCATCATCCTGACCACCCACTACATCGAGGAGGCCGAGGAAATGGCCGATCGGGTGGGTGTGATCCTCAAGGGCGAACTGATCCTGGTCGAGGAGAAGACCGCCCTGATGAAGAAGCTGGGCCGAAAGACCCTGACGCTGAACCTGGTCGAGACGCTGGACGCCGTTCCGGCCGAACTGGCCAAGTGGGCTCCAACGCTGAAGGCCGAGGGGCACGAACTGGAATACGTCTTCGATTCCAACGCGGACGAAACGGGCGTGCCGTCCTTGCTGCGCAAGCTGTCGGACCTGGGCATCGCCTTCAAGGACCTGAACACGCGCCAGAGTTCGCTGGAGGACATCTTCGTCAGCCTGGTCCACCGCGACAAGACCACCGGAGCCGCAGCATGAGTTTCAACGGCTGGGGCGTGTGGGCCCTCTATCGCTTCGAGATGGCCCGGTTCGGCCGCACCATCTTCGGCAGTCTGGTGACGCCGGTCATGACGACGGCGCTGTATTTCGTCGTCTTCGGCTCGGCCATCGGCGGGCGGATGCAGGAGGTCGCCGGTGTGCCCTACGGCGCCTACATCGTGCCGGGTCTGGTGATGCTGTCGGTGTTCACACAGTCGATCTTCAACGCCAGTTTCGGGATCTACTTCCCCAAGTTCACGGGGACGATCTACGAAATCCTGTCGGCCCCGCTGTCGCCGCTCGAGACCGTGACCGCCTACGTCGGGGCCGCCGCCTCCAAGTCGATGCTGGTCGGCCTGGTGACCCTGGCGACCGCCGCCCTGTTCGTGCCGCTTCAGGTTCAGCACCCATTCGCCATGATCGGTTTCCTGATGCTGATCGCGGTGACCTTCAGCCTGTTCGGCTTCATCATCGGCCTTGTGTCCCAGAGCTTCGAGCAGCTGCAGTTCATACCGATGCTGGTCGTCACGCCGCTGACCTTCCTGGGCGGGGCCTTCTATTCGATCGACATGCTGCCGCCCGCCTGGCGCACGGTCACCCTGTTCAATCCGGTGGTCTATCTGATCGACGGGTTCCGCTGGGCCTTCTACGGGCTGAGCGACGTGGGGGTCGGAGTCAGCGTCACGGCCATGGTCGTCTTCTTCCTGGTCTGCCTTTCGATTGTCGGCTGGATGTTCAAGACCGGCTATCGCCTCAAGAACTGACGGAGAAACACGCATGACAACCGCAACCTGGAACGGCGTCGAGATCGCCAGGTCCGACGACACTGTGGTGGTCGAGGGCAACCACTATTTCCCACGCGACGCCGTCGATCCGGCGGTGCTGACGGCGTCGACGACAACGTCCATCTGCCCGTGGAAGGGAACGGCCTCGTATCACTCGCTGGTAGTGAACGGGAAGGAGAACAAGGACGCGGCCTGGTTCTACGCCGATCCGAAATCCGCAGCCGCCGAGATCAAGGACCGCATCGCGTTCTGGAAAGGCGTCGAGGTCCGCTGACCCGACCGTTATTGGACGCTGGCGCCGTTCGCCTCTAAGACCCCGCCCATGTCGTCCGAGCCTCCCAAGACCAATGCAGTCCCGCCGATCGAGCCCTTCAAAAAGGGCAAGATCACCTGGGGCCGTCCTCCGCAGCCGGTCTTTCAGGTCGGACCACTGCCGCGAGCCGCCGGCCCCGCGCCCGTCGCTCCGGCTGCCGCCCCGCCTCAAGCCGCGCCTCGACCGAACATCCTGACGGGCTCGCTGATCCCGGCCGCCCGCCCGGTCGAACAGGCTCCCAGGGTCGAAACCGCACCGCCGGCCGAGCCTGAAACGGGATTCGATCCCTTCGCTTTGAGCGAGGAGGAAGACGCCGCCCCCGCGCCCCTGCCGATCGTCGAGGACGTCCAGACGGAAGCCGTGGCCTCCCCGCCGGTCGAGCCTGCTGTCGTTTCCCCGGTGTTCGTCCAGGCTCCGGTCGCCCGCGCGACATCCGCACCGGCCGCAGGGAGCCGCAGCTGGGCCATGCTGGCGGGCGGCGTCGCGCTGTTGGTCGTGATCGGCGCCGTCTGGCTCAGCCTGCGACCGTCATCGGAGTCGGCCCAGCCCGCCCCGGCCGTGCTCGCGGAAAGCCCGGTCATCCAGCCCGCGATCCCGGCTCCGGCGCCGCCAACGGCTGTCACGGCGTCGTCCGATCCAGAACCCGCGACCGAGACGGCTCCGGCGGACGTTCCCGCCGCGCCGACGACCAGACCGGATGCAACGCCGCCCCCGACCCCGCCCGTCCGCCAGGCCGCCCCGCTCGTCGTCGTTCCTTCTCCCCCGGTCCCGACGCCTTCGCCGCGGATCGAAACCGCGCCTCTGGTGGTGCAGCCTCCGACCGCCGCGACGCCCGCGCCCAGCGATCCGGATGCGCCGATCGCAACCCGGCCTCAGCCGCTGAACTGAGGCTTAGCGGCCAGGGCTCAACGGTCTGGGGCGCGGTAGGGCAGGTAGCCGCGCTCGACCATGCGGCGCAGGCCTTCATAGGCCTCGGACAGTTCCTCGTAGGCGGCGCGCAGCCCCGCGAGCTTTTGCGCCTCGCCCGGCCCGACGGCATAGCCGGCCTCGGTCATGCGAAGCGCCTCGGCGATCCAGCGGGCCCGAGCCGTGGCGGCGGCGACGGCCAGGCGCTGGAAGGCCGCCGGCTCGGTGTGGCTGGACCCCAGCCCCAAGACCTGGGGGATCACTTCGCGGTTCGACACGAAGGCGGTGTAGTCGATCTGCTCCAGGTGACCGCGCAGACGGCGCTGTTCCTGGGGGTCGTTGTCGCTCGGCTCGAAATGATCCCGGCGGCTGCGATAGCTGGACGTCATGATGCTGGACATGGCGCGTCTCCCTAGGTCGGAGAGCCTGCGCCCGATCCGTTAACGGGAGGTTGGAGCCTCCGGTCGCCCGCCCTCGGCCCACTCCGGCGTGAAGTCGCCGTCGGCCATCGCCGACAGGGGAGCGACCAGCGACTGGATGGCGTTGGTCATGAAGGGGATGTCCAGGTTCTCGATCGTGTCTTCGGCCGTGTGATAGGTCGGGATGGTCGCCCAGCCGGAGATGGTGTGGGCGACGATGCCGCGCTGGGCCAGGGCGTAGTTGTCCGATCGCTGGAAGAAATTCTGCTCCGGATAGGGGTCCGGACCGACCAGGGCGCCGCGTTCCTTCATCGCCGCGCCGAAGTTGGAGCGTTCGAAGCCTGTCATCATCATGACGCCGGCCGGCAGCTGCGGATCCTGGTCGCCGATCATCTCGATCTCGAGGTTTGCGGCGATGTCGTCCAGCGGGATCGGCGGATGATCGACGAAATAGCGCGAGCCCAGCAAGCCGGCCTCCTCCGATCCGTAGGCGACGAACAGGATGCTGCGTTCGTGCGGCCCGGCGGCGGCCAGCGCATTGGCCAGTTCGATCACCGCGACCGTGCCCGAGGCGTCGTCGTTGGCCCCGTGCATGACCACGCCGTCGGAGCGCAGGCCGATATGGTCCAGGTGCGACGAAACCATCAAAACACCCGCAGTCGGGTCGGTCCCCTGAAGCCAGCCGATGGCGTTGGTCGTCACGCCCTGTGCGACCTCCGTGGCGCCGGGATCGAATGCGGCCGCGCCAGTCTGGGCCGCCAACCGGTCATAGGCTTCGGGCGCGACGACCAGCACGACGGGTCCGCCGCGCGGGGCGGCGTCGGCCAGGCGAATCACGGGATCGCGCGTGCCGCTGTCCGACGTCGCCTGGGCCAGGGCCTCGGTCCGGCGCATCAGGATCAGCTTGGCGCCGCTGCGCATCACCGATCCGAACAGGGCGCGGACGCCAGGGCCTTCCGCCGGCGCGATCAGCAGGGTCTCCGCGCCGGTCGGCAGGGCCGCTGGATCCGTGGCGACCATGATGGCGCCGGAGGCTGCGCTCAGGCCGCCGGTCAGGATGGCGAAATCGGCGCCCTGGGTCAGGGCGATGTCACCGATCGTCAGCGTCGCGGCGCCCGACGGCGTGGTCTTCACCACGGGGGCGCGCTGCAGATAGCCGTCCATTCCGGGGACGGTGGTCAGGCCGGCGAGGCGGAACTGGGCGGCGACATAGGCGGCGGCGATCGCCTCGTCCCGCGTGGCGCTGCCGCGTCCCTGCAACTCGTCTCCGGCCAGGAAGCCGATGTGGGCGGCGACCGAGTTCTGATCGATCGTCGGGGTCTGCTGCGCCAGCGCGGGCGCCGCGACGAGGGCGATCAGGGATACGGCGGCAAGGGACATGGACTTGAAGGCGAGGCGCTTCATGACGGGCTCCGACAGAACAGGCCGCTAGCCGTAGGGGGCGGCCGCCATCACCGTCAAGCCGGTGGCAAGAACCGCTGGACGTCGCCCGTGCCGCGATCTAACCGGCGGATGTATTCCCAGCCGGAGCCGTCGCATGAAGAAGCTCGCCCTTGTCGCCGCCGCCGCCCTGATCGTGGGCGCGGGCGGGGTGTTCACTGCGACCCAGGTTTCGGCCTGGGGCTCGACCGGCCACCGCTTCGTCGGCGTCGCCGCCATGCGCGCCCTACCCGACGAACTGCCGGCCTTCCTGCGCACCCCCGGCGCCGTCGCCGAGGTCGGAGAGCTGTCGCGCGAACCCGACCGGACCAAGGGCGCGGGCCAACCCCACGACCGCGAGCGTGATACCGCCCACTTCGTCGATCTGGACGACAACGGCCATGTGATGAACTCGACCGGCCCGACCCTGTCGCAACTGCCGACGCTGAAGAGCGAATACGACGCCCAGCTGGCGGCGGCGGGCATCGAGGTCAACGACGCCGGTTACCTGCCCTATGCGATCATGGACGGCTTCCAGCAGCTGGCCCGCGACTTCGCCACTTGGCGCGTGCTGAACGCGGCCGAGGCGCGCGAGCTGGATGCTGGAAAACGCGCCTGGTATCGCGAAGATCGCGACCGGCGCGAGGCGCTGATCCTGCGCGATATCGGCTATCTGTCGCACTACGTCGGCGACGGCTCCCAACCGCACCACATGTCGATCCACTACAACGGGTGGGGCGACTATCCGAACCCCGAGGGCTTCACCAACTCGCGCCAGACTCACGGCATGTTCGAGGGCGCCTTCATCCGTCGGAACGCCCGACTGGACGCCGTCGAGGCGGCCATGGCGGCGCCGAGCCTGGACGGCTTCGATCTCCGGACACGCGTCGCGACCTATCTGAACGCGACACTGACCCAGGTCGTCCCCTTCTATCGGCTGGAGAAGGCCGGCGCCTTCGCGGCCGACGCTCAGGGCGAGACGCTACAGCCCGGCGTCACCTTTGCCGACGCGCGCCTGGCGGCGGGCGCGGGCGAACTGCGCGACCTGATCACCCTGGCCTGGCGCGCGGCCGGCGAGCAGTCGATCGGCTGGCCCGCGGTCAAGGTCGCCGAAGTCGAAGCCGGAACCGCCGACCCGTGGCTGGCCATGATCGGCGAGGACTGAGTTCACTTGCCCGACCTGACGCCCCCCGTCGTCATTCTCGACCGGCCGCAGATGGCCGAGAACATCGGCGCGGTGGCGCGGGTGATGGCGAACTTCGGGCTGGAGCGCCTGCGGCTGGTCAACCCGCGCGACGGGTGGCCGCAGGAGCGCGCCTGGGCCACGGCGTCGGGGGCCGACTGGGTGCTGGATGGCGTCGCCGTGTTCAAGACCGTGGCCGACGCCATCGCCGACCTGAACACCGTCTTCGCCACCACCGCCCGGCCGAGGGAGACTCGCCAGCCTGTGCGGACGCCCCGGGAGTCGTCGCGCGTCCTTTACGATGACACGGCGTCGGGCCTGAAGGTCGGCCTGCTGTTCGGGGCCGAGCGGGCAGGGCTGGAGACGACCGACATCGCCCTGTGCCACGGCATCACCACCATCCCCATCGACCCGCGCCATCAGAGCCTGAACCTGGCGCAGGCCGTGGCGATCAACGCCTACGAGTGGCGGACCCTGGTTCTGGACGCCCCACCGCCCAGCTTTCGCGAAGCCGAGCCGCCGGCGTCTGGCGCTCTGCAACTCGGGATGTACGAGCATCTGGAGCGGGAGCTGGACGCCGCTGGATTCTTCCATCCCCCGGAGAAGATGCGCTCCATGAGCCAGAATCTGCGCGTCATGCTGGGGCGGTCGGGCTTCACCGAGCAGGAGGTCGCCACGTTTCGCGGGGTGATCACCGCCCTGTCGAAGGGCAGGGGGCGTGTGCTGGAGCGGTTGGCGAGACAGCAGTCCGCAACGGCGACGCCTGCGACCGCTTCTGACGATACCAAGGGGTAATCAGGGCGCGTCCTGGCTCCAAGCCGGGGCAGAAGTGCACGATGTGCACGAAGTACACTGTGTTTTGCATCACGCGTTTTTCGTGCCGTCCAGCGCGTGACCCGGCGGTCGCCTGTCGTTACACGTCCGCCTCAAAGGAGCCTGCCCCATGAAAACCCGCGCCGCCGTCGCCTTCGAGGCCAAACGTCCGCTGGAGATCGT
>JAZKHL010000097.1:0-12613 GCA_040385365.1 Pseudomonadota bacterium | reverse complement strand
AAGAGCTCGATGTCGTCCAGGACAGCGTCAACACCGCCGACGTCGCCACCAAGACCACCGGAATGCCCGAACACCTGATCGCCGAACGCCTGCTGCTGGAAATCGCGGCCCGGGCCCGGCGGTTGGGCCTCTAGGCTCTTCAAGGTCCTTCATCCTCGGGCTTGTCCCGAGGATCCGTCGTTCAGCGGACACGGCTCGCTGTTGGAGGAGGCTTTTCCAAGGACGAGCGCGACCTTGTCTTTCGTGCGGACGAGACATGGACCCTCGGGACAAGCCCGAGGCTGCCGGAGTGTTTGGCTTGTTCGTTCGAGACTTTAGGCAACCGCGACAGACCGCCGCCTTGTCGGCATCGACGCTTGCCCGCCGCGAGGGGTCGCCTATGGTCGCCCCCGATCTGAAATCACTGCCCCCGGAGCCGAAGATGCGCCCGCTGACCCTTCTGATGACCGCGACCCTGGCCTCGGTCGTCGCCGGCTCCGCCCTGGCCCAGGCCATGCCGACGCTGAACGAAACCACGGCCGAGCGCACCGCACGCCGCACCGCCATGACCCCGCCCGTCCTCCAGGAAGACGAGGCGCTTCAGGCGGCGATCGGATCGGACACGCGCCCGGCCGCCGACGTGGCCCGCGACGTCTATCGCCATCCGTTCGAAACCCTGACCTTCTGGGGCCTGACGCCCGGATCGACGATCGTGGAAATCGAGCCCGGACGGGGCGGATGGTGGAGCGCCATTCTGCAGCCGTACGCCCAGGCGACCGGCGGGACCTATGTCGCGGTCGCCCGCCCGCTGGAGAGCATGGGCGTGGCCGACGGCGCAGCCGATCTGATCGTCGTGGCCCGCGCCTTCCACAACTGGCATCGCTCGAACCCCTCGCGCACCGGTCCGTATCTGGAGGCCTTCTTCAAGGCGCTGAAGCCCGGCGGCATCCTGGCCGTCGAACAGCATCGTTCGGGCGAGGGATTGAACCCCAACCTGACCGCCCCGACCGGCTATGTGTCCGAGAGCCATGTGATCCGCGCGGCCGTCGCGGCGGGCTTCGTGCTGGAGGCGCGCAGCGATTTGAACGCCAACGCCAAGGATGATCACGACCACCCGTTCGGCGTCTGGACCCTGCCTCCGACACGGGTCTCCGCGCCGCGCGAGGGCAACGCGAACGACCGGGCAACGCCCCTGACCGAGGCGGAACGGGCCGAATACGACGCGATTGGCGAAAGCGACCGGATGACCCTGCGATTCCGCAAGCCCGCTTGACGCTCAAGCTTTGACGGCCTTGGCGAACCTCTCTATCCCAGCCCCTTCCGGGATGGCGTCGTCTCCTGGACGATGGCTGTCAGGGGAGAATTGATGCGGGATCGGACGCCGACATGGCGAGTGCGACCTTCGCGGCGGGCCATGCTCGTCGGCGCAGGCTGCCTTGTGATCACCGGCGTCGCCGCCTGCGGCAAGAAGGAAGAGAAGGCGGCGGCCCCCGCCACGCCGTCAGGCCCGCCGGAAGGCTCGCTGGAGTGGGCCATCCAGGGCCCGTGGCGCGTTGCGGACCGATCGCGCGACGCCTTCCGACACCCACTCGAGACCTTGCGCTTCTTCGGACTTCAACCAACGATGACCGTGGTCGAGTTCTGGCCCGGCAGCGGCTGGTACACCGAAATCCTGGCCCCCTACCTCAGCAAGGGTGAAGGCGAATACTACGCAGCTGGCTTCGCCTCGGGTCCCGGCGCCGATCCGGCCCAAGCCGCGCTCAACGCCAATTTCGAAGCCCGCTTCGGCGCGGACCGTCGCCTGTATGGCGAGGTGAAGTTCAGCCAGTTCGGCGCGACCACTGGCCCTGTCGCCCCGGCGGGGACGGCCGACATGGCCCTGTTCATGCGTAACATCCACGCCTGGATGGCCGCCGGTATCGCCGAAAAGGCCTTCGCCGACGCCTACGCCGCTCTTGGCCCCGGCGGCGTTCTGGGGATCGAACAGCACCGGCTGGATCCGGACGCGGATCAGGATCCGGCGGCGGCGAACGGATATGTGCAAGAGGCGTTCGTCAAACAACTGGCGGCCGAGGCGGGGTTCATCTTCGTCGCGGCGTCGGAGATCAACGCCAACCCCGAGGACACCAAGGATCATCCCTTCGGCGTCGAGACCCTGCCGCCGCGTCGCCTGACGGCGCCGCAAGGATCGCCGCCCGATCCGGCGTTCGACCGCAGCAAATACGATGAGATCGGCGAGAGCGATCGCATGACCTTGAAGTTCAGGAAGCCCGAGTGAACCGCGCCGCCGCATTCGCCGCCAATGCCCCTCTGATGGGCGTTCCCGGAGCCGCCTCTCCGCCCGGAGGCGAGGGCGACTGGTTCAGGGGCGCCGGAGGCCTGCGCCTGCGCGCGGCCTTCTGGACGCCGTCCGCGCTGGTCGCCGCCAAGCCGCGCGGGACCGTGGTGCTGAGCCCCGGCCGTACCGAGCCGATCGAAAAATATTTCGAGGTGATCGGCAACTTTCTGGCGCGCGGCTGGTGCGTCCTGGCGCACGACTGGCGCGGACAGGGCCTGTCGGCGCGTCTCCTGCCCGACCGGCTGAAGGGCCACGCGCGGGCGGTGGAAGAGTTCCTGGACGATTATGCCCGGCTGCTGGACGCGTTCGAAGCGAAAGCGCCCAAGCCCTGGGTCATGGTCGGCCATTCCATGGGCGGGACGCTGAACCTGCTGACGTTGGAGGGCGGCGAGGATCGGTTTGCTGGCGCGATCCTGACCAGCCCGATGCTGCGCATCAAGACTGGCAAGCGGTCGATGTGGTCGGTCAAGCTGGCGGTGCGCTGGAACGTGCGTCACGGCAAGGCGGGCGACTTCGTTCTGGACGACGCCGACGATCCCTTCGACCACACCTTCGAGAAAGACGCCCTGACGTCGGACGAGAGCCGTTACGAGATGTGGCGTCAGCAGCTGTTCGCCTGTCCGCACCTGGCGGTCGGCGGCCCGACCTGGGGCTGGTTGGCCTTCGGGATCGATGCGGGCGAACGCTCGTTGAAGCCCAAGGCGCTGAAGGCAGTTCGCATTCCCTGCACCATCGTGCAGTCCGGCGACGACGACCGCGTCTGGAAACAGACCAATCGCTGGGCCGCCAAGCGGCTGGGCCGAGGTCGCTATGTCGAGGTCGATCGGGCCAAGCACGAGGTGATCATGGAGACCGATGATCTGCGCGCGGTCTTCCTGCACGAGTTCGACGCGATGGCGGATTACGTCTCGCCCATCAACGATCTGTCGGCGCCGTTGGCGGCGGTCCGGGTGGACGAGGTCGCCTGACCCCGTCCACCCGATCCGTGCGATCTACATCGGTCGCATGACCCGCCCACCGAGGTTTGAGATCACCTCGCGAGCGTCGAAGGCGTTTTGATCGCCCGCAGGCTTGGCGCCGCGACCCATCACGATCTCGGTCGTCGCCTCATAACGATCGATCTGACGAACGTCGAAGTCGTCACGACCCCAGAACGGATCGTTCCAGCGGCTCCAGCCGCCGCGTCCGAAATAGCGCCACGACGGACCCCAGAACGGGCTGTAGCGGTCGTAGAAGGGATCGCGGATCGTCTGGTAGCGGGTGTCGCGGTCGGTGGCCCGGTTCACGGTCGAAAACCAATCGTAGCCGTTCTCGGTCGTCAATTCGGCGGAGCGCAGCAGCAACGCCATTTCCACCTGCTCTCGGGACGTCACCGAGTTGCCGGAGAAGCTGACGCGGTAGCGATCGTTTTCGAGACGCTGTTCTGCGTAGCCTCCGCGCTGGCCATTGAAACCGGCGGGCGCATAGGCGGTCGAGGTCGCGCAGGCGCCCAGCGTCAAGGCGGCGACCGCGACGACCAGAAAGGATTTGGTCGAGGATTTCATCTGAGGGAACTCCGGAAGGAGGACGGAAAATCGGTCATTTCACCTGAACGCAGCATGAACGGCGGTGTTCCGATGTCTAGCAAGTGACTATAATCGCGAGATAATCAGTCCGGCAGCCGTTAGAAGCAAAATGCCCACGAAGGCGCCGAACGTCCGTCTGAACTTGGGCTCGCTCATCCGCCGCGCAAGGGCTGCGCCCCCCAGACCGTATGCGCTCATGGTCATGACGTCCATGCCGATGACCGCCAGGGCGAACAGGGCCAGCTGCGGCGGCGCAGGTCGGTCCACATCGATGAACGGCGGCAAGACGGCGGTAAAGAACAGGATGGCCTTGGGATTGGCGATCTGGACCAGGAACCCATCGACGAAGGCAGGGCGGCGGACATGTACCCTTGCGCGCTCGGCCGGGTGCGCATCGCCCTGCGGCCGAAAGGCCTGCCACAGCGCCGTCGCGCCCAACCAGGCGACATAGAGGGCTCCGGCGATGGCGACCCAGCGGAACACTTCGGGAAAGGCCGCAACCAGGGCGCCGAGGCCCAGGGCGGCGGCGCCGAACCAGACCAGGGTGGCGACATTCATGCCGACGACCGCGATCAGCACGGCTCGCCGTCCCCGCTCGATCCCGGTCGCGACCGAAAACAGGTTCGCCGGTCCCGGGGTGACCGCCATCACCGCCATGACGCCGAGGAAGACCAGATACAGATGCGGATCGACCGGCAGGACCATCAGGCGGACAGACAGACCACCTGGGCCACCCGCAGGTCGCGACGCAGATCGTCGGCGACCCGTCCATAGTTGTCGATGGTGATCGCCTCGCCCAACAGGGGTTCGTCCGGCCGCTGTTCGCCGCGGATCGCCGGTCCCAGGGTGTCGGGCGCAGTGGTGTAGATGCGGCCCCGCCGCGGCGACTCGGCGATGGTCAGGGCGACGACGCGACCGCGACGGTCCAGCACCGGCGCGCCGGACAGGCCGGCCAGCGTCCCATCCAGGCCACGCGTGCGGCCGACTTCGGCCCACGCCAAAACCGGCTCATCGCGCGCACCGCGACCCCGCACATGCAGGGTCTCGCGGCCCAGGAGGCGAGAGGTCACCTCGCCAGGCTTTCCTTGAGGAAATCCCGGATGAAAGGCGCGCTGGCCGACATGCAGCGGCGCCGTCGTGGAGACGGCCAGCGCGGGAGGCCCCCCGGCCGTGATCAGAAGCGCGATGTCGGCGCGCGGCGACAGGCGAACGTCGGCCGCCACCGCCCGGCCGCCGCCGACGACCAGGGCGGGGCGACGACACCCCTCCACCACGTGACGCGCCGTCAGCCAGCGCCCCTGGCCTGCGATCGAGAAGGCGGTGCCGGCGGCCGGCTGGAACGGCAGGTCGGGCGTCGTCACCGTCACCGCCGGATCGAACGGTGTGACCGGTCCCAGCAGGGCCCCCTCGACCTCGTCCGGCGGCGGGGGCGCCGGCGGGGCGTCGGCGTTCTCGCGCCGGCTCAGCGAGACCAGCACCAGGGCGAAGACCACGCTGGAATAGATCAGCCAGTCCGGCGGACGGGGAAAGCGCATCGACCCGGCCGGCTCAGCCCGTCAGGGCGGCAGCGAGGATCAGGGCGGTGGCCAGCTTGGCCCCCACCAGCAGGACGGCGGCGGACACTTCGCCCTCCTGGATCCGCTGCGGCAGGCCGGTCAGGACCAGATCGACGATGCGGAAGGCCAAGAGCTGGAGCACCAGAGTCGCAAGGCCCCACAGGGCGATATCCGCGACCGAGGTTGAGACCGACATCGACACCGCCAGCGGAATGGCCAGTCCCACCAGCACGCCGCCGAACGCCACGCTGGCGGCGGCGTTTCCCTCGCGGATCAGGGTGATTTCCTTCCATGGCGTCAACAGCGCGTAAATCACCGCGCCCGCCGCCAGCAGGCCGAAGGTCACGGCCAGATGCACGATCAGCACCGGGAAACCGCTGGCGAAGGCCTGAACCTCGGGGCTCGACAGGGTGTCTGACAGGGACGAGGGGGCCATGGCGGTCGCGAGGTCTCTGAGATCGCCGTGCGTCGGCGGAACGAAAGCAAAACTGCTTGCCCCAATGAGGCCCCAATCCGCAAGGACGCGCGGGCCACACTGTGTGACCAATGATTGCAGATCGGACAGCTGAGACGCTAAGGGCGGCCATGACCGAGCCCGTCCTGCCTACCGTCCTCGTGGTCGCCGTCGCCCTGATCGACGTCGACGGCCGGGTGCTGATCGCCCAAAGGCCAGAGGGCAAACAGCTCGCCGGCCTGTGGGAGTTTCCCGGCGGCAAGGTCGAGCCGGGCGAACGTCCGGAAGCCGCCCTGATCCGCGAGCTCAACGAGGAACTGGGCATCGACGTGCAGGAGGCCTGCCTGGCTCCGTTCGTTTTCGCCAGCCACGCTTACGATTCGTTTCACCTGTTGATGCCATTGTATCTGTGCCGACGCTGGTCCGGCGTGGTCGTCAAGCGCGAGCACGCCGCCCTGGCCTGGGTGAAGCCGGCCCAGCTGTCGGACTATCCCATGCCGCCCGCCGACGCGCCCCTGGTCGCCTGGTTGCGCGACCTGCTCTAGTTCGACCCGGAGGCCGCATGCCGAGATTGATCCGTCGCTTCCTGAACGATCAGGGCGGGGCCACCGCCATCGAATACGGCATCATCGCCGGGATGATCTTCCTGGCCATCGTCGGCTCGCTCAGCCTGTTCGCCGGAAACTCGACCAGCGGCTTCAAGGGCGCGATGACGACGATCGCCGACAAGCTCGGCTAGACCCACGCTCCGCGACGGCGTGACCGTGGCGGGATCGATCCGGGGTCGCTAAGGGTCTCAGCTCCGCTGATCGTGAGACCGATGTCGCGCTTCGCCGCCTTCCTTGCCGGACTTCTGCTGCTGACGACGCCCGGTCTGGCGACCGCGCAAGGCATCAGCCGCGCGCCCGGCTCCGAAGCCGGCGCACAGAGCACCGAGCGGATCGAAGCCGAACTGGTCCCGATGAGCGCCTGGGCCGCCCCCGGCTCGACCGCGATCGTCGCCGTGCGTCAGAACATTCAGCCTGGCTGGCACACCTATTGGCGCAATCCGGGCGATTCCGGTGGCGCGACCACACTGGACTGGAGCCTGCCGACCGGCATGACGGCGGGAGAGATCGTCTGGCCCGTGCCGGAGCGGCTGCGGCTCCAGGCGCTGATGAACTATGGCTACGCCGGCGAGGTCTTCCTGCCAGTCACCATCACGGTTCCAGCCGACGCCCGACCCGGCTCCAGCCTGCCCTTGATCGTGCGCGCAGTGTTTCTGGTCTGCAGCCCCGAGATGTGCGTGCCGGATGAGATGACGCTCCGGCTCGACTTGCCGATCCGCGAGGGGGCCGCGCCTCTGGCTTCCGAATACGGCGCCGCGATCCAGCGGGTGATCGAGACCGCCCCCCGGCCGGCCGGGATCGAAGCCCGCGTGGCGCTCGACGGATCGACCCTGCGTCTGACGGCCGCCGGAGGACCGCTCACGGGCCTGTCGCCGGATCGGGCATGGTTCCTGCCGTTCGAGACCGGGATCATCGACAACGCAGCGGTCCAACCCGGCGAGCGCGGGCCGAACGGCGTCACTCTAGATCTCGTCGCGAACGGTCGGCTGGCGGGCGCAGGCCTGACCGAACCGGTGCGCGGTCTTCTCGTGACCGACGACGGCGCCTGGGAGATCGAGGCGACGCCCGGCCCCCCCCTGACCGGCGCCGATGGCGGCGGACCGCTGGATGTGTCGGAGGCCTCGGCGAGACAGAACGCGACAAGCTGGCTCGGCTTTGTCCAGGCCACGCTGCTGGCCCTGCTCGGCGGGTTGATCCTGAACCTGATGCCCTGCGTGTTTCCGATCCTGGCGATGAAGGCGGCCTCCCTGGCGAGCTCGGCCCACGACCCAGCGGAAGCGCGGCGCGACGGACTGGCCTTCACCGGCGGGGTGCTGGTCAGCTTCCTGGTCATGGCCGGACTGCTATTGGCCCTAAGAGCGGGCGGACAGGCTGTCGGCTGGGGCTTCCAGCTCCAGGCGCCGATCGTGACGGCCGGCCTGGCGTTGCTGATGCTGGCGGTCGGGCTGAATCTTTCCGGCGTCTATCACGTCGGCGCCGGCATCCAGGGCGTCGCCGGATCCGGACCGCTGTCGCGAATGCCGGGCGGTGTCGGGGCCTTCTTCACCGGCGTGCTGGCGGTGGTCGTGGCCGCGCCCTGCACGGCGCCCTTCATGGCGGTGGCTCTGGGGGCCGCCCTGCTGATGCCCGCGCCGATGGCCCTGGTCGTGTTCCTGATGCTGGGACTGGGTCTGGCCTTGCCCTATCTCGCGGTCAGCCTGTCGCCGTCCCTGCTCCGCCGCCTGCCCCGGCCCGGCCTCTGGATGGAGCGGCTGCGCGGCATCCTGGCCTTCCCGATGTATGGCGCGGCGCTGTGGCTGATCTGGGTCTTCTCACGACAGGTCGCAGGCGAGGGACTGGCCCTGTTGCTCACCGGCGGTCTGTTTCTGGCGTTCGGGCTGTGGCTGGAGGGACGCCGCCAGATCGACCGGGCCGACGGCCGCTCAGGCATTCTCGCCTCCGTGATCGGCGCGCTCGCGCTCGTGATCGCGGTGGCCATGGCCGGTCTGGCGGGCCGCTCGCCCACGGCTGAGCCCCGGACAGACGCTCCTTCCGCCCTGGCGTCATCGCCCTGGTCGGCCGAGGCTGTCGAGGCCGCGCGGGCGCAGGGTCGCCCCGTGCTGGTGAACTTCACCGCCGACTGGTGCGTCAGTTGCAAGATCAACGAACGGGTCGCGTTCGTATCGCCGCGTGTGGCCGAAGCCATGACGGCCGCCAACGCCGTCTATCTGGTGGGGGACTGGACCCGCCGCGACGACGCCATTACCCGCGAGCTGGTCCGGCACGGCCGCTCAGGCGTGCCGCTGTATTTGCTTTACGCGCCGGGCCAGGCCGACCCCCGAATCCTGCCTCAACTGTTGACCGACGGCGTCCTGGTCGAGGCGCTGGAAGACGCTGCGTCCTAGTTCGTCGCCACGCCGCTCTGGGCCTCAGGCTGGGGCGGAGAGGTGATGACCTCGACATTGTCGTTCAGCAGATAGGAAAGCTCGCCGATCGCCGTGGCGCGGGCCTGAGGCGTCGTCGCCGTCTCGACCGCCTCGATCTTCCGGGGGATGTCCTCGGAGATGCCCCGCAGGATGCACTTCAGGTCGCCGTCGGTGCCGCGCTCCTTGAGGATCAGGTGCGCCTGCATATCCATGGCGGCCAGCTCGGCGGCCTGAACCTTGAAGCCGTCGAAATCGGACGGCGCGCCCGTCCAGGCGTCGACGACGGCCTTCAGTGCGCTGGAGCGAGCGACGATGTCGATGAAAAGGGGCTCGGCGGCGACGGACACGGGCGCTCCGGCGACGGCCATGGGCTGGGCCGCGGCAAGGGCCACATTGGGGTCGCTGAGCAGGAGGGCGGCGGCGATGGCGATGCCACAGGACATGATACGAACCTTTTCGCGGGAATCGGCGATTGAACCGGTCTACGCCTCACCCGTAAACGAGACCTTGATTAACGGACGCCGAAACGCATGACCGCTGCTGACGCCTGGACCGCCTTCGCTGCCGCCGCCGCGCGCGACGCTGACACCCGCATCGTCGATCAGTTCGCCGCCGATCCGGACCGGCTGGCGCGAATGACGCTGGAAACGGCCGGCCTCTATCTCGACCTGTCCAAGCAAAGCTGGGCCCGCGAGGGCTTCGACGCCTGTCTGGAGTTGGCCCGCGCCTCCGGCGTCGAGGCTGCCCGTTCCCGCCTGTTCGGCGGCGAGGCGATCAACTCCACCGAAGGCCGCGCCGTGCTGCATCCCGCCCTGCGGGCGGCCACGGGAGCGAACTTCCTCGCTCTGGGCGAAGCCGTCTCGGCCGAGGTCGACGCCGTGCGGGCCGACATGGCCGCCTATGCGACCGCCGTCCGCTCGGGCGGAGAGACCGGCGCGACGGGCAGGCCTTTCACGGCCATCGTCCACATCGGCATCGGCGGATCGGACCTGGGGCCGCGCGTCGTCTGGGATGCGCTTCGCCCGCTCGATCCCCAGATCGACCTGCGGTTCGTCGCCAATATCGATCCGCGCGACATGGCGGAGGCCCTGACCGGCCTCGATCCCGAAACCACCCTGGTCGTCGTCGTCTCCAAGACCTTCACCACGCAGGAGACGCTCGCCAATGCCGAGGCCGCCAAGGCCTGGCTGGCGGCGGGTCTGCCCGGGGCCGGTCGCGACCAGCATTTCATCGGCGTCACCGCCGCGCCGGACAAGGCCGAGGCCTTCGGCTGCGCCCGAACCTTCGCCTTCCGCGACTGGGTCGGCGGTCGCTATTCCCTCTGGTCGGCGGTCAGCCTCAGCTGCGTCATCGCGCTCGGCCCCGATGCCTTCGACGGACTGCTGGCGGGGGCTGCCGCCATGGACGATCATTTCGTCTCCGCGCCGCTGGAGACCAACGCGCCGGTTCTGCTGGCCCTGGCCCAGGTCTGGAACGTCGACGGCCTGAACCGACCCGCTCGCACCGTCGCGCCCTACGCCCATGGGCTGCGCCGCCTGCCGGCCTTCCTGCAGCAGCTGGAGATGGAATCGAACGGCAAGCGGGTGCACCGCGACGGCTCGCCCGTGACCCGCCAGACCTGTCCTGTGGTCTTCGGCGAACCCGGCACCAATGGCCAGCACGCCTTCTTCCAGCAGATCCACCAAGGCCCACAGGTGGTGCCCGCCGAGTTCGTCATCGTCGCCAGAACCCATGCCGACGCTCCGGAATCACCCCTGTGGTCTAACGCCCTCGCCCAGGGTCAGGCCCTGATGCTTGGCAAGACGACCGAACAGGCCCGCGCCGAACTGATCGCGGCCGGCGCCGATGCCGCCGAGGCAGACCGCCTGGCCTCGCACAAGACCTTTCCCGGCAACCGGCCCTCGACCGCGATCGTCATGGAGAGGTTGACGCCCCAGACCCTTGGCGCGCTGCTGGCCCTCTACGAGCACAAGACCTTCGTCGAAGGCGTCATCTGGGACATCAACAGCTTCGACCAATGGGGCGTGGAACTGGGCAAGGTGCTGGCCAGGGCGATCCTGAAAGACGTCGCGGCGGGCAGGCCGTCAGCCGACCTCGATCCCTCCACAGCGGCCCTGCTCACCCGCCTGATGTAGAAACGGGCCCCGTCCTTGGTGAAGAGGGGCCCGCATCCAGTCTCAGTAGTTGCGCCAGCGCCGGTCGTCGCGCCGGTCATCTCGCCGATCGTCCCGACGGTCGGAGCGCCAGTCCCTTCGGTCGTCGCGTCGATCATCGCGCCGGTCGCGGCTGTTGATGCCGTGATCCCGCTCCCAATGGCCCCGGTTGCGCCAGCAGCGCCCGTCGCGCCAGTAACCGCAGTCGTCGCGGTAGCCGCCACCATAGCTGTCGCCGTATCCCGATCCGTAGCTGTAGCCATAGCTCGAGGAGCCATAGCCGCGATCATACCCGCGGCCGTTGTCGTCGCTTGCGGCCGCAGCTCCGATCGCGGCGCCCGCCAGAGCGCCGCTCGCGACGTAACGATTGTCGCCGTTGCCGATGGCCGCACCAGCGATCCCGCCGACGACCGCGCCCAGAACCAGTCCCGCCACGGCGTCGCCGCCGTTATTGCGGTCACGGTCGCGGCCGCCGTAATAGTTCTGGGCCGACGCCGGCACGGCGGCCGCGCTCAGCGTCAGGGCGGCCGCCCCCACTGCAATCGTCCGAAACATCTTCATAGTCGGCCCTCCAAGGCGGTCAACGCTGTCTGCTTCTAACGGCGACTGGCGAACGTGCATTGCTGCGCTTGCGAACCTGAACGTCCGGCCAGAAATCTCGTTCATCCGGCGTTCATCGGCCGGGCGCGGCCTTGACGCTGACACACCCTCCCCCTACTTCCGCTGCGCGTTAGCACTCGCGAGGCTCGGCTGCCAAAAAGCCGACCCCGAGGCGCTACGAGGAAACTTTTGAAGTTCACATCGGAGAATATGCAGATGGCGTTTCGTCCTCTCGGCGATCGCGTGCTGGTCAAGCGCGTGGAAGAAGAATCCAAGACCAAGGGCGGGATCATCATCCCCGACACGGCCAAGGAAAAGCCTCAGGAAGGCGAAGTCGTCTCCGTCGGCCCCGGCGTCCGTGACGAGCGCGGCACCGTCAACGCCCTGGAACTGAAGGCCGGCGACCGCATCCTGTTCGGCAAGTGGTCGGGCACCGAGGTCAAGCTGGAAGGCGAAGACCTGATCATCATGAAGGAATCCGACGTCTTGGGCGTGCTCTAGCACCCGACGTTTCGACCCCTTCTTTCCCCAGACAATCAGATTAGGAGCCGCCTCACATGGCTGCGAAACAAGTTCAGTTCTCCACCGACGCGCGCGAGAAGATGCTGCGCGGCGTCAACGTCCTCGCCAATGCGGTCAAGGTGACCCTGGGTCCCAAGGGCCGCAACGTCGTGATCCAGAAGTCCTTCGGCGCCCCGCGCTCGACCAAGGACGGCGTCTCGGTCGCCAAAGAGATCGAGCTGGAAGACGCCTTCGAGAACATGGGCGCCCAGATGATCCGCGAAGTCGCCTCCAAGACCAATGACAAGGCCGGCGACGGCACCACCACCGCCACCGTCCTGGCCCAGTCCATCGTGCAGGAAGGCCTCAAGTCCGTCGCCGCCGGCATGAACCCGATGGATCTGAAGCGCGGCATCGACAAGGCCGTCGCCGCCGTCATCGCCGAGATCAAGGC
>JAZKHL010000096.1:0-7643 GCA_040385365.1 Pseudomonadota bacterium | reverse complement strand
CGACCAGGAAATCCACTTCGCCGGACTGGAACAGGGCCACCTGGGCGTTGCGGGTTCGGGGGCTCAGCGAGCCCATCACCACAGCCGCCCCGCCGCGCTGGCGCCGAATCAGCTCGGCGATGGCGTAGACCTGTTCCGTGCTGAACGCGACGATGGCGGATCGGCGGGGCAGGCGGGTCAGCTTCTTGGAGCCGGCATAGGTCAGGTTCGACAGCCGCTCGCGGGTGACGATCTCCAGGTCCGGGATCAGCCGCCGCATCAATGGGGCCATGGTCGCCGCGCCCAGGAACATGGTCTCGAACCGGCCGCGCGCGTGCAGCAAGCGACTGGTGAAGACATGACCGCGCTCCGGGTCGGCGGCCAGCTGGATCTCGTCGATGGCCAGGAACTCGACCTCGCGCTCCAGCGGCATGGCCTCGACGGTGCAGACCCAGAAATGGGGCCGGGGCGGGATGATCTTTTCCTCGCCGGTGATCAGGGCGACGGCGTTGGCCCCCCGCTGCTTGACGATCCGCTCGTAGATCTCGCGCGCCAGCAGCCGCAGCGGCAGGCCGATCATGCCCGAGGCGTGGCCCAGCATCCGCTCGACCGCCAGATGGGTCTTGCCGGTGTTGGTCGGCCCCAGCACCGCGACGACGCGGGAGGGAGCCTGGCCTGTGGAGCGGTCGCTCATGATTTCAATAAGGTGGCGATTCGCTTGAGGTTCCTCAAGCGTCGGCGATCACATCGCGGCGAGCAGCGCCTCGATCTGACCCAGTCGTTCCTTGCCGAAGAACATCTCGTCGCCGACGAAGAAGGTCGGGGCTCCAAAGGCGCCGCGTTCGACCGCAGCCGCCGTATTGTCGGCGAGCTTCGACTTTACCGCGTCGGTCTGGGCCAGGGTCCACAGGCGCTCGGCGTCCAGACCCGCCTCGACCAGCACCGAGGCCAGCACCGCAGGGTCGGACATCAGCAGGCCCCGCTCCCAGAAGCCCGCCAGCACCGCCTCGACATAGCGGTCGAACTCGTCCCCTGGCGCGCAGGCGCAAAGGCCTCGCATCGCCATCAGGCTGTTGACCGGGAAATGCGGGTTCATCTGGAACTCGGTTAGCCGGTGCGTCTGAACGAAGCGGCGGATCTCCAGCATCTCGTAGTCCAGCTTGCCCTTGATCCCGTTGAAGGCCGTGAAGGGCGCCTGGTTGCCCGTGGCCTTGAAGATGCCGCCCAGCAGGCAGGGGATCAGATTGACGCTCGCGCCTGTCCGCTCGGCCACGCCGGGCAGGGCGCGCTGGGCAAGATAGGCGTTCAGGCTGGCGAAATCGAAGATGACGTCGATTGTTTTCATCACCAGGTTTCCTTCCAGGGGCGCAGGTCGAGTTCAAACGTCCAGGCGCTGCGCTGTTGGTTGTGCAGCCAGACATAGTTCTTCGCGATTTCCTCGGGCTTCAGGATCGCGTCTGCATCGAGCAGGGTCTGGATGTCTGGCGCGATCGACCGGGCGAAGACGCCGTCGATCATGCCGTCCACCACGACGTGGGCGACATGGATGCCTTGCGGTCCCATCTCACGGGCCAGGCTCTGGGCCAGTTGCCTCAACGCCGCCTTGGCGCCGGCGAAGGCCGAGAACCCCGCGCCGCCGCGCGTCGAGGCGGTGGCTCCGGTGAACAGGATCGTGCCCTTGCCACGCGGTCTCATGACGCGCGCCGCCTCTCGCCCGGCGAAGAAGCCCGCGAGCGCCGCCATCTCCCAGACCTTGGAATAGACCTGGGCCGTCGTGTCCACGACCGGGAAGCGCACGTTCGCGCCAATATTGAACACAACGACCTGGAGAGGACCGATGTCCGCCTCGATCCTGTCGACCAGAGCGATCATCTCGGCTTCGACACGGGCGTCGACGCCGAAGGCGTGGGCCTGCCCGCCCTCGGCGCGGATCGAGGCGGCGACGGCTTCCAACTGGTCAAGATTGCGCGGGCGGCGGGTGATGCACACGGTCAGCCCCTCGCGCGCGAAGGCGCGGGCGATCGCGGCCCCCACGCCGTCTCCGGCGCCGACGATCAGACAGGTGGGCTTTTGCGACATGGCGGTCTCCCGGCTCGGGTAGACCGTTTCATATCGAAACTAAGTCGTCAACGCGGGCGGTCGCCGGCTCAGCATCGACCGGACGGCGAGATAGACCAGCAGCCCCACCGGCCCGGCCATCAACGTCAGGAACAATACCGGCAGCATGGCCCAGTGCGGCACGCCCCGCTTGCCGGCGTCCTCAACCGCCCATGCCCCGACCCACAGGTCGAACGCCAGATAGTGGACCCAGCCGACCAGGACCGCCTGCGGTTTGCTGAACCCCTCGGTCAGCCCCGACAGCGTCGTCAGGTCGCCGCCAAGGCCTCCGCCCGCGACGGCCTGCACCAACAGGATTGTATAGGTCACCGACAGCGCCACCGCGATACAGCGCGCCGCCGACACGACGAGGGTCCGCCGGATCGGCGCCAGCGACAGGATGATCCAGCCGATCAGGGCGACCGCGTTTGCGATGTTGAACAGAGTGTCGAGGCTCATGCGCCGGCTCCTTGATTGCGAAGCTTAACAGCCGCTGGCGGCTGAGCGGAACAGGGACGAAACGAATCAGGACCGAATCAGCGACCTCGCTCGATTCGCGATCTGTTCACCCCAAGATATTGTATCTTAAGCCCGATTAACCACAAGCCATCTCCCGTTCGGCTCGGTGGTCGCGTCGGTGCGTCTTTACGGCCGGGCCCGCGACCCGCTAGGGACCCAACTGCGTGACCCCGTAGCTCAGCCGGATAGAGCAAGGCTTTCCTAAAGCAGAGGTCGGGGGTTCGAGTCCCTCCGGGGTCGCCATCAACTCAGCGTTGCTCTAGGGTTCGCGCCATGGTCGCGCGGGGGCGAGAGGCTGAGCATGGATCGGGCGATGCCGTCGGCCGGTGAATCGCCGCGCCGTCACCTGCTCGGACTGGATGTCGTTCGTATCCTTGCGGCCCTGTTGGTGGCGGTCTTCCATCTGGGCTTCGCCGCTGGTCGGGGCGATTCGACCTTTCCCCAGCCGGTTCCGTGGGCCTGGTTCGGATGGACCGGGGTGGAGATCTTCTTTGTCATCTCCGGCTATGTCATCGCCTATTCGGCGCGCGGCTCTGCCATCGATTTCGTCCGGGCGAGGCTGCTTCGGCTCCTGCCTGGGCTGTGGATCTCCACATCGATTACGCTGGCGGTTCTGTTGACGCTCGGCGGCCCGTCTCTCGCCGAGATCGGTCCGGCCTATCTGCGCAGCATGACCCTGTTTCCCTATCGGCCCTGGCTGGACGGATCGGTGTGGAGCCTGTGCGTCGAGGTTGTCTTCTACGCCGCGATCGCGGTCAGCCTTTGGCGGCGAACGTCTTTGGTCCGGACGCTGCTCGTCCTCGGCGGGTTCAGCGCGATGTTCCACCTGATCATCGTGGCCGCTCTCTCGGGAGTGGGCCCTGACGAGGCAGGCGTCGCCGTCCTGCGCCTGTCCCAGTCCTGGTCGGCGTCGATCACCCTGCTGAGCCATGGCTGCTTCTTCGCACTGGGCGGGCTGCTCCACGCGATCACGACCGGACGACGCGATGCATCTGTCATGGCGACGGCGCTGGTCTGCGCACTGGCAGGACTGGCCGAAGTCGCCGTGAACTGCGTGACGAATTTCGCGGGCCATCCATGGCCGATCGCGGCCCTGGTCGTGCTGACGGGGGTGATGCTGATCGTCGGAGCGATCCGGTTCAACCCTTTCGTCTGGCGTCGTCTGGCCCGGCAGGCGGGGATCGTCCGCACCCTGGGCCTGGCGACCTACCCGTTCTATCTGCTGCATCAGGAGGTCGGGAAGGCGCTGATGCGGACCACCGAAGCGTGGGGCGCTCCGGACCTCGTCTCGTTCGCCATCGCTCTGGCGGCGACCGCCGCCGCCGCGATCGTCGTCTCGGTGTGGTTGGAGCCACGTGTCAGGACCGGGCTCGGGCGGACGTTCGACGCGGCGCGAGCGTGCGTCTCTGGCTAACGCCGGCCTATTTCCACTTGGACCCTTCGCCATGCCCGCCGATGCTCTCCCACTCGGGCGGGGCGGCCTTGTGGACATACTGCTCGGACACCAGCCAGCCCTTGAACGGGCGCAGCACCGCCAGGCACGCCGCCGCGATCAGCGGGAAGGTGAAGGCGAAGTGGACCCAGATCGGCGGGTGGACCATGAACTCGAAGGCCATCAGAAGCATCATGCCCAGGATGCCGATCCCGGTCATGGCGAAGAAGGCTGGGCCGTCTGCCGGGTCCGCAAAACTGTAGTCCAAACCACAGACGGTGCAGTTGGGCCGGATGGTCAGATAGCCCTGCAGCAGAGGCCCCTTGCCGCAACGCGGACAGCGGCAGCGCAGGCCGGTCGACAGGGTGGACAGCGGCGGATAGGCGGGGGGTTCAGCGGGGGACATCGACGGCTCCTGACCCGGCTCATGTCGGCTCCCCCGATCAACGCATCAAGACCCGACGTGGTCACACCCCATTAACCGTGTCGAAAGGGCGTTCGCGCGAGTGTGCGCGCGAATGGCCTCCCCGCGCTCCATGACCGCGATCGGACGAACCACGGTCGCGCTGGGCGCGGCCGGGACGATCGCGTTCGCCCCGATCGCGGGGGCCGTCGTCCCCGCCTTCGCGCAGGAGGCGGCCGCCGCCCTGGATCCGGTCACGATCCGCATCGGCGCAAACCGGGGCTTCACCCGCGTGGAGTTCGCCGGCGTGGTCGGTTCGCGCGCACGGGTCCGACGCGATGGTCAGAGCGTCGTCATCCGCATCGGATCGACCGCCGCCCCTGACGTCAGCCGGCTGAAGACCGATCCCCCGCCCGGCGTGGACAAGGTCGAGACCCGCTCGGCCCTGGACGCCACCGAACTGGTCTTGACGCTGGCAGAGGGCGCCGACGCCCGCACCGGCTCGGCCGACGGGGCGGTTTGGCTGAACCTGTATCCCGCCGGCGCGGCGACCCCGACGACGACAGCGAACAGCGCCGTTCCCGCCGGCGGGGCCGTTCCGGTGACGGCGACCAAGGCGGCCGACAAGGTCAGCCTCAGCTTCGGCTGGGTCGCGCCGGTCGGGGCGGCGGTCTTTCGGCGCGGGGATGCTGTGTGGGTCGTCTTCGACACCGCTGCACGCATGGACATGGCGGGCGCCCGCGATCTGGGTGTCGCCAGTGACGCGCGTTGGGCCGCCGGGCCGGACTACACCGCCCTGCGCATCGCGGCGCCCGAGAACCTGCCGGTCTCGGCCGTGGCCGAGGGGTCGAAGTGGACGGTCGTCATCGGCGGACAGCCGAGCGCGGCCTCCGGCATCGATGTCGAACGCGACGACGGCGCGGCCACAGCCCTGGTCGCGAGAATGGCCGGAGCGACCCGCACCGTCTGGCTAACCGATCCGATGGTCGGCGACCGGTTCGCGGCCATCACGGCCCTGGCCCCCGGCAAGGGCTTCGCGGATCGCCGCCAGACGGTCGACCTGACCCTGTTGCCGACCGCTCAGGGTCTGGCGGTCGAGACCCCGACGGACGACCTGTCCATCCGGGCCGAGGGCGACCTCGTCACCCTGTCGCGGCCCAGGGGCCTGACCCTGTCGCCGCCGTCGATGGCGCTGGACGCCGCCGAGCCCGCGCATGACGCCGCTCCCGGAAAGGCTCCGTTTCCGGCGCTGATCCTGACCGAATGGGGCGCGCCGACCGAGGAGGGCTTCAGCGCCCACTATCGCAAGCTTCAGGACGCTGCGGTTCAGGAATCCATCGCGGCCTCAGACAATCCGCGCGCACCGATCGAGGATCGGGCCGCCTTCGTGCGGTTCCTCGTCGGATCGGGTCTGGGCTATGAAGCCATCGGCGTGGTCAACGCCATGTTCACCCAGACGCCGTCGCTGCAGGGCGAACCCGAGCTTCGCGGCCTGCGTGGCGCGGCGAGGGCCTCGATCGGGCGCCTGGAAGAGGCGACGCTCGACTTCTCGTCCGGCGCCCTGGCGAACGATCCCTCGACCAAGGTCTGGCAGGGCTGGCTGGCGGCCGAGCAGGGCGACTGGGCCGGCGCCCGCGCCGCCTTCGCCGGCGGGGCCGAGGTCATCGACCAGTTCCCGGCCGACTGGCGCGCCCGGTTCGGCGCCGCCCACGCGATGGCGGCGCTGGAGACCGGCGATCTGGATGCGGCGCGCGCGCTGCTGGCCTACAGCTTTTCCCAGAACGCTCCCGCCGCCGACCAGCTGACCGCGCGCCTGGTGCAGTCGCGCCTGTTCGAACTCGAGGGCCAGACCGACCGTGCGCTGGCGGTCTACAAGGCCGTGGGCCGCGCGCCGCTTGACGGGATCGCCACCCCGGCCAAACTGGGCGTGATCCGCATCGAACTGGCCAAGGGCACGATGACGCCCGACGCCGCCGCGGGTCAGCTTGAGCAGTTGAAATGGCGCTGGCGCGGCGATGCGACCGAGCTGTCGGTGATCCGCACCCTGGGCGGCCTCTATCTGTCGCAGGGCCGCTATCGCGAGGCGCTGGATACCCTTCGCGGCGCCGGTCAGCGGCTGGGCGATCTGCCCGGCGCGATCGAGCTCCAGTCCGATCTGTCCAATGCCTTCAAGGCCCTGTTCCTGGACGGCGCGGCGGACGGCCTGCAGCCGGTCCAGGCGCTGGCGCTGTTCTATGATTTCCGCGACCTGACCCCGGTCGGCGCGGACGGCGACGAGATGGTGCGTCGCCTGGCTCGACGACTGGTCGATGTCGACCTGCTGGATCAGGCGGCCGAGCTTCTGAAATACCAGGTCGACAACCGGCTGGAGGGGGTGGCCAAGGCCCAGGTCGCGACGACCCTGGCCACGATCCTGCTGATGGATCACCAGCCCGAGCCGGCCTTGCAGGCCATCTGGGGCTCTCGCACCACACTGCTGCCGACCGCGCTGAACGCCGAACGCCGGGCGCTCGAGGCCAGGGCTCTGATGGAGCTGGGTCGGCTGGATCACGCGCTCGAAACGCTGGCCGACGACCGGTCGCCGGAGGCGCAGCAGGTTCGCGCGGAGGTGTTTTGGAAGCAGGAGAACTGGGCCGGGGCGGCTTCGCTCTATGAGGCCCGGCTGGGCGACCGCTTCAAGGATACGGCCACGCCCCTGACGCCGGACGAGGAAAGCCGCGTGATCCGCGCGGGCGTCGGTTATTCGCTGGCCCGCGACGCGGCATCGGTCAGCCGCCTGTCGCGCAACTATGGACCGTTCGAGGCGCGGGCCCGGTCGGGGCCGGCCCTGCGGATCGCGCTGGACGGTCTGGATGGAATGGAAGGGGCGGCGAGCGCCCAGGATTTCGCGGGTCTGACCGCATCGGCCGACACCTTCGCGGGCTGGGTCGCGCAGATGAAGACCCAACTGAGAGAGAAAACGGGCGGGAACCGCACTGCTGCGACGCCCGCCCGTCCTGCTCCTGCGGCTCCTGCCGCCGCGACGCGCGCGGCCGGTTAGGCCGTCAAAGTCTTACTTGTTGACCGCATCCTTGAGCGGCTTGGATACGCGGAAGCGCACGGCCTTCGACGCGGCGATGTTGATGGTCGCGCCCGTGGCCGGGTTGCGGCCTTCGCGAGCGGCGCGGGCGGCGGTGTCGAACACGCCCAGGTTGGAGATGCGCACATCGCCGC
>JAZKHL010000095.1:0-23067 GCA_040385365.1 Pseudomonadota bacterium | reverse complement strand
GCTGGTGGACGAACTCGGGCGCCTCGACGTTCGGGTCTTCCAACACCTTGCCCTCCGAGGAGGAGTGCAGAAGGTTGGCGTCGACGCTGAAGGGCGCCTCGCCGCGCTTGTCCTTCGAGATCGGGATCTGGTTCTTCTCGGCGAATTCCAGCAGCGCCTCGCGCGACCGGTATTCCCACTCGCGCCAGGGGGCGATGACGCGGATGTCGGGCTCCAACGCATAGTAGCCCAGCTCGAATCGCACCTGGTCGTTGCCCTTGCCGGTCGCGCCGTGACAGACAGCGTCGGCGCCGACCATGCGGGCAATCTCGATCTGGCGCTTGGCGATCAGCGGCCGGGCGATCGAGGTGCCGAGCAGATACTGACCTTCGTACAGGGCGTTGGCGCGGAACATCGGGAAGACGAAGTCGCGCACGAACTCCTCGCGCAGGTCGTCGATGAAGATGTTCTCGGGCTTGATGCCCATCTTCAGGGCCTTCTCGCGGGCGGGCGCCAGTTCCTCGCCCTGGCCCAGGTCGGCGGTGAAGGTGACGACCTCGGCGTTATATTCCGTCTGCAGCCACTTCAGGATGATCGAGGTGTCCAGACCGCCGGAATAGGCCAGCACGACCTTCTTGACGGGCTTGTCGGAGGCTTTGGCCATGGGGATCCTCGAAACGGGCGGTCAGGGAGATTTCGCGCGCTTAAAGGGCCGATGCGCCCGCGATGCAAGGGCGGGATTGCGGCGGTATCGGCTGGCGTCGTGCTGACAGATGCCTATGTGAGGGCTTGCCAGCCCGAGAGCCCATCGTGACCGAACCCGCCGCCCCCGCCATTGCCGCGAATGACCAGACAGGGTCTCGACCTCTGACCGACGCCGCAAAACGCGCGTTGGCCGAGGCGGCAGAACGGCGCGCGGCCGCCGATGCCCTGGCGCTGGCGCGCGAGTATGGCGGACCCCAAGGGCCGGAGCCGACCCGTTATGGCGACTGGGAAAAGAAGGGTCTGGCAGTCGATTTCTGATGGTGCGAACGAAATCCGGCGAACGGTGTTAACCTTTCCGTCCTGTTGGAGGGTTCCCATGCGCCGCCTCGCCCTGATCGTTCTCGCCGCCGTCGCCGCGCCGGGCATCGCCGCCGCCCAGACCTATGGCCAGCCCTATTACGGCGCATCGCCCGCGCCCTACGGACAGCCTTACGGCGGCCCCGTATCGTATGGTCATGGCGGTTACAGCCAGGGATATGGCTCACAGGCCTACGGCTATCAGAGCAGCGGTTACGGCGACCCGCGCGCCTATCGACCGCCGGTCCGGTACGGCTACGATCGCGGCGGGCGTTACGGCTACAGCAACCATCGGAGCGGAGAATGGACCCGATGGTCCAGCCCGCCGGGACGCGGCTATCACGACGTCTATGGCTACAACGACGATCGGGCCCCGCGCGGCGTCGACCATGGCCGGTCGCAGAGCCGCGACTGCTACTGCGGCGTGGGCGCCTATCTCTACGACCGTTAGGCTGGCTTAACGCCAGAAAAGCGAGATTTAACCACGTCTTGGCTCGATTGCTCCCGCTGCTGGCGCATTGGGAACCGATCGGCGTGGAGGCGAGTATGGGGGTCCGTAACGCCTGCGGAGTCCCTCTCGTGAAAACCCTGATCTCGATCCTTACAGCCCTGCTGCTGCTCGGCGCCGCGCCTGCTCTGGCCGGTGAGGGCCAAGGCCGGGGAGGCGGCGGTCACGGGGGCGGCGGCTACGGCGGTGGCGGACACCCTGGCGGTGGCGGTGGCGGTGGCGGCTGCGGTGGCGGCTGCGGCGGCGGCGGTCATCCGGGTGGCGGAGGCTACGAGGGCGGCCACGGCGGCGGCTATGGCGGCAACATCAATGTCAATGTGAACGCCAATGCGAACGCCTACGCCTCGGCCGGCGCCTATGCGGGCGCGGGGGCCGGCGCCTACATTAATGCGCGCGGCTATGACGTCGGCGCGATCCAGGGTCGCGGCGGATACGGCGGCACGGTGTCGATGGGCGGCGGCGGTCCGGTGGGCGACTACGGCTACGGCGGCGGAAGCTACGGCGCGGTCTACGTCAGTGGTCCCGGCTATGGTCCCAGCCGTCCGTTCGGCTATGCGGCCCAGGGCTTTGGCCGGCGTTATGTGACGACCGATCGCTGCGGCGGGTGCGGCAACACCCCGCCACCGCCGCCGTCCTGCCATGACCGATGCGGCGGCTATCCGCCTCCTCCACCGCCACCGCCGCCACCGGCCTGCTACGATCCCTGCCAGGGTGGTCATGGGTCAGGCTACGACGGCGGCTACGGCTACCAGCAGAGCTCTTCCGGCGGCCGGGGTGGCGCGTCCTACAGTTCCTACGAGAGCTACAGCCAAAGCACCTCGGGCGGCGGTTATAGCCAGGGCGGTTCGTCGTACAGCCCCGGTTACCCGGACGCGCCGACCTACGGCGGCGACCCGCGCACCTGGGGGCCGGGCGGCTACGACGGTCAGGCCTATGCGCCGCCGCCGGTCGATTACGGCCCGTCCGCCTACGCCCAGCCCGAACCCCAGGTCTATCAGCCGGCCCCGGTCTATGTGCAGCCGCCGGCCGGCTACTATGGAGACCTGCCGCCCGGAGACACCGGCCAGGGCTATTCCTATCGCCAGGAGCCGGGCGAGCGGGGCTGAGGGCTAGCCCACACCGTCCATTTCGGCCGCGATCCTCGCGGCGGCCATGACGGGGTCTTCGGCGGCGATCACAGGCCGGGCGACGACGAGATGGGTCGCCCCGGCGCGCAAGGCGTCGGCGGGCGTCGCCACCCGTTGCTGATCGCCCAGATCTCCGCCCGCTGGTCGTACGCCGGGGGTGACGATCAGGAAGTCCGGCCGACCGGCCTCTGCCGCGATCTCGCGCACCCGGGCCGCCTCCAGCGGGCTTGAGACCACGCCGTCGACGCCGCAGTCCAACGCCTGACGCACGCGTGTCTCGACGAGGTCGGCGGCGCGGGCCGAATAGCCGATCTCGATCAGGTCGTCGTCCGACAGGCTGGTCATGACGGTGACGGCGAGGATCTTCGTCGCCAGTCCGCCGCGCCCCTTCGCCGCCGCCCGCATCACCTGGGGCTCGGCATGGACGGTCAGGAGGTCGCAACCGCCTTCGGCCACCGACCGTGCCGCGCCTTCGACCTGGGCCCCGATGTCGTGCAGCTTCCAGTCCTGGAAGACGATCTTGCCCATCGCGCGAAGCTCATGGGCGAAGGCGACGCCGCCGGGGCGGGCCAGAAGCGTCAGCCCGACCTTGTAGGCCTCGACCCCGTTTCCGATCCGCTGGACCAGGGCGCGCGCCGCCTCGACCGAGGGCAGGTCCAGCCCGACAATAAGCCGCGGGTCCGACAGGAGAGGCGAGGTCATCGACGGGCTCCGGATGACCGGCTACAGACCGACACAACGGGGTGCGTCGGACGACCGGCGTTTCATGATGGGCTAAGGAACAGGCAATGAACGCGCTCGATCTGGGGGTCAACCTGTTCGTCGCCCTGTTCGCCCTGGTCGACCCCATCGGCAACATCCCGATCTTCGCCGCCGCCACCGCCGGAGCCAGCGCGCGTCAAAGGCTGTCGGTCTCGGCCCTGATCTGCCTGTTCATCGCGGCCTTCCTGGCGTTTTTCTTCTTCACCGGCCTGTGGTTGCTGCAGTTCTTCGGCATTTCGCTGGCGGCGTTCCGGATCGCGGGCGGCATATTGCTGCTGCTGCTGGGTCTGGACATGACGCGCGGCGACTTCCTGACCATGTTCGCCGATGCGGACGCGGCGGCCGACGCCAAGGACGTGCGCGGCTACGCCAGCCGAAGGTTCAAGCGGCTGATCGTGCCCTTCGCCATGCCGCTGCTGATCGGGCCGGGCGCCATCTCGACCATCATCATCCAGGCGGGCGAGGCGACCAAGATCGGTTATGCCGGGACGATCGCGGGACTGCTGGCTATCGGGGCGGCGTCGGTGGCGACCTTCGTGGTGTTCTCCGCGACCGGGCCGATCAGCCGGGTGCTGGGTGACGTCGGCATGGCGATCATCGTGCGGGTGCTGGGGCTGATCCTGTGCGCGCTGGCGATCCAGTTCATCCTCGCGGGCTTGGGCGAGGCGCTTCCCGGCATGTTCGCCAGCGGAGTGACGGCGCCCTATCCGGCGGGCGGGCATTAGATCACGCCGTCACCCTCGGGCTTGGCCCGTGGGCCCATTTGTCCGTCCGGCAAGTGACCCGTGCGCTGAACCATGGATCCTTGGGACAAGCCCGAGGATGACGGAGTGTTGTTCGCTAGGCGACGTCAGACGCCGCCAGTTTCGTCCCGGCCACAATCGCCGCGTTCGCCCGCCGTCCCACGACGTCGTCCATCCGCGCTGGCGACATGCCGTCGCCCGGCCGGAGTGCGATCAGATCGGCCTCGGTCACCACCGTGCCCGCCGCGATATCCCGCGCCGCGAACAGGCTGCGGCGGGCGACGGTCATGATCTCGTGCTCGGCCTCGACGGGCCGCTTGATCCCATCGCCGAGGCTGGCCTCGACCGCGCGGACGCCGGCGATCAGGCGGGCCAGGTCGTCGGGGCTCATCGACATCTGATGGTCGGGGCCGCTCAGAGCCGTGTCGAGGGTGAAATGCTTCTCGATCACCGTCGCGCCGCGCGCCACGGCGGCCAGGGACACCGCATCGCCCAGGATGTGATCCGACCAGCCGATCGAGTGGCCGAACGCCGCCGCCAGAGTGTCCATGGCGCGCAGGTTCGCGTCTTTCGCCGGCGCCGGATAGTTGGACACGCAGTGCAGGATGGTCAGGTTCGAACAACCCTCCGCTTCGATCCAACCGACGGCGTCTGCGACCTCGTCCAGGGTGCTCATGCCGGTCGACAGGATGACCGACCCGCCCGCATCCGCAGCCAGCCGCGCTACGCCCTTCACGAATGGCATGTTGGTGATCTCGCCGGAGGCCAGCTTGAACCTCGTCATCCCGATCCCGGCGAGGAAGCGGGCGCTGTCCAGATCGAAGGGCGAGGACATGAACTCGATGCCGATGGCGCGGCAATGGTCGGCGATGCGCTGGAAATCAGCGTGCGGCAGTTCGAGCGCTTTCAACATCTCGGCCTGGGTCGGGGCGTCCGCGTGGGCCTTCTGATAGTCGGCCATCGGCGCTTCGGGGGCGGAGATGGCCTCGACGCGAAAGGTCTGGAACTTGACCGCGTCGGCGTCGGCATCAAGCGCCACGTCGCAGAGCCGCAGCGCCAAATCGACATCGCCGTTGTGGTTCACCCCGGCCTCGGCGATGAAGAAGACGCTCATCGGACGACCTTCAGCAGTGTTCGTGCGGGATTGCCGACCACGGTCACGCCCGTCGGCACGTCCTCGACCACCACCGCCCCCATGCCGATGACGCAGCCCTCGCCGAGTGTCAGGCCCTGTTTGATTAGCGCGCCGGCCCCGATCTCGACGCCGTCCCCGATCGTCACCGCCCCGTTGACGCAGGCGCGCGGGCCGAGGGTGACGAAGTCGCCGACGACGCAGTCATGCGCCACGCTGGCGTAGGCATTGGCGATCAGGTGGCGCCCCACGCTCACGTCCGGATTGATCAGGGCATAGGGGCCGATCAGGGCGCCGGCTCCAATCCGGGTCCGCGTGTCCACGGTCGCGGTGGCGGCGATCAGGGTCAGGGCGCGACAGCCCTGGTTCTCCAGCCGCTCCGCCACGGCCCAGCGCGTCGCCCCGTCGCCGATGGCCACGGCGAAATCCCGCTCCGTGTCCAGAGCCAGGAACTCGTCCTCGCCCAGCACCAGATGGTCGCCGATGGCTGCGCCGCCCTGGCGGTCGACGAAGACGATGCGGTCGACGTCGATGCCCAGGTCGGGCCGGGCGGCTATGAAGGCGCGGGCGAAGGGCATGGTCTCGCGCGCGTGGCCGCCCGTGCCGATCAGTCCGAACATCAGAGGAGGCTTGGCCATGGCCTAGTGATGCGCGTGATTTGGCCAACCGCTCAAGTCGGGGGCTCGTGCGCGGCGGATCAGTCGCGAAACTGAAACACCTCTTCCAGCGGCTTTCCGAACACCCGGGCGATGCGGAAGGCGGCCTCGAGCGACGGCGAATACTTGCCGGCCTCGATCGCGGCGATGGTCTGGCGCGTCACGCCGATGCGGTCGCCCAGCTCGCCCTGGGTCATTTCGCCGTTCAGGAAGCGCAGCTGACGCACCTGATTGTCGATTGGGCCCTCAGCCATGCCAGCCGCTGCGGTAGGCGCGGATGACGACGGCCGAGCGCACGATCTCAGAGACGACATAGGTCGCGAGCGCCGCGTGCACGATATGCCAGCCCGCGTTGGTGAAGGGCAGATACACCCCTGTGAATACCAGACCCGCCATCATCACATAGTAGGCGCGGCTGGCCCCCAGCCGCGTGATGGCGCGGTCTCGCTCGTCCGGCTTGGCTTTCGCCTCCGGCCCAGAACGGGCGCGGATCACCAGGGTCCCGACGCCCAGGATGACCAGTTGCAGCGCCATCGCCGCCGCATAGACGATCAGGAGCCGGACGTTCGGCATCCCCTCTATGGTCCCGCTGTAGGCCACGGCGAAATAGGCGCCGAATGACACGACCAAGGCCGCCAGCGTCAGCCAGGTGAATTTTTCCCGATAAGGCACGTCGTCCTCCGTGTTCACTATTCATGACACGATGTTAAACAAACCAAACAGCAAGTCAAGTCAAGCTAACCTGTGTATGCCGCTTGGACGAAATCCCCTCAGAAGGCCCACGGGCGCGTAACCCTGGTCCGCAGCGTAACGTAGTCGGTGTCAGGGGATCGATCCCCGGCATTCCTCCAGGGGTTCTCATGTCCATCCGCACCGTCTTCACCACGACCGCCGTCGCCGCCGTGGCTCTTCTGGCCGCCGCCTGCCAGCCCGCCGCCGAAACCAAGACCGAGCCCACGGCCGAAGGCGCGATGGCGCCCGCGTCCGACGCCGCCATGGCCCCCGCTGCTGACGGAGCGATGGCCCCTGCGGCCGACGCCATGGCCCCGGCCACGGACGGCGCCATGGCGCCCGCCGCCGACAAGATGGCTCCCGCTTCCGACGGTGCGATGGCTCCGGCCGCCGACAAGATGGCGCCGTCCCACTGATCGACGACTGGGCGGCGGTTCGGATCCGGACCGCCGCCGACGTCTGACGCGTGACGCCTCCGACAGATTTCCAGCGACCCGGCGCGGGTCGGCGTGTCAGTCTGGCTTCCGGCTCATCCGGAGGTCGGGGCGGCGCGTGAGCGATCGGGAAGCGCATTTCAGGGGCTTGATGCTGCGTGGCCTGGACGGCGACGCGGTCGCCTGGCGCGTGTTGCTGAGCGAGTTCGGCGCCCATCTGCGGGCCTGGTTCGGCCGCCAACTGTTCGACGGCGGCGGCGACGCCGAGGATCTGGTGCAGGAAACCCTGATCGCCCTTCACGCCAAGCGCGCCACCTGGGATCCGAAACAGTCTTTCACCGGCTGGGCCTGGGCCATCGCGCGGCACAAGCTGATCGATCATTTGCGCAAGCGGGGTCGACGACCCACCCGCCCCATCGAGGAGGCCGAAATGTTGATGGCCGACCATACCGTGGAAGACGGCGCGACCCGCGCGGACCTGAGCCGCTGCCTGTCCGCCCTGCCGCCGCGCCAGCGCCGCCTGATCGAGGACGTGCGCCTGAAAGGGCTCAGCGTCGCCGAGGCCGCCGAACGCCACGGGTACAGTGTCACCGCCGCCAAGGTCAGCTTGCACCGCAGCCTGAAGGCGTTGAACGCGCGCTTCGCCGATGCGACATCGAACGAACGGAGGGCCGGCCATGAGGACGGATGACCTCGTCGCGGCCCTCGCCGCCGATCTACCCGCCACGAGCGCGACCCGGCTGCGATCGGGTCTTACGGCGGGGCTGCTGCCATCCTCGTTGCTGGTGCTCGCCGGTGTCTGGATGATGCTGGGGTTTCGACCCGATCTGATGGTGGCGATGGGCGGCCCGACCTTCTGGGCCAAGGCGGCCTATACCGTCGCCGTGGCCGGGGCCGGATTCTGGCTGCTGGATCGGGCCGGACGACCGGGCGCCGGGGTTAGTGGCCCGCTGATCCTGCTGGCTGGGATCGCGCTGACGGCGATCCTGGCGGGATCGGCGAGCCTGATGATGACGCCGGAGGCTGCGCGGATGGCCGCCGTCATGGGCGGCTCGGCCCGGGTCTGTCCGACCAATGTCGCCGGGCTCAGCCTGCTGGCAGCGCCGCTGATCCTGTTCACCGCGCGCCGGTTCGCGCCCGTCCGTCCAGCGCTGGCGGGAGCTGCGGCGGGACTGCTGGCGGGGGGAGTCGCTGCGACCTGCTACGGTCTGCATTGTCCAGAGCACACGGCGGCCTTCGTGGCGGTCTGGTACACGCTCGGCATGGCGATCCCGGTCGCGGTCGGGGCAGCCATCGGGCGGTTCGTCTGGCGCTGGTAGGGCCTCAGATCCGCTTCAGCCGCCGGGCATGGCCCGCGACCATGTTCAGCGCCAGTCCGTCCGGCAGCAGCTTGGCCAGGCCCGCCATCAGATTGTTCATCACACCCGGCGTGACGCGAGGACGACCGGCCTCGCAGGCGTCATGGGCGACGCGGGCGACGTGCTCGGCCGTCTGCCACATCCAGGCGGGATAGGCTTCGGACACCTGATCGCGAGAGCCGTTGACGTCGTGGAACTCGGTCAGGGTGTAGCCGGGGCAAAGGGCTGTCACATGGACGCCCGTGCCGCGCGTCTCCAGCCACAGCCCCTGAGACGCCTTGATCAAGAAGCTCTTGATCGGCCCGTACAGCGTATCGCCGCCAGTCGCGGGCATCTGGCCGGCGAGCGAGGCGACGTTGATGATCCGACCGAAACCGCGCTCGACCATGCCAGGCAGCAGCAGGCGCGACAGGGCGATCGGTGCCGAGAGCATGACCTGGACCATGGCGGCATGCTCGGCCGGGTCGGTCCTGAGGAAGCCTGTGGTGCGCGAGAAGCCCGCATTGTTGATCAGGCCGTCCACGGTCAGCCCGCGCGCGGCGATCTCCGACACCAGCCGGGCGGGGGCATCCGGGTCCGCGAGGTCAGCGGGGATGACGGTCGCGGCCACGGCGTGAGTGGTCCAGATCTCTTGCGCCAACGCGGTCAGGGCCGGTTCGCGCCGGGCAGTCAGGATCAGGTCCCAGTCGTTCTGGGCATAGACTCGGGCCAGGGCGGCGCCGATACCGGCCGAGGCACCGGTGATCAGGATGGTGCGGCGGCTCACAGCTAGGCCGCGACGGCGCCGGCGGCCCGGATCGCTGCGGCGCAGTCGGAGTGAGGCTCAAGCCCGTCCAGCGCGTCGGACCGTTCTGCCAGCAGGTCCGCAATGGTGATCTTGCTCAACGCCTCGGACGCAGCTTGATCGGCCAGCGTCAGCACCTTGCCGACCTGACGGGGAATGTGTTCTCCGATCGGGCAGCCCTTGGCCCCGGCGGGAGCGGACCCGAGGTGGGCGCAGCCGTTGACGGCCTTCAGCACCGTATCCAGCCCGATCTCCTCGGGGCGTTTCAGCAGCCACGATCCCCCGGACGCGCCGGGACGCGTGGCGATCAGCCCGGCCTTGGCCAGCAGCGCGGTGACGCGGCGGATCACCACCGGATTGGTCGGCACCGAGGCGGCGAGCACGGCGCTGGGCAGGGCCTGGCCGGCCTCATACGCACCCTTGTGGGCCAGATAGGCCAGGGCGTGGGCTGCGACGGGAAAGCGTTGGCTGTCTGACATTTTCGTTCGGTTCCAGCCCTCAAGGTAGGCGCCCGCAACCGGATTCACAAATCGGGAGGCCGGGCCGGGCGAACACGGCGCCACCGAAACCGCTCAGATGCATTGAACAGGCCGTGGAATGGGCCTACAGGCCCCTCCGCTTTGATGGGGCCGCACGCGCGGCGCCCGGAGGATACTCATGGCAGGGGACGCATCCCCCGGCGACGGCGCTCCCCCCGCTCCGCCTGCCCCAACGACCGCCGCTGCACCCGCGCCGAGCCCCGGTGCTGCGGGCGCACACCCCATGCCCCACGGAGCCGGCAAGGCCGGATTCTGGGCCCTGACCATCGGCGCGATCGGCGTCGTGTTCGGCGACATCGGCACCAGCCCGCTCTACGCTCTGCGTGAAGCCATCGGCCACGCCCAGTCGGGTGTCGGCGGCGACCTGGCAGTTATCGGCGTCGTCTCGCTGGCCTTCTGGGCCTTGATGGTCGTGGTGACGTTCAAATACGTCCTGTTCCTGATGCGGGCCGACAACAAGGGCGAGGGCGGGACCCTGGCCCTTATGGCCCTGGCCCAGCATGCCGTCGGCAGGCGCTCAGCATGGATCTTCATCCTCGGCGTCTGCGGCGCAGCGTTGTTCTATGGCGACGGCATCATCACGCCGGCGATCTCGGTGCTGTCGGCGATCGAGGGCGTGAAGGATGCGCCCGGCGTCGGCACGCGGCTGGACGCCTTCATCGTTCCGATTTCCGCAGCGATCCTGATCGGTCTGTTCCTGGTCCAGTCGCGCGGCACGGCGGGTCTGGCCAAATATTTCGGACCCATCACGGCGGTGTGGTTTCTATCGCTGGGTGCGCTCGGCCTCTATCATATATTTGACGATCTGAGCGTGCTGCGGGCCCTGTCGCCCCACTACGGCGTGATGCTGCTCCTGAACGACGGCCTGCTGGGCTTCATCATCCTGGGCAGCGTGTTTCTGGCGGTGACGGGGGCCGAGGCGCTCTATGCCGACATGGGCCATTTCGGAAAGGCGCCGATCCGGGCCGGCTGGCTGTGTTTCGTGCTGCCGTGTCTGACGCTCAACTATCTGGGTCAAGGCGCCCTGATCCTGGACAATCCTGGCGCGGCCGAGAACCCGTTTTGGTCGATGGTGCCGCAGTTCGCCTACTGGCCCATGCTGGCGCTGGCGACCGCCGCGACCGTGATCGCCTCACAGGCCGTCATCACCGGCGCCTTCTCGGTCACCCAACAGGCGGTGCAGCTTGGTCTCCTGCCGCGCATCGACATCCGCTTCACGTCCGAGACCCAGGCCGGACAGATCTTCGTGCCGGCGGTGAACACCTTCCTGATGATCGGGGTGCTGGCGCTACTGTTCGTGTTCCAAAGTTCGCACAACCTGACGGCGGCCTATGGCGTCGCGGTCACCGGGGTGATGCTGATCAACACCCTGATGAGCTTCTCAGTCATCACCAAGAAGTGGAAATGGTCAATCTGGGCGACGCTGGCGGCGCTCATTCCTTTCGGCTTCATCGACACGGTGTTCCTGACGTCGAACCTGCTGAAGATTCCCGACGGGGCCTGGCTGCCGCTGGTGCTGGGCGCCATTCTGGTGCTGATCATGTGGACCTGGACGCGGGGGTCGCAGATCCTCAGCGCCAAGGCCAAGAAGGACAGCCTACCGCTGGTCGACCTGATCGAAATGCTGCGTGCCCGCCCGCCGCATCGCGCACCCGGCACGGCGATCTTCCTGACGTCAGACCCCGACGTCGCGCCGGTCGCCCTCATGCACAATCTGAAGCACAACAAGGTGCTGCATGAGAAGAACGTCATCCTGACGGTGCGCACGTCCGATAGGCCGCGCGTGCCCGACACCCACCGTGTGCTGATCGAGCCGATCAACGACGACTTCAAGAAGATCACGCTCAGCTACGGCTTCATGGAAAACCCCGTCGTCCCGCGCGCGCTGAGCCTGTGCCGCAAGCAGGGCGTGAAGTTCGACATCATGTCGACCAGCTTCTTCCTCGGCCGTCGCTCGGTGGTGCCGTCGGCGTCGCAGGGCATGCCACTGTGGCAGGACAAGCTGTATATCTTCCTGATGCGCAACGCGGCCAACCCCACCGACTTCTTTCATATCCCGCCCGGACGCGTGGTCGAGCTTGGCACCCAGGTCTCGGTGTGAGCGGGGGAACGCCCAAGGGCAAGAACTCGGGGGCTCGTGGGCGGCGGATGGCCGACAAGGCGCGAGGGCCGCGTCGCGAGCCGATCGCCCGACCGGCTGCCGGCCCCGATGATGCCGTCGATATCGGCGTCGAGGCGCGGATCGCCGCGGGCATCCTGCTGAACGCCGCGCTGGAGCGTCGCAACGGGCTGGACGAGGCCATGGCGCTGCCGGAGCTGAAAGCCTTGGCCGGGCCCGACCGGGCGTTTGCTCGCGCGGTGGCCATGGCGGCCCTGCGTCGGCTGGGCGAGATCGACACCATCCTGAACCGTCGCCTGCAGAAGTCGCCGCCCGAGGCTGTGCGGACCCTTCTGCGCGTGTCCCTGGCCCAGACCCTTGTGCTGGACACTCCCGCATTCGCCGCCGTATCGACCGCCGTGAAACTGGCCGAACGCGACGCCAAGACCCGGCCCTACAAGGCGCTGGTCAATGCCGTGCTGCGCGGGATCGAGCGCGAAGGGCCGGGCATGACCACGGCCGAATCGAACCTGCCGGACTGGATATCGGCTCGTTGGAAACAGGCCTATGGCGAGGCGGGCCTTGCCGCCATTGCCCTCGCCGCCCGAGAGGAGCCGCTCACCGATCTCAGTTTGAAGCCGGGCGAAGATGCGGTGGTTCTGGCCGAGGCGCTCGAAGGAACCGTTCTGGACGGCGGAACGGTTCGCGCCGGGGTGCGCGGTGACGTCGCGACCTGGCCGGGATACGAGGACGGCCGCTGGTGGGTGCAGGATGCAGCCGCCGCCGTGCCGGTCCGCCTGCTGGCCACCAAGGCCGGCGAGACCGCGCTGGACCTGTGCGCCGCGCCGGGCGGCAAGACGCTGCAGATCGCAGCATCAGGGGCTTCCGTCGTTGCGCTGGATCGCTCCGACGCCCGCCTGCGCCGCCTGCGCCAGAACCTGGAACGCACAGGCCTGTCGACCGAGATCGTCGTCACCCCCGGCGAGGACTGGGACGACCCTCGCACCTTCGACGCCGTCCTGCTGGACGCGCCCTGCACCGCCACGGGGACCTTGCGCCGCAATCCCGAGGTCTTGCGCGCCACGAAGCCGGCGGAGGTGGCCAAGCTGGCCGACGTCCAGCATCGGCTGCTCGACGCGGCGGCGCTGCGCGTCTCCCCTGGCGGACGCCTGGTCTACTGCGTCTGCTCGCTGGAGCGAGAAGAGGGCGAGACCCAGGTCATCGCCTTCCTGCGCCGCAATCCGAACTTCAAGACCACGCCCGCCGATCCAGCGGCGGTCGGCGCCCCTGCCGAAGCTCTGACGCCCGAGGGCTGGCTGCGCATCCTGCCGTCGATGTGGGCTGAGCAGGGTGGGGTCGACGGCTTCTTCGTCGCCCGCCTGGAGCGCGTCTGACGCCCTTAGGGAATGCGCGAACCGCCGCCAGAGATGCGACAGACATAATCGGTCTGGGGCCTTCCGGTCGTTCCGGAGCCGGCGGGTACTAGGATTCCGCCGCGTTCGACGCAGTCCGCGCTGAGTTGAGCCAACTCCTCGCTGTAACTCAGGCGAGGCTGACGCGTCGTCGTCGCGCAGGCGGAAAGCCCTACGAGAAAGACGGCAAGGGCGGACGAAAGGGCGAGGCGGGATTTCATCGCGGCATCTCCTGAACTGATAAATAATGCCCGGACATGACCCAGGTTCAAGTGGCGGCAATCAGGGCATCGTCGAGCGCAGCTGCGCGAACCGCCGCCGGCCGGGACATGATGCGCTGGGCATAGGCGGTGAAGGTCGGGCGCTCGGGCAGGCTCTTGAACTGCAGGCCCCATCCGATCTGGGCTCCCAGATAGACGTCCACCGCGCTGAACCGCTCGCCGAGGATGTAGGGGCCTGAGGAGACCGCAGCCTCCAGCGCATCCACGGTCCTCTCGAACGTGCCATAGCCCGCCATGCCCGCGCGTTCTTCGGGAGCCAGCAGGCCAAGCGCCTTGGCCGTGACCGCCGCCTCCAAAGGCCCCGCCCCGAAGAACATCCAGCGCAGGTAGGTCGCCCGCGCGGGGTCGTCGAGGGCCGGCGCCAGGCCAGCGGCGGGGAAGGCATCGGCCATATAGGCGCAGATGGCGGCGCACTCGGTGACCGGCACGCCGCGATGGACGACCGTCGGCACCTTGCCCATCGGATTCAGCGCCAGATACTCGGGCGTCTTCATCGCTCCGGCATAGCCCAGCACCTCGACCCGATAAGGCTCGCCGATCTCCTCCAGCATCCAGCGCGCGATCCGGCCACGCGATTGAGGGTTGGTGTAGAGGACGATCTCTTCGGACATGGCGGCGCTTTCTTCGTGGCGTCCCCCATGGTGCGCCCGATGCGCTGAATGCTCAACGTGGTCGTTGGCGATCCTGGGCCGCGTGAGGTGTTCGTTGGCGTTTCGTCAGCGGCATCCGCCTGCCGTTCACGAAGCTGGGCCGTCGATCGCCGCAAGTCCGGTGGCGGCCGATCCGGGTGGGCTTCAGGGTCTGGACATCGAGACCCGCCGGGCCTCTGCCAACCCAAAGAAAGACCGACATGATCCGCACCGCCCTGATCGCCGCCGCAGCCCTGTTCAGCGCCGCCCCCGCCTTCGCCTCGGATCCCGCCAGCGTCGCCCTGACGTTCGACGCCACGGTCAAGGAGGGGGCTATCATGGTCGCCCTATACGACGAGGCGACCTACGCTGGCGGCCAGCCGATCCGCGCCGCCCGCATCGATGTGGCAGGCGGCGAACACAGCGTGACCTTCGAGGGCCTGCCCGCCGGCGAGTACGGCGTGAAGGCTTTCCACGACGTCAACGGCAACGGCGAGATGGACACCAATCCCTTCGGCATGCCGACCGAACCATTCGCCTTCTCCAATAATGCGGTCGGCAACATGGGCCCCGCCGGCTGGGATCGCGCCAAGTTCACCGTAGACGGCGCGGTTTCGCAGACGATCAGCATTCGCTGATCGCCGTTTTGAAGAGGGCTCAGGCAGCAGGCGACGCGGTCGCCTGCTGCCTGAGCCCGGTTTCCATCCTCTCAACACCGAGCGCTTCCATGACCCCTTCCCGCCGCCACTTCCTGATGGGCGCAGCCGCCCTGTCCGCCGCCGTGGCGACACCCGAGATGGTTTGCGCGGCGATCGCCCAGCAGATCGCCGCGCCCTGGGCCCTGGCCACCGCCGATCTGGAGGGGGACATCGCTCCCCGAGCCATGCGGCTGGTGCAAGGCCGGGCGCCGGCGGAGCTGGAGGGGACGCTGTTTCGGAACGGGCCGGGCAAGTTTCGTCGTCCGGGCGGCAGCGCCACGCACTGGTTCGACGGGGACGGCCTGATGCGGTCGTTCACGATGGCTGACGGCGGCGTGACTCTGGCCGCCCGGTTCGCCGACACGCCCAAGCGTCGGACAGAAACGGAGCTGAACGCGGTTGTCACCCCGGGTTTCGGCACGGCCGGCGATGCGCGCGCCCAGATCGGCTCAAACGACGACGCCAATGCGGCCAACACCGCCGTCATGGTCACTGGCGACAAGGTCTGGGCCCTGTGGGAAGGCGGTTCGCCGCTGGCCATGGACGCCTCGACCCTGGCGACCGAACAGTTCGCGACGCTGCGCGACGACCTGAAGGGCATGCCGTTCCAGGCCCACCCCCGTTTCGCGCCAGATGGCACGGTGTGGAACGTCGGCATGAACGGCGATCAGGCCATCGTCTGGCATCTGCACGCCTCGGGCGAGCTGATCGACGCCCAGGTGATCCGTCTGCCCCGCGCCAGCTATCTGCACGACTTCACCGCCACGGACCGCCACCTGATCTTCGTGCTGCAGCCATGGGTCTTCGACCATCCAGGCATGCCCTATGCGACCCAGTTCGCCTGGAAGGCCGACATGGGCACGCAGGTATTCGTGGTGGACAAGGCCGACCTGACCCAGACGCGGCTCTACGAACTGCCGACCTTCAGCTTCTTCCACCTCGGCGACGCCTGGGCCGAGGCCGACGGGACGATCCGCTTCGATGTCGCCGCCAACGTCGACAACACGTTCGCCATGCAGGGGGCCCGCGTGCTGGTCGAGGGACGCGGCACAGTCCCGGGCGAGCCCAGCGTGCTGAAGTTGATCACCCTGCATTCGGACGGCCGCGCGGAAATGGCCTCGTCGGGCGTGTCCGCCGAATTCCCCAAGGGCGATCCGCGCCGCGCCGGACTGGAGCGCAGCCTGACCGTCCACGTCGCCGGCGAACGCGGCGGGCGACCCCTGCCCAACGGTCTGGCGGTGCAGGACTGGAAGACGGGCCGCAGCCACGGCTTCAACTTCGACGACACCCAGATCATGGAGGAGGCGGTGTTCGTTCCCAAACCCGGAACGACCGCGGAACGCGACGCCTGGCTGGTCGCTCCGTCGATCAATCTGACCGAAGGGGTGACGGAGTTGCACGTCTTTGATGTCGCCTCGGTGGAGGCTGGACCAGTGGCGACTTGGCGGGCCGATGTCGCTCTGCCGGCGGGGTTCCACGGGGCGTGGAGGGCTTAGTACCAGCCGGCGTCCCGCAGGGCCTTGGCGTAGCGTCGGCTGACGGGGACGGTCACGCCGCCGTCGAGCGTCAGGGTGGCGCGGCCATCGCCTCGCGAAACGTCGCGGACGGCGTTTTTGGCGACCCACCAGCTGCGATGGGTTTGCGAGCCTTCCAGACCCTCCAACTCCTCCAGAGCGTCCGACAGGCGCATCAGGATCAGGTCGGATCCGCGATCGGTGTGGATGCGCAGATAATGGTCCTCGGCCTGGACTGCGCGGATTGCGGCTCCGCGCAGCTTCATCGGCAGGCGGTCGGGAAAGCGGGCGGGGGCGGCGCCGACGGTCGCGGCGTGGGTCTGGATCGGTTGAGCCTTACCGACGAACACGTTGATCGCGCTCATCGTCGCGGTCACGATCAGGACGGGCCCGATCATCAGCGGCAGCGTCTGCAGTGGATACATTCGATGCTCGAACACAAGGCCGGTGACCAGCCAGACCAGCAGGGACACCGGGCCGGTGATGGCGGCAGTCAAGGCGGCAACGGCCAGCCAGGGCTTCTCATCCATGTCGATCCAGCGGTCGATCAGCTGGGAGCAGACATGACCCCAGCCCGCCCCCGCCAACATGACCGGAACCCAGTAGGCCAGCCGCAGCCACAGCGGCGTCTCCACCGTGCCGAACGCGCCGGTCAACGCCAGGACGATCCCCGCGACGGCGGCGATCGCCATGCCGCGACCGAAGCGAATGTTCGAAGGCTTGGGCGCTCGAATGGACGGCGTCGCGGCGGTCATGGCTGGACGAACGTCTCCGGCTGGTGTTTGCGGGGTGCGGGGCTTCAACACTACGAGAAGGCGTTTCGATGAGGTTGGCAATCCTGGCTCTGGTCCTGGCGGCTTTGGCGACGCCCGCTTCGGCATCGGAGCTTGTCCTGCGACTGTCGACCCGGACGGCGGGCGGATCGCTGGCGGTCGCGGTCTATCGCGACGCCGATTCCTTTCGCCGGGGCGAGGACCCGATCGCAACGCGCACGGTGCCGCGCACCGGCCCAGTCACCAACGTGACCTTTAGCGGCCTGGCGCCCGGCCGCTATGCGGTCGCCGCATTTCACGACATGGACGGAAACGGCGACCTGACCCTGTGGCCGATCGGCCTTCCGCGCGAAGCCTATGGTTTTTCGAACGACGCGCGAGGGCGGTTCGGTCCGCCGCCCTTCGCCCAGGCGGCCTTCGATCTTCCGGCCGCTGGTACGACGCGCTCGTTTTCGCTGCGATAGGACGGTCGTCGGCGAAACCGGGATGTTCGGTGGCGAAGACCGGCTGGCGGTCGGGTCCAGGCGAGCCAGAAATGGACGGCGTCAAACGGAGCCGACCATGACCCACGTCCTTCCTGCCCGCAGCCCGCTGCGCAACGCCCTGACCATCGCTCCCGCCCTGATCGGCGCCGGGGTGCTGGCCGTGTTCCTGTTCGTCGTGGGTCCGCGGTCGGGTCTGGCGATCCGACCCCACGCGCCGGACTGGGCGCTGTTGGCCGAACAGTCGCCGGTGCTTCAAATCCATATCGCGGCGGCCATGGTCGCGCTGGTCATCGGGGTGGTGCTGCTGGCCGGGATCAAGGGAAACGGGCTGCATCGATCGCTCGGCTGGATCTGGGCCGTCGCCATGGCGACCGTGGCGATCAGCTCGATCTTCATCCGCAACATCAACGACGGCGCGTTTTCTTGGATCCACCTGTTCACGGGCTGGACCATCATCATCCTGCCTATGGCGCTCTATGCCGCGCGTCGCCACGAGGTCGCCAAGCATCGTGGGCGGATGACCGGCCTGTTCGTCGGCGCCCTGCTGATCGCCGGGATGTTCACCTTCTTTCCCGGGCGGCTGATGTGGAGGGTGTTTCTCGGCTAGATGTCCCGGCTAGGACAAACGGCCCTGAAGCCCGCCGCGCCAAAGCGCACCATGTAATCGCAGGCCGTCTCCAGATCGCCGGATCGGCACAGGCCGCCGGACAATCGGTCCAGCCGCCCGGTCTCGCCCAGCGTCAGGGTCAGGGCGCCCGACAGATTGTGCCAGGCCCAATATAGATCGACCTCGCGCGCGTCCGGCAAGACGACCTTGACCAATTCGATCAGACGCCGGATCGCCGGATCGAAATAGCGGGCCATGGTCTCGCCGCCGAAGGTCGGGTTGGCGTTGGTCTGGGCCACCAGCGCGGCGTAGTGTTTCCAGCCCGGCCCGCCCTTCAGCGACCACTGGAACGGCGGATCCAGGAAGGCCTGCAGCAGGCCCTCCAGCGTCATCGACCCCGCATTCGCCAGGGCATAGCGGTTGATCGCCTCGACCCGCTCGTTGTTCCAGACCTCGGCGCGGCGCAGGAAGACGGCGTCGAACAGGTCGCGCTTGGCCCCGAAATAATAGTGGACCAAGGCGGTATCCACGCCGGCCTCGCGCGCCACCTCCCGCACCGTGACGCCATAGAAGCCGTGTTTGGAGAAGAGGTCCTCGGCGGCGTCCAGGATGGATTCGCGCGTATCGCCGCCGACCGCCTGGGCCTTGAGTTTCGATGGTCGCCCGCGACGGGCGGGCGCAACGGGAACTGGGACATCCATCTTGCTCATCCGGTCAAGCTAGGCCCGTGACGCCTCCGCGTGCAACGGCGCCACAGGCTGCGACCGACTTCGATCGTGGCAAGCGGAGCCGTTTGACACCGGGGGCAAAGGCCGTCAGTTTCACCGAAAATCACCGAACGCTGAATAAAAGCGTCGACGGCTGGAAACAACATCGGGAAGGGATATCGCATGAACAGGTTCATGAAGAGCGTGCTGCTGGCTGGGGCTGCGTGGAGCGCGGCGTCGTCGATGGCCATGGCGCAGGACGCAGCACCCCAGGACGAAGCTACCCTGGACGAGATCGTCGTCACCGCGCGTCGCACGGAAGAGTCCCTTCAGCGCACGCCCTTGGCGGTTTCGGCCTTCTCGGGCGAGACCCTCGCCCAGACCGGCGCCCAGCAGGTGACCGATCTTCAGGGCGCAGTGCCGAACCTGAACATCGTCCAAGGTCGCGGATCATCCAATGCGACTAACATCTACATTCGCGGCATCGGCCAGCCCGACGCGCTGCAGACCTTCGACCCTGCCGTCGGGGTCTATGTCGATGATGTCTATTATGCCCGGATCCGGGGCACCCAGTTCGACCTGCTGGACCTGGAGCGGGTCGAGGTTTTGCGCGGGCCGCAAGGCACGCTCTACGGCAAGAATACAATCGGCGGGGCGCTGAAGCTGGTGTCGCGCCGTCCGGGTCAAGAATGGCGCGGCCGCAGTTCGTTCGCGTATGGCGATTACAACATGTTCGACCTGCAGGCTGCGGTGTCGGGCCCGATCTCCGACGATCTTGCGTTCGGCGTCTCGGCGCTGCGTTCGACCCGCGACGGCTACGTCACAAACCCCGTTACCGGTGACGAGTACAACGACAAGGACACGATTGCCTTCCGTGGAACGCTGGCCTGGGATCCCGCCGCCAACCTGCGCGTCGATATCATCGCGGACTACTCGCACGATGACGCGGCTCTGAACGTCGGTCAGGCGACCAATAGCCTGGTCGGCTCCAGCGGACAGGTGATCGTCGCCGTGCCCTCGCCCCTGCCGACCTACAACTTCGAAACTGTCGTCGATCCGGATCTGCCCAACTCGACCCGGCTGGAGTCGCGCGGCATCTCGGCCAACGTGGCGCTGGACTTGAGCGATACCCTGACCCTGCGATCGATCACAGCATTCCGGAAACTGAACACGGATGACTACATCGACTTCGATGCGACGCCGCGCGAAGTGACCTCGGCCCTGGTGGCGGTCGACCAGAAGCAGGTCAGCCAGGAATTCCAGCTGACCTACGAGTCCGGCCCGATCAGCGCCGTCGGCGGCCTGTACTATCTGAAGGAAGACGTCTCTTCCCATCAGGAAGCCTATGCCGACGATCTGCTGGGAGCCTTCTTTTCGAACTCCCGCTTCCTGCGGACCGTCGATGACACACTGGAGACGACGTCCAAGGCCGCCTACGCCAACGTCACCTATTCCGTGACCGACCAGCTCCGGGTGTCGGGCGGCATTCGCTACACCGAGGAGGAAAAGGACTACCGGCGCACGACCTCGACCTTCTTCAGCGCGCTGCCGGCCTTCAACGCGACCTTCCCGTTCCGCCCGCCCGTCGCCAGCTATGACGACACGTCGATCATGCTGTCGGCCGACTACCAGATCACGCCGGACGTCATGGCCTATGGCCGGTTCGCCCAGGGCTTCAAGTCGGGCGGCTACAATGGCCGTGCCAACTCGGCGTCCGAAGCGACCGAATATTCGCCCGAAACCGCCGACACCTTCGAACTGGGCGTCAAGTCGACGCTGATGGACCGTCGCCTGCGGATCAACGGCGCGATCTTCCAGACCAACTATCAGGACTTCCAGGCCCGGGTTTCGGGACTGGACACAGACCCGATCACCAACCTGCCGGTCGCCGTCCTGTCCGTCATCAACGCCGGCGAACTGAAGATCACGGGGGCCGAGCTCGAGATCGTCGCTCGTCCGACCGCCGCTCTGACGCTCGACGCCCAGCTGGGTCTGCTGGACGCCAACTACGAAGAGTTCCGCGACAGCCGGTTCACCGCATTCAACGGCAGCCGCGCCTTCCAAGAGCCCGCCTTCTCGCCCGACTGGACCGCACGATATGGGGCTCAGTACGTCTTCGATCTGGATGGCGGGTCCAACGTGACCTTCGGCGGTGCGGCGCGCTTCCGGGGCCGGATGGCCCTGGCGGTCGATAACACGGCGTCGAACTCGAACGTCGAACTGCCGGGCGTCTTCCAGGACGAATACTGGCTGTACGACGCCCGGGTGGTCTGGAACGACGCTTCCGATCGCTACTCGGTCGGCGTCTATGGCCAGAACCTGACCGACGAGGTCTACAAGACCGACGTTCAGGAGTTCTCCTCTGTCGGCGGCATCCGGACGGCCTACTACGGCGCCCCTCGGACCGTGATGCTGAAGCTGACCGCGCGCTACTGATCGGCACATCGACCTGAAAGGGCGGCGGTTCGAACGAGCCGCCGCCCTTTTTCTTTTGCGGCCTGCGATGCCGGGGCTACGGTCTTCGCAAGGAACGAGAGTCCAGAGGAAACCCAGATGACCAGTCCAGCAGGCGCGGCGCCGACGCCGCTCGAGCGTCCGGCCTATCGCTATTACGTGCTCGGGCTGCTGACCGTGGTCTACACCTTCAACTTCATCGACCGGCAGGTGCTGGCGATCCTGGCCCCCTACATCCAGGCCGAGATGAAGTTCACCGACAGCCATCTGGGGCTGCTCGGCGGCCCGGCCTTCGCCGTCGTCTATTCAACCCTGGCCCTGCCGATCGCATGGTTGGCCGATCGGGTCAGCCGCACCTCGATCATCGCCACGTCGCTGGCCGTCTGGTCCGGCTTCACCGCCCTGTGCGGCATGGCGACGGGCTTCACCTTCCTGTTCGGCGCCCGGATGGGCGTGGGCGTCGGCGAGGCGGGGGGCGTCGCGCCCTCCTATTCGCTGGTCGCCGACTATTTTCCCAAGGCGCAGCGGGCGCGGGCCCTGGCGGTCTACTCCTTCGGCGTCTCGATCGGCACGGGTCTGGGCTATCTGTTCGGCGGGCTGCTCGCCGCCGCCATCGACTGGCGGGCGGCCTTCATTGTCATCGGCCTGGCCGGCGTCCTCCTTGCGCCCCTGCTCAAGCTGACGGTCAAGGATCCTGTTCGTGGCCGCTATGACCGCGAGGCCCCTCCCGAAGGCGTGATCGCGACGCCCGCCCCCGCTCAGAAGCCTGCCTCCTTCGGCGAGGTCTGGGCCATCCTGCTGAAGAAGCCGAGCTTCTGGTTCCTGGCCTTCGGCGCCGCCTGTTCGTCGGTCTATGGGTACGGCGCAGCCTTCTGGCTGCCGACCTTCTTCCAGCGGTCGCTGGGCATGGAGGGGGCCGAACGCGCCTGGTACATGGCCGGCATCGCCTTCTTCGGCGGCACGGCGGGCATCTGGCTGGGCGGCTGGCTGGCCGACAAGCTGGGTCGAGGCGTCAAGCGCGCGGCATATCCGCTGGTGCCCGCGATCGGTTTCCTGATCGCCGTGCCGCTGTTCTTCGTAGCGATGAACACCGAGGACAAGACTCTGGCCTTCTTCCTGTTCCTGATCCCGCAGGCCCTGTCGCTGGCGTGGCTGGGGCCGGTGGTGACGGCAGTCCAGCATCTGGTGCCGTCGCACATGCGCTCGACCGCCTCGGCCAGCTTCCTCCTGATCAACAACCTCGTCGGGATCGGGCTGGGCATCTATCTGCTGGGCGCTGTGTCGGAATATTTGACGCCTCGCTTCGCCGAAGAGGCGCTGCGGTATTCGCTGTATGTCGGTCAGTGGTTCTATGCGCTGGCGGCGATCCTCCTGTTCATCTCGGCCCGCAGCCTGCGCCGCGACTGGGTGGATTAGCCGAACCCCGGTTGCACCTGCGAAGGGGCCACGCCTATAAGCGCGACCAACTTCTCCCAGCGGTCGCGGCGGTCTCCCCATGAACATCCATGAATATCAGGGCAAACAGGTCCTGAAGGGCTTTGGCGCGCCGGTCGCCGAGGGCGTCGCCATCACGTCCGCCGACGAAGCCGAGGC
>JAZKHL010000094.1:0-12937 GCA_040385365.1 Pseudomonadota bacterium | reverse complement strand
CGGATCAGCCAGCCGCCGTTGACGTCGCGCATGATGCGCTCGACCGAGGCGAAGGCCATCGCCGTGTTCGGCTGATAGTGCATGGCCAGGAAGATGCCGGTGGCGATCTGGGTGACCAGGCACAGCGTCAGGATGGCGCCGAAGGTGTACCAGTAGTTCAGGTTCTTCGGCGTCGGCAGCGACAGGTAGTCGGCGCCGAAGCGCACGATCGGCAGCCGGGTGTCGAGCCACTTCTCGACGCCGGTCTTGGGAACGTAGGTGGATTCGTGTCCGCTCATCGTGTTCGCTCTCAGCCGATCCGGATGGTGGAGCCGGCGGTGAATTCATACTCGGGCACCACCAGGTTCTTGGGCGCCGGTCCTTTGCGGATGCGGCCCGAGGCGTCGTAATGCGAGCCGTGGCAGGGGCAGAACCAGCCGCCGTAATCACCGGCGCCGAAGGTCGGGATGCAGCCCAGGTGGGTGCAATTGCCCAGAACGACCAGCATCGGCTCGTGGCCGGGCTTGGTGCGCTCCTGATCGGTCTGACGCTCCTTCAGGTCGGGGGCGTCGTTGTCGGCGATGACCTTTTGCAGTTCGGCCGGGGTGCGGAAGCGCAGGAACACCGGCTTGCCCTGCCAGGTGATGACGATCTGCATCCCCTCGGCGACCTTGGAGGTGTCGAACTCGACGGTCGACAGCGCCAGGGTGTCGGCGGCCGGGTTCATGGAGTTGATCAGCGGCCAGACCGCCATCACGCCCGCGCCGGCCGCAGCGGCGCCCGCCGCGATATGAATGAAGTCCCGGCGGGTGGCTTCGCCTTCGGGCGGTTCACCGTGCGGGTCTGTCGTCACGACCGATTCGGCCACGTCTCACCTCTGAATATCTCGGATCGAAGACCGCCGTCTGGCGGCCCGCGCGCGAGCGGATTTCTCTAGCGCAACAGACGAGAGTTGGCCCGGCCCCGCTTTGCGGCTCATCGCCGCAAGTTGCTGGCTCCACTTGAGAAGCGGTCGCAAACAAGGCCGCGACAAGACCCCTGCCCGCGCGTATTCAGGCCCTTAGAATGCGTCTCGCTCTTTTTCAACCAGCCATTCCCCAGAACGTCGGCGCCTGTATCCGGCTGTCGGCCTGTTTCGGTGTTGAACTGCATGTGATCGAGCCCGTGGGCTTCGATTTCGGCGACCGCGCGATGAAGCGTGCGGCCCTCGACTACGGCCCCCTGTCGCACATGACGCGCCATGCGAACTGGGACGCGTTCAAGGCGGAGCGACGCCCGGGGCGGCTGGTGCTGTTCACGACCAGGGGTGCGACCGCTCTGACCGACTTCGTCTTCCAGCCCGACGACACTCTATTGTTCGGCAGCGAGACCTCGGGCGTCCCGGACAGCGTCCATGCGGTGGCCGACGCCAGGGTGTTCATCCCAATTCGGCCGGAGGCGAGGTCTTTGAACCTGTCGGTCAGCGCAGGCATCGGGCTGTTCGAGGGGTTGAGGCAGACCGCTTCGCTTCGCCCGGAATGACGAAAGCATCGATGCCTCAAACGGCCTGACCCGGATTCAGCTGGATCATCCGCCAGTTCAGGAAGGCCGCGATCGTGACCCAGGTCAGATAGGGCGCCAGCATGATCGCCGCGATCGGCCGCAGCCCCCAGAACAGAACGACCAGGGCCGCCAGCGACACCCACAGCAGACAGACGTCGATCAGCGCCAGGTCCATCCGCCGCCGGCCGAAGAACAGCCACGACCAGCCGGCGTTCAGCACCAGCGACCCGATGTAGATCAAAAAGGTGCGCGGCTCCGTCTCGCCCGCCACCTCCCACACCAGCCATCCGGCCCAGGCGTTGATGGCGAACAGGAACCCCCAGACCACAGGGAACGCCCAGTTCGGCGGGGTCCACGACGGCTTGGTCAAACCGCGATACCAGGCGCCTGGCTTGAACAGGCTCCCGCTCGACGCGGCGGCGAAATTCAGGCCGACGAAGACGGCGACGGCGATCCACATGCTTGTGCTCATGGCCTGATCCTAACCCACGGCGGGTGAAGAAGGCGCGGACGATCTTTGTTCCGCGACGTCTCGGCGCTGTCATTGCCGCCCGGCGAGAGTCATGGTCGCTCTCGCCCGCGTCGGAGAGGTCCATGTCGCTGTTCCAGGTCGTCTATGCGTCCCAGCCGTTCGGCTACGACGAAGCCATGCTGAACGGCATCCTGGCCGATGCGCGCCGCTGCAACGTCCGTGACGGAATCACCGGGTCGCTAGTCTGCCGGGCCGACCTGTATCTGCAACTGCTGGAAGGCCCCGCCGATCTGGTGACCGCGACGTTCGAGCGGATCGCCAAGGATGATCGCCACACCGGCGTCCGCCGTCTGCTGGCCGGGCCGACCGCGCACCGCATCTTTCCGGACTGGGCCATGCGCCACGACCCGGCGCGATCCTGGATGTGGACATCCGCGCAGGTCGCCGAGGGCGCGCCGGAAAAGGCCACCCGCGCCGATGTCCTGGCCATCTTCCAGCGCATCGCGGCCCAGCCGGAGGGTTAGGTCAGCTCTTCCCACGCTTGCGGGGGAAGGGCTTCTAGTCCGGCGTGCCCGCGGCGGTGATCACAGCAAGGCTCGGGCGCTCGCCGGCTTTCGAGGCCGCCACGGCCTCGGTCGCCCGCATGACACGGAGCACGTTCTCGCCCGCCAGCTTGCGGATGTCGGCCTCGGTCCAGCCGGCCTCCATCAGGGCCGCGAGGATGCGCGGATAGGCGTCGACGCCCTCGATCCCGGTGGGCAAGGCCGGCACACCGTCGAAATCTCCGCCCAGACCGACGTGATCGACGCCGGCGACCTCGCGCACGTGCTGGATGTGAGCGACGACGTCGGCGATGCCGGTGGCGGGCGGACGATTCGCGGCGTCCCAGACCCCCATTCCCGCCGTCACGGCCGCCGGATCGCCCGGCTCCAGAGCCGCCAGTCGCGCCTGCTCCGCCATCCGGTTCGCGCTCCAGGCCCGGAAGCCCTCATTAATGAAGCCGGGTACGAAGGTGACCATCACCACACCGCCGTCGTCGGCCATTTGCGACAGGACGCTGTCGGGAACGTTACGAGGATGATCCGTCACCGCCCGCGCCGAGGAGTGGGAGAAGATTACCGGCGCCTCGGACACCCGCATGGCGTCCAGCATCGTCTCTTCGGAGACGTGGCTGAGGTCCACCAGCATTCCCAGACGGTTCATCTCCTGAACCACCGTCTCGCCAAACGGCGACAGCCCGCCGAACTTGGGCGCATCGGTCGCGCTGTCGGCCCAGGTCGTCGTCTTGGAGTGAGTCAGGGTCATGTAGCGCACTCCCGCCTCGTAGAACTCCCGCAACAGCCCCAGCGAATCATCGATCGAATAGCCGCCCTCGATCCCCATCAGCGAGGCGATCTTGCCGGCCCTGTGAATGCGCACGATGTCGTCGGCCGTATTGGCCAGCTCGAACGTTTCGGGATGGGCGGCGACGATGCGGCGGACGGTGTCGATCTGTTCGAAGGTCTCCTTGGCGGCCTCGGTGGGGGCCAGGGTCGCCGGCACATACACCGACCAGAACTGGCCTCCCACGCCACCGGCCCGCAGACGCGGGATGTCGGTGTGCAGGGTCGTCGTTGCGTCCAGATTCGTCGTCAGGTCCACCGCATGCGGATCGTTGCCGAACCCCTGACGCAGCGCCCAGGGCAGGTCGTTGTGCCCGTCGATCAGCGGCGTCCCCTCCAGGATCCGCCGCGCCCGCGCCTCGCCATCCTGCGCCGCAGCAGGCAGGGCCAGGGCGATCAGAGACACGGCGAGCAGGCAGGAGCGGATCATGGCGAACTCTCAAAGATGCAGGAGCCGAGCGTGGCCGACGAAGGTCGGTTCGTAAACCCGCCACGCATTGGCGAGCGCCCTCCGTCATGCCACATGAAGGCTCCTCTCCCCCATCAGACACGTTGCCCGCCACATGCCCTCCGGACTAGCCGCCCTGCTCGACGACGTCGCCGGCATCGCCAAGCTCGCAGCCGCCTCGATCGACGATGTGGGCGCCGCCGCCGGCAAGGCCGGGGCCAAGGCGGCAGGCGTGGTCGTGGACGACACCGCCGTCACGCCCCGCTATGTCACCGGTCTGTCGCCGGCGCGCGAACTGCCGATCATCTGGAAAATCGCGGTCGGCTCCGCCCGCAACAAGATCCTGATCCTGCTGCCCGCCGCCCTGATCCTCAGCGCCTTCGCGCCCTGGGCCATCACGCCGCTGCTGATGATGGGCGGGGCCTATCTGTGTTTCGAAGGCGCGGAGAAACTGATGGAGGCCTTCGGCGGCGGCCATCAAGCGGAAGAGGCCGAGGTCATCGACGACCCGGCCGCGCTGGAGGCGTCCAAGGTCGCGGGCGCCATCCGCACCGACCTGATCCTGTCGGCCGAGATCATGGCCATCGCCCTCGCCGACGTTTCGGACAGTCCGATCCTGACGCAGGGAATCGTGCTGGCGGTCGTCGGCTTGGCCATCACGGCCGGCGTCTATGGCGTGGTCGGCCTGATCGTGAAGATGGACGACATCGGCCTGCACCTCGCCGAGCGAAAATCGGCCGGCGTGCGCGCGTTCGGACGGGGGCTCGTCAAGGGGATGCCGGTCGTGCTGAACGTCATCGCCTCGGTCGGCACCGCCGCCATGCTGTGGGTCGGGGGCGGCATTCTGGTTCACGGCGCCCATGGCCTCGGCTGGGCCTGGCCGGAGGAAACCCTGCACCATGTCGCGGTCGCGGTGTCGTCGCTCGTGCCGTTCGCCGGCGCGATCCTGTCCTGGCTCACGACCGCCATCGGCTCGGCCATCGTGGGCATCCTGGTCGGGGCGGTGCTGGCGGTGATCGTGCACCAGGTCGGCAGGCTGCGTCGCAAGCCCGCCGACGCGGTCCACTAGCGGCCGTCTACGGCAAAGTCGCCGGCTGGATCGCGATGCTCGCCTCCGTGGTCTGACCGCCCTGGCAGTTACGACCCGCCGACAGGCCGTTGAGATAGTACCAGCGGTTCTCGTCCGCGGCGCGCGCGGCCGCGGCCTCTTCGCGGCCCCCTGACGTCACGGCGTCCGCGCCCGCGATGGCCAGCCCGGCCCCGGGGATCAGCATGGCCGCGCCGGCCTTGGCGACCCCGCCGATCGAACTCAGCAGGCCGCCTCGAGGCGCTCCGCCCATACGCTCACTTAGCGACGCGGCCTCGTCCGCAATCTGTGGGCAGGTCATAGCGCCGTCCGTGGTGCGAATGATCGCGTTCCCGTCCGCGGCCTCCTGGGCCAGGCTCGGTGTCGCGGCCGGAACCAGGCAAAGCGCCAGGGTCAGGCACAGGGGTAATGTACGCATAATCCGCCTCCAATGCCCCCGCTCGGGTCTAACGACCTCGACATAGCCGAGGTTGCGTGACGCGCCCCGCGAACCATGGTTCAAATCGCCCATGAGCCAAGTCCCGCTTCCCGACGCCGATCCCCTGAACCTAAAGAAGATCGAGACCCGCGCCTGGTTCGAAGAACTCAGGAACCGCATCCACGCGCGGCTGGAGGCGCTGGAAGACGCCGCCCCCGCCCACCTGTTCCCCGGCGAGCCCGGTCGCTTCGTCCGCACGCCCTGGAGCCGGCACGAAGGCGGCGGCGGGGTCATGGGCATGATGCATGGCCGGCTGTTCGAAAAGGTCGGCGTGCACGTCTCGACCGTGCATGGGACCTTCCCCGCCGACTACGCCAAGTCCGTTCCCGGCGCCGACGTCGATCCGCGCTTCTACGCAACCGGCATCAGCCTGATCTGCCACCCGGTCAGCCCGCGCGTGCCCGCCGTCCACATGAACACCCGCTTCATCGCCACGACCAAGAGCTGGTTCGGCGGCGGGGCCGACCTGACGCCGGTGCTGGACGTCGAGCGCACGCAGGAAGCGCCCGACACGGTCGCCTTCCATGCGGGGATGCGCGGCCCCTGCGACGCCCACGACCCGGCCTGGTATGCGAAATACAAGGCGTGGTGCGACGAGTACTTCATGCTGCCGCACCGGAACGAGATGCGCGGCATCGGCGGCATCTTCTACGACCACCATGACTCTGGCGACTACGAGAGGGATTTCGCCTTCACCCGCGACGTCGGCACGGTCTTCATCGACACCTACGCCGCCATCGTCGCCCGCCGCATGACCGAGGCCTGGACCGCCGACGAACGCGAGGAACAGTTGGTCCGCCGCGGTCGGTATGTGGAGTTCAATCTGCTCTACGACCGCGGCACGATGTTCGGCCTGAAGACCGGCGGGAACGTCGAGTCGATCCTGAGTTCGATGCCGCCCGTGGTGAAATGGCCCTAGGCGGCCAGGACGCCGTCTACGGCCTCGCCATCGTCTGAAAGCGCCGCCGCCATCGCCGCGAACAGCCCGGTCAGGGTGATCGGCTTGGTCAGGTGGCCGTCGGCCCCCGCCGCCAGGCTCTGGGCCACATGTTCGGCCATGGCGTTGGCGGTCAGCATCAGGACGGCGGTGCGGTCCCTTCCCGCGCTCGCTTCAAAGGCGCGGATCGCGGCGGTGGCCGTCAGCCCGTCCATCACCGGCATCTGCATGTCCATCAGGACGAGATCGAACTCCTCGACCATGAACAGGTCCAGCGCCTGACGCCCGTCCTCGACAGCGGTCAGCTCCATCGCCGTGGCCGCCAGCATGATCTCGATCACCTTGCGGTTCGCCGGATGGTCGTCGGCCAGCAGGATGCGCAGAGGCATCGCGGCGATATCGGTCAGGTCCGCCGCCGCCACGACCGGCGCGACCGGCTCGGTCTTCGGCAGGTCGATCGTGAAGGTGAAGATCGATCCCTCGCCCGGCGCGCTGTCGCAATCCAGTTCGCCGCCCATCAGGTCCACCAGCGCCGTCGAGATGGCCAGGCCCAGACCCGTGCCGCCGAACCGCCGGGTGATCGAGCCATCCGCCTGCGCGAACCGCTGGAAGATGCGCGCCTTCTGCTCGGCGTCGAAGCCGATGCCGGTGTCCTTCACGGCGAATGCGATCCGGTCGCCGCCGGCTGCGGCCACCGACATGGTCACCGTGCCCTGGTCGGTGAACTTCAGCGCGTTGGACACCAGGTTCGTCAAAATCTGGCGCAGGCGCACCGCGTCGCCCTCGACCCATTTCGGCGCGGCCGGATCCAGCTCGAACACCAGGGCCACGCCCTTGTCCTCGGCCTTGGCCCGCCACAGCAGGGCGATGTCGTTGACCGTGTGCTTCAGGTCGAACACCGTCGGCTCCAGCGCGACCTGACCGGCCTCGATCTTGGCGCTGTCCAGAATGTCGGTCAGCAGCCGCTCCAGCGTCGCCCCCGACGACCGGATCAGGTCCACCATCTGATGCGCGTTGGCGTCCAGATCGCGCCGCGACAGGGCGTCGGCCATCGACACCACCCCGTTCAGGGGCGTGCGGATCTCGTGGCTCATATTGGCCAGGAACTCGGACTTGGCGCGGTTGGCGGCCTCGGCCCGTTCTTGCGCCGCCTTGAGTTTGCGCCCCTGCCGCAGCTGGAAGATCAGGCCGACGACGACGCAGATCAGGAAGATCACGCCGATGATCATCAGCGTCCATTGCAGCCGGGTTTTCGACCGCGCCGTGTCCAGCTGATCGCGGCGATCGGCCAACTGCTGCTGCATGTCGCCCGTCACCTGGTGGACCCCGGCCGAGAAGGCGCGCGCCGCAGCGGCGTCCTTGTCCGCCTCGTAGGCTCGCAGCAGCGTATAGGCTTGGGCGGAACGGCCCTGGGCAAACAGGATTTCGGCCTCGACCTCGCGCAGTCGCGATCCATCACCGGCGTGATTTTCCAGCGTCCGGAGGCGCGTCAAGTCGCGCTGCGCGCCTGTCACATCGCCGGTTTGCGCCCGGGCCATCGCCCGCACCGGCAGGATGTCCAACGCCAGAAAGGCCGCGACGCCTAACGTTTCGCCATAAGGCGCGACGCAACTGAGGACGCGCGAAGGCTGACGTCCCGCATCGGCGACCATGGCGCACAGGGCGGCGTCGTACAGGGTCAGTGTCGGCAGGTCGGATCGTGCTGCGACCGCATGATGCGCCATGGCGAACGCGCGGGCCTGATCCAGGTCGCCCACCCGCATCGCCATCTTGGTCAGGTTGTAGAGGCTGTCGAAATCCGGGCGTGGATAGGCGGGATTGGAGTAGTCGATCTCGAATTTGCGAAAGGCGTCGGTCGCGCCGCTGACGTCGTCGATCTCCTTCAGGCCCATGCCGACGACTTCCCAGATGCCGGCCCGCGCGGTGTCCGCGTAGGGATCGCGATCGGGGATGTCGGCCTGCGCCTGGGTCAGAAGTTGCAGACCCTCACCGATCGCGCCTTCGTCGATCAGGTTCAGCGCCGCCAGCCGCGCCGCGTGCGCCCGCACGAACCAGTCATGCCCGTTGCGGACATAGGCCGACATCTCAGTCGCCGCCGCCAGGTCGCCCTGGTCGTAGCGGATCGCCAGACCGTTCAACGCGGCGACCTCGGCATAGCGGGCATCGCCCTGGGCGCGTGCGGAGCGTGCCAGACGCATGTTCCAGGCCCGCGCCCGCTCGAACTCGCCCTGATTCAGAATGGTCCAGGTCACGTGATAGAGACGGTTCAGCCCTTCGCGATCGTTGCGGCTGGCGGCGCGTTCGCCAAAGGCTTCCAGCTCGGCGAAGCTCGTGTCGCCAGCCCGCTTGGCGACAAACCCCGCCAGCGACTGCGCCTCGGCCGCCACGCTTGGCGCATCCTGGACGACGGCGCGCGCAGGTCCGCTCATCAGCCCGACGCAAAGCAGGCCGGCGATCGCCAGGACGACGCGAGACAAAACCATCGAAACTCCAGATCCGAAACGACATCTGGCACGACAGAGATTGAGCAACCTTTAGCGTGGGCTCACTTGGCCCTAGATCCCGCTGCCCTGATCCTCGACCGGGGGCGGAGTCAGCAACAGGAAGGCGCGGATCCACGCCGTCAGCACGGCCCGGTCGTTGGCCTGAGCCAGACTGGCCACGGCCTCGTCGGCCAGCGCGTTTGCGATCCGCGTTCCCCGGCGACTTTCGACCAGAGCGGCGGCGTAGTCAGGCTGGAACTCCGGGTGACACTGGAACGACATCGCATCATCCCATGCCAGGCCCGCGAACGGCGTGAACGCGCTGGCGGCGATGACGCGGGCGTCTGACGGCGGGCTCAGCACCTGATCCTGATGCGACACGGGGATGGCGATGGAGGCGGCCTTGGGGAACATCCACGGTTCCTGCGCAACGATGCCATAGCGGTGAAGCCCGACGCCCCAGCCTTTATCCGACTTCGCGACCCGGCCCCCGAAGGCATGGGCCATCGCCTGATGCCCGAAACAGATGCCGACCAGCCGCGTCCGACCCCGCGCCGCCCTCAGCCAGTCCATCAGGGGCGGGATCCACGGTAGGTCGTCATAGACCCCCGCCGCCGAGCCGGTGACGATCGCACCCTGGAACGCTTCCGGGTCGTCGGGCAGCTTGCCCGCCTGCACGTCGAACCGGACCGTCGCGACGCCTTCGCCGAGCAGGGCCCGGAACCGCGCCGGATAGTCGTCGAACGCATCCTTCAGCGCCTCGGGCGGCTTGCCGGTCTCCAGGATCGCGATGGGCTTCATGCGGATCATAGGGGACGATGCGGGCGGCTGGAGCAATCCAGTTTCGTTCGCGAGAGCATCAGGGGATATGACCGCGTTTGGCGCAGGACCATGTTACGCGGCCTCCCGGTCTTTCGCATCGTCAGCGCCCGAACCGAACGAACCGAACGAACCGAACATTCCGCACGCAGTTTTCACAGTGCGGAATCCGAACAGACCGAACGAACCGAAGACATTTTCACTGTTCGGATTTCAGGCTCGCCAGACTTCCGCCTTGGAGCCGGCCTCGCCCAGGGCATGCGCCACCCAGCCGCAGATCTCGCCCGCCGCCGCGTCGGCCCCCGCCGGCGGATTGACCACCACCATCGCGCAGCCGTTCATCTTCATCGGATTGGTCAGGGGCCTCAATCGCGCTTCCGCGACCAGAGTCGCCGCCCGGGTCGCGGCAGCCAGCCTTCGCAGGAAGCCGTCGAAGGTCTCCATGTCCTTCAGCGGCGTCCAGATGGCGACCACCGCCTCCGGGTCAGCCGCGACGATCGCTCCGGCGGTCTCGGCCGCCCGCAGATAGTCGTCGGGCCGTTCGAACGGCGGGTCGATCAACACCAGCGACCCCCTCGCCTGCTTCGCCTCGGCCCGGACCAGATCGTAGCCGTCCCCGATCTCGCCGCGCGCCGTCGCAAATCCCGACAAACTTTCGCGTAACAGCCCGGCCACCTCCTCGCGGAGTTCGAACCCAACGTAGGCGTCGTCGGGCCTCAGCGCCCTCGCGATGAGCACCGGCGACCCCGGATAGAAGCGGACCCCGCCGGCAGGGTTCAACGCCGCGACCTCCTCCGCCAGCGCCTCGATCAGGGGCGGACGGTCGGCCGCAGCCATCAGCCGCTCCACCCCCGCCTCGGCCTCCCGCGACCGCGTCGCGTCTCCCGTCAGGTCGTAGAGCCCCTCGCCCGCGTGGGTGTCCAGCACGGTCACTGGCCCGCCGGACCGGCGCGCGCGCAGCAGCCAGAGCACCAGCGCGTGTTTCACCAGGTCGGCGAAGTTCCCGGCGTGAAAGCTGTGACGATAGTTCATGGCCCTGCGTCACCTTCCCGACAGTCCGGGTCAAGAGGAACCGCGTCGCTTCCCGCCGCGTTCGCCGACTCCAGAACACGGATCACCCATGGCCGCCTCGTCCCTTACGGAAAAACAGCGCACACCGCCCGCCGCCGTCGCCGCTCAGGCGGAGAAGGGCTTGAAGCTGCGCGAGGAGCACGGCCGAGGCGGCACCGACGTCGGTCGCAGGCGCGCCAACCAGCTCAAGAACCGCGAGGCGGTCAGCGAGCGCGACATAAAGTCGATGTATTCCTATTTCGCCCGCCACACGGTCGACAAACAGGGTGCGAACTGGGCCGACAAGGACAAACCCTCGGCCGGCTACATCGCCTGGCTACTGTGGGGCGGTGAGGCCGGGAAAGCCTGGATCGACGGCCTGCACGCCAAGCTCGACAAGGCCGACTGATGGCCGACGGCGCCACAGGCTTCGTCGCCGAGACCGAAGTCCCCAAAGGTCTGACCTACTGCAGCGACGCTCATCCCGGTTTGACCCGCGTCCGCGCAGGCAAGGGTTTCAGCTACCGCGACGCCGCAGGCAAGGCGATCAAGGACAATGCGGTGCTGGACCGCATCCGCATGCTGGCCATCCCTCCGGCCTGGACCGACGTCTGGATCTGCCCGCGCGCCACCGGCCATATCCAGGCGACCGGGCGCGACGTGAAGGGGCGCAAGCAGTACCGCTACCACAACGACTGGAGCACCCACCGGTCGGGCAACAAGTTCGACAAGATGTCGGCCTTCGCGAAGGCTCTTCCGAAGCTGCGGACCCAGGTCGAGACGGATCTGGGCAAGGCCGGGGTCACGCGGGAAAAAGTTCTGGCCACGGCCGTCCGCCTGCTGGAGATCACCCTGATCCGGGTCGGCAATGCCCAGTATGCAAAGCAGAACCGCAGCTATGGCCTGACGACCCTTCACAAGCGCCATCTCGAGGTCGACGGCGCGGGCCTAAGCTTCGCCTTCCGGGGCAAGAGCGGGGTCGATCACAAGGTCAGCGTCAAGGACCGCCGCCTGGCCACTGTCGTGCGGTCCCTGCGCGAGCTGCCGGGCCAGCAGTTGTTCAAATACCGGGATGCCGAAGGCGATCTGGTCGCCATCACCTCCGACGACGTGAATGCCTATATCCGTGAGTCGATGGGCGAGGAGTTCTCGGCCAAGGACTTCCGGACCTGGGCCGGCACCGTTTCGGCCGCGCGGGCGCTGCGCGACATGGAGCCCCCCACCTCGCCCACCGACGCGAAGAAGAAGATCACCCTGTGCTGCAAGGCCGTCAGCGGACTGCTGGGGAACACCCCGACCGTCTGCCGCAGTTCCTACATCCACCCCGAGGTGTTTGAATTGTTCGAGAAAGGCCAGATCGCCGAAGCCCTGCCGGGGCCGGACGCCAAGAGCTTCGAGCCGGCCCTCATCAAGCTGCTGAAGACCTAAGCCTCGGCCCAATAGCGCCGACTGCCGACGCTGACCGGCCGCCCCGCCGCCTCGTCCAGCTTCACGATCAGGTTGCGGAAGTCCTCGGCCTCTTCGTCGCCGCGCAGCAGTCTCAACGACTTGATGATCCGCGTGATCCGCAGGTGATTGTGGTCGTGCACGACCAGCCAGTGAGTGTTGCGCTGGTAGAAGACCGCCATCCGGTCCGTCGCCGCCGCCAAGGCAATCTGGGCCATCCCGGAGCCATGGACCTCGGCCACGTCCTCAGCCGTCAGCACCGGCGCGGTGCGGTTGGCGCCCGATGGCGCGTCGAGAGGGAACAGCCACTGGATGAAGTCGTGGATCCGCTCGATCGAGCGATCGTCCAGCGCGACGACGTCGAACACCGTCCGGCCCGCCCCGTCGGTTCCCGCGCCTTTCAGGAAGTCGACGATCGCGCTCATTTATCCCCTAGGCGTCAGGCCGCCTTATCCCAGTCGAGAATGACCTTGCCCGACTGACCCGACTTCATGGCGTCGAATCCCTCGCGGAACTGGTCGAAAGCGAGACGGTGAGTGATCAGGGGCTCAAGGTCCAGCCCCGCTTTCAGCAGGCCCAGCATCTTGCGCCAGGTGGTGAACATCTCGCGCCCATAGACGCCCTTGATGGTCAGGGCCTTCAGGATAATGGCGCCCCAGTCGGTCTCCATCGGCTTGGACGGGATGCCCAGCAGAGCCATGCCGCCGCCCATGATCAATGTGTCCACGCACTGTTTGAAAGCGATGGGTGAACCCGACATCTCCAGCGCCACGTCGAAGCCGACCTTCAGGCCCAGCTCCTTCATCACGTCGTG
>JAZKHL010000093.1:0-13081 GCA_040385365.1 Pseudomonadota bacterium | reverse complement strand
GCTGGAGCTGGGGCTTCGGCCTCGCCGGCATCGGCATGCTGGCCGGCCTGATCGTGTTCTGGCTCGGCAAGCCGCTTCTTCAGGGCAAGGGCGAACCGCCGGTTCCGGCGCTAATCAAACAGCCGGTCATGGGTTTCTTGAACCGTGAGACCATCATCTATCTGCTGGCCCTCGTCGGCGTCGCGGCCCTGTGGTTCATCGTCCCGAACCACGCCCTGGTCGGCACGGGCCTGATCATCTCGACGATCGCGGCGCTCGCCTTCATCACCTGGTTCATCGTCTTCAAGCTCAAGGGCGACAAGGTCGCGCGCGAGCGGATGATGTTGGCCATGGTGCTGGTGTTCGGCTCGGTGATCTTCTTCACCCTGTTCGAGCAGGCCGGGTCTTCGCTGAACCTGTTCGCGGATCGTAACGTCGATCTCTCGCTGACCAGTCAGGCGACCAGCTTCCTCGGCTTCCCAATGGGGTCACCCGATCAACTGGCGGCTGCGGGCATCAGCACCGCGAACTGGTGGAGCTGGATCGACACCTCGATGTCGGCCTCCCAGACCCAGTCGTTCAACGCCGGCTTCATTCTGATCTTCGCGCCCGTGTTCGCGGCGATGTGGGTCTGGCTGGCCAATCGCAAGATGGACCCCAATCCGGTGGTCAAGTTCGGCCTGGGCATCATCCAGGTCGGCCTCGGCTTCCTGGTCATCGTCTGGGGCGCCAACTCCGGGATGGTGGACGATGCGTTCCGCACGCCGCTGATCCTGCTCGCTCTGCTCTATCTGCTGCACTCGACCGGAGAGCTGTTCCTGTCGCCTGTCGGTCTGTCGGAGATCACCAAGCTTTCGGTGCCGGCGATCGTCAGCTTCATGATGGCGGTCTGGTTCATGGCCTCCTCCATCGCTCACTTCGTCGGCGGCATGATCGCCGGCGCGGCGGGCACCGAAACGGTGGGTGGTCAGGTGCTGGATCCATCGGCGGCGCTGAACACCTCGCTGGACTCGTTCAATCAGCTGGGGCTTTGGGGCGTCGGCATCGGCGTCGGCTTCATCGTGGCGAGCTTCTTCATCGCCAAATGGTCCAACGGCGTGAACGACCCGGACAATCATCCGGGACCCTCGGTCACCGACGCCGGGCGTGAGGACGGCAACGTCGCCAAGCCAGGCGCGACCACCACGGGCTGATCGGCTCGTGGATCAAAGAGAAAGGCGGCGTCCTCGCGGGCGCCGCCTTTTTCGTTTCGTTTCGAGTCTGGGTTTCGGTCAGAGCGTCCTGCGGACCTGGACGAACAGCCAGGGGCTCATCTGCGTACCGCGCTCCTCGCGGAACGACAGCGGGGCCGAGTTGCGCGGGCCTGAATAGACGAACCGCTCGCGACGGTTCTCGCGGTCGGTGGCGTTGCCGACATCCAGGCGAATGGTCAGGTCCGGCTGCGGCTTCCACTGGCCATAGAGGGTGACGAAGGGCTCCTGCTCGATGTTGCGGATTTCCCGGATTCGGTATTGGACCGGGTCGTCGACGTTGCAGCCGTGTTCGAAGCCATAGGACCACCGGCCGCCGCGCAGATCCTGATTGAAGCTCACGCCGCACCCAAAGGCGATCTGGCCGGAGAAGCGTCGGTCCTCGCCGGTCAGAGGGTCGGTGACGCTGGACTGGACGAAACTGGCTCGGGCGGACAGGCGGGCGTTGGACAGGCCCAGTCGGTCCATCGGCAGGGTCAACTGGACCTGCTGCGAATCAGAGGTTCCGCTGCCGATATTGCCGACGGCCTCAAACCCTCCGGTCAGCGGGATGACGTCGATGATGTCCTCCCACGCGCGGTGGATGAAGGTGAAAGTCAGGGCGCCTTCACCCCAGAACCGGCGCTCGTAGACGGCCTCGACGACCCAGTTCTTGGACGGCTCCAGATCGGGGTTGCCGCCCTCGACCTGATTCAGATCGACGTCGGCCGACGCGACGAAATCGCCGAAGTCGAGCTGGCCGACCTCGCGCTCGACCCGCAGCCGGAACTGATTGTCCGCAACGGGGGTCCAGGTCAGCTGCAGGCGCGGCTTGGCGTAGACAAAAGTCTCGGCCCGATCGCTGTCGCCCGACTGGCTAATCTCGGAAACTTCGACGCGCAGCGCCGCCTCGGCGGTGAAGGTCGAGCTTGGTCGCCAGGTCGTCTGGCCGAACATCTCGCCACGAAGCTCCTCGACCTTGACGGCCGCCGACGGAAGCACGACCGGCGCGCCGTTCTCGACATAGGTCGTGGCGCTGTCGAGGACGTTGTAGGCCGCCTCGCCGCCGCCTTCGAAGGCCCAGCGGTCTGACGGGCGAAAACGCAGGACCGCCCTTCCGATGGTCTCGCCTGACGTTCCCTCGCCCCCGAAGACCGCGCTGTTCGGTCCGCTGAACGAGCGGGATTCGCTGTCCTCGGTCGAATAGCGCTGCAGGCCGATCAGCTCCAGTTCAGTGCGATCGCCGAGGGGTCTCGACCAGTTCAGCCCGACTTCGGAGTTGATGCCGTCGTAGTCGTTCTCGACCCGCTCGTCCCGGCCGGCGCCGGCCCGGATCAGGGTGTCGATGGAGTTGATGCTGTTGAACCAGCCCAGCACGCCGTTGAGGCGCAGCTTGCCGCCGCCGACCTGATGCTGCCAGGCGGCGGTGCCACGGACATTTCGGAACCGGTCGTAGAGGATCAGGTCAGCGTCTTGAGTCAGGACGCCGGCTGCGTTGTAACGGCGACGATAGCCGTCGCCCGTGCCGTCGGTGCGATCGGTGGTGGCCGAGATCGAGGCCTCCAGTTGATCGTCGCCTTCGCGCCGCGACCATGAGGCCTTGAGCAGCGGGCCAAGATAGCCGTCGGGATAGAGGTAGGTGTTGGCCTCCAGCACGGTCTCGATCTGGACGGTCCGCTTCAGCACGACGTTGGCGACGACGGATCGCCCCTGCATGTCGATGCCCGGCGCGCCGCCCCGGATCAGCTCGATGCGTTGCACGCCGTCGGCGGCGATGCGGCGCAGAATTTCGTCCAGCCCGTCGCTCTTGGACGAGGGCCGATCGCCGTCGATCAGGACGTTCCCTGCTGCGCCCGCGAAGCCGCGCGTGTCGGAATTGCCGGTCTCCAGTCCGAAGCCGGGCAGACGGGCGATCATGTCGAGGGCTGTGTTGGGGCTGGACCCGGCGAAGAAGGCCGGCTCGAACACCAGGACGCCTTGCTGGGCCGCATCCACGGCCGGAGCGATGGCGGACGGCGCGGTCGCCACCGGCGCCTGCGCTGCCTGCTGCGAAGCTGGCCCGGTCTGGGCCGTGGCTGTGAATGGAGCGGCCGCGAGCATCGTCGTGGCCAGCCAGAGCGCTTTGGTCATCATGAAATCCCTCTCCCTTTCCGAACGTCGCCGACTGTGGCGGCGCGACTGTGGCGCTTGATCTCAGAAGGTCTTCTTGACCCGGATTTGCCAGAAGGTGCGGGGATCGGTCGGACGCAGCTCGGTGAAGGCGATCGGGCGGGACGGCGAGCGGTCGGCATAGACGGTGCGCTCGACCTGGAAGTCGTCCCAGATGTTGACCTTGGCCATGATCGACAGGGTCGGGGTCGGCTTGTACTCGACAAAGCCCTCGAAATAGTCGCTGCCGGTGAAGCCGGACGTCTGGTCAGGATCGTAGGAAAACTGGCGCAGACTGGCCAAATAGGTGGCCGACCAGTTGATCTTCCAGCTGGTGATGTCCTGCGAGAGGGTGAAACCAGGCTGGGACGGACGGACGCCGGAAATGGGGCGCTCCTCTCCGGTGGTCGGATCGATGACGTTGGTCTTGTTCCAGGTGTTGCGGAAGGCGAACTGGCCGCCCGAGAAGCCCGTCCAATCCAGCGGCAGAATCACGTTCACGGCCAGTTGATCCAGGGTCCCGTCGCCGATGTTGCCGGTCGCCGACAGGCCGCCGGGCAGGGGCAGACGATCGATCACGTCGATGATCTCGTCGTGACGATAGCCGACCGACACGATGCCGTCGCCGAGGAAGCGGCGCTCGTAGGTGACCTCTGAAATCCAGCGCTGTTCCGGCTCCAGGTCGACGTTGCCGCCGAAGACGGTATCGTCCTCGAGCTCGGAGGAGGCGGCGAAGTCGCCGAAGTCGAGCTGGCCCAGTTCGCGTTCAAAACGGAAGCGCAGCTGGTTCTGGGGCATGGGGGTCCAGGTGATCTGGACGCGGGGCTTGGCGAAGAAGAAGCTCTTTTCCTGATCCGCATCGCCGGACTGGGTGATGGTCGAGGCTTCCAGACGCAGCCCGCCCTCGACGGTCAGGTTGGGACGGACGCGCCAGGTGGCTTTGCCGAAGGCCTCGCCGCGCGTTTCCTCGACCGTGATCTGGTCGGAGGGCAGGGGGACGGGAACGCCGCCCTGCAGGAAGGCCTGATCGACCTCCAGCATGTTGTAGGCGACCTCGCCCCCGCCCTCGATCGTCATCGAAGACGAGCGTTCCCAGCGCAGCAGCGACCGCAGGATGGTCTCGGACGAGCTGCCGGTCGATTCGAACCGCTGCTCCGGATTGACTGTCGCGCCGACCCGGTTGTTGGAGACGGAGGCGTTCTCGAAATCACCCCACTCGCGGATGAAGCGGGTCTCGGAGACCAGGCCGTCGCGCATGGGGCGGGTGTAGACGGCGCCGACTTCGCCGCTCGTGCCGGTCTCGTCGAAGGTATTCTCGCGCAAGATGCCCGGGGCGTCCTGGCGGCTGAGGTTGCTGAAGTCGTTCTGGCCGACGCGAGCGGTCAGGTCGATCTTGCCGCCCAGGAAGGCGTTGGCGTAGTTGAGGCGAACGCCTTGCCCGCCGCCGTGCTGGTCGCTGTAGTAGCCCTCGTCGCGCAGGATGGCCCCGTTTCGGTCGCGGCGGATGACCCGCCCGACGCCAGACGAATCGTTGATCGAGATGCCGTCGGACAGGGTGAAGCCCCAGACGCGGTCGCCGTCGCGGGCGGTGAACTGATAGCTGCCGTTGGCGGCGTCCCGACCGCCTTCGAACAGGAAGGCCGTGCCGGTCAGGATGTGCTCGCGGCTGGACTGGGTCTTGGTCACGACGTTCACCACCACCGAGTAGCCCTGCATGTCGATGCCGGGCGCGCCGCCGCGGATCAGCTCGATCCGCTCGACCTGAGCCACCAGGGTGCGGCCGAGGACCGATGAGCCGGCGTCGTTCTTGGAGGCCGGCCGGGCTCCGTTGATCAGGATGTTGCCGACGGCTCCTTCGAAGCCGCGCGAGCCGTCGCCGTCCTGGACCGAGAAGCCGGGGACGCGGTTGACCATGTCCAAAGCTGTGTTGGGGCGCTGGTCGGCGAAGAAATCGGGGGTGAAGACCAGGACCCCTTGCTGGCTGGCGTCGGCCAGGGGAGCCTGGGTCGTCGGACCGGTCGGAACCGGGGTCTGGGCCGCACTGGGGCTGGGAAGGGTCGGCGCGGTTTGGGCCTGCGTGCCGCCGGCGCTGAACAGAATGGCCGTCGTGGCCAGAAGAATGGACTTGGTCATCGCCTTGGGGTTCCCCTCGTTTGTGAAGCGAGGTGTGCCGGGCGGGTTCGTTGCAGACCAGTTACAAGACAGACAGGTGGATTAAATCTCGGACAGCATTACAGCCGCTTCATCTTCGTGTCTTATTCGGACGAAGACTGAACCACATCAGTATAAGCGACAGGTCCAGTCTGCGTTGATCGCGCCGCCGGGGCTGCGGCGTCCAACCGGGCGAGCCGTTGGGCTCTCTCGGCGGCGTAGTTCGGCTGGGGTCGGTCGAAACCGAAGGCCCGTGAGCCGTCGTCGAGGGCGTCGCGGGTGGAGGTGCGTTCGTCCAGCACGGAGCCGCTGTCGTCGGAGACCGTCGCGGGTTGGAGGCGGGCGTCCATCTGATCGGCCGGCCAGACGTCGCCCGCGTAGGCGTCGAGGGGAAGGTCGCCGTATTCGTCTCTTTCGGCGCGGCGTTCCAGGGCGGCGCGATCGAAGCCGTCGCTGAGGGCGCCGACCTCCATCGTGGAGCCGGGATCGAAATCACGCTCGACAGGCGGAACGACGGCGATGTTCAGGCCCGGACCACGCAGGCCGCCGGCCTCGCCGCCCGCGGCGAAGGCGCCCAGCGAGACGAAGGCGACGGTGGCCACGACGGCCGAAGCGCCCAGTCCGATACGGACCCGGGGGCGGCTCAGGAACTGAACGAAGGGATGGGTCATGACATGGGGCCGGGTTATGTCGGGAAGCTTACATCCAAACTCGATCCAGGCAGACCGGTTCCGCGAAACGGCCACGCTTGCGCCACAGAGGCTGGCGAGGCTTGAGTTGGGCAGCCCACGACGGCGAGGGGATATCATGCATCTGAAGATATGCGCGGCCTTGGCGGCGGCGGCTTTCATGGGACTGGCGGGGCATGGGGTCGCCCAGGACCGGACCCAGGACGTCGACCAGGTCGAAGACATTATCGTCACGGCGCGCCGGTCCGGCGCGCCGATCTGGGAGGTGACACACGACGGCGGCACCGTGTTGCTGGTCGGCGAGATCAACGGGGTGCCGGAGGCCACGCCGTGGAGTCCTGTCGCTCTTGAGGCCGCCACCGCGCGCTCGCAGAGGGTGATGTCCGGCATCGGGGTGCGGGGCTCCTTCAGCGACGTGTTCCGCCTTCTCTGGCGGATGCGCACCCTGACCAGCCTGCCGGGAGACACCACCTCGGCGGACTATCTGGAACCCGAGTGGCAGGCCCGGCTGGACGCCGTCGAGGCGCGGATCGACGAGGACTACAGCCGGCGCAGCTTCCTCCTGACCGCAGGCGACTTGCTGCGTGAAGGCGCCGGGTATGGGCGCGATACGACCGATGACGCCGGCGACGTGGTGCGCAAGGCGGCGCGGCAGGCCAAGACGCCCGTCCGCAGAGTCGAGGCCGAGATGCGCGGCGACCAACTGATCGAGGATCTGCTCACCGCGCCGCCGGCGACACGCCTGGTCTGCATGCATGCGGCTATCCAGGCGGCCGAGGCGGGGCCGGAGGCGGTGCTGGCGCGCGGTCGCGCCTGGACCCGACTTCAGGTCGCGGAGGTGATGAGCTCGCCGATCCAGCAGGCGCTGGAGCAGTGCTGGCCCTGGGGCGACCCGACGTTGGGGCCGCAGCTGAAGACGGCCTGGGTGGCCTCCATCGAGACGGCCCTGACGGAGCCGGGTGTGACCATGGCGGTGGCGCCGCTGGGTCTGCTGGCCGAAGCCGGCGGGGTGCTGGATCAGCTGGAGGCCAGGGGCTTCGAGGTGGTCGGACCGGAGTGGAAAGAACGCGACTGAGGCCGCGTCTGAAAAGCGTCCGGTTTGTTCGGTTCGTTCGGAATGCGAACAGTGAGAAAAGTGTTCGGTTCGTTCGGTCTGTTCGGTTTGAGGATGTCAAAGACCTGAGAGAGACGCTTAGCAGAGGACTGCGTCAATCTCGGACGTGGGCCGTTTGTCCCTTCGTCATTCCGGGCGAAGGCGCTTGCGCAGCAGACCCGGAACTTGGCGGCGCCGAAGCAGAGCGAAGGCGATGATTCAGCGAGCCGTGTCCGCGACAGGTTCGCGCTTTCGCGCGTCGCCGTGGGTCTTCGCTTCGCTACGGAATGAAGACAGGACAAAGCGACCTAGACCGCGGTGCCTCCCACCGTCAGGCCGCCGATCTTGAGCGAGGGTTGGCCAATGCCGACCGGCACGCCCTGGCCGGACTTGCCGCAGACGCCGACGCCGGGATCGAATGCGAAATCGTCGCCGATCATCGAGACGTTGGTCAGGGCCGTGGCGCCGTCGCCGATCAGGGTCGCGCCGCGCACGGGAGCGGTGATCCTGCCGTCCTCGATGAGGTAGGCCTCGGTGCACTGGAACACGAACTTACCGTTGGTGATGTCCACCTGACCGCCGCCGAAGTTGGCGGCGAAGAGGCCGCGCTTCGTGCTCGCGATCATGTCGGCCTGTTTGGCCGAGCCGCCCTCCATGAAGGTGTTGGTCATGCGCGGCATCGGCATGTGGGCGAAGGATTGGCGCCGGCCGTTGCCGGTGGCGCGCTGGCCCAGCTGACGCGCCGACAGCCGGTCGTTCATCAGGCCGACCATGATGCCGTCCTCGATCAGGACGGTGCGCGAGGTGGGCGTGCCCTCGTCATCGACGCTGAGCGAACCTCTGCGGCCCGCGATGGAACCGTCGTCGACGATGGTGACGCCGGGGGCGGCGACGCGCTGGCCCATCATGCCACTGAAGACCGACGAGCCCTTCCTGTGGAAGTCGCCCTCGAAGCCGTGGCCGATGGCCTCGTGCAGCAGGACGCCGGGCCAGCCGGCGGCGAGGACGACGTCCATCTCTCCGGCCGGGCAATCGACGGCTTCCAGATTGACCAGGGCGCCGCGCAGGGCCTCGTCCACCTGAGCCTGCCAGCGATCGGGGGTGATCCAGTTTTCGAACCCGGCGCGACCGCCGGCGCCATTGGACATGGTCTCGCGCCGGCCGTCCTTCTCCACCGTGATGGAGACGTTCAGGCGGACCAGAGGGCGGACGTCGCGCACGGTCAGGGCGTCGGCGCGAAGGATCTCAATAGCGCGACGCTCGCCGACGATGGAGGCCGAGACCTGAACCACCCGGGGATCGCGGGCGCGGGCCCAGGCGTCGATCTCCTGCAACAGGGCGATCTTGTCGGAGAAGGCGGGCGAGGCGAGGGGATCGACCGCGTCGTAGAGCTTCTGGTTCGTCGCGCGTGGGCCCTCGGCGGTGGTTCCAGCGTGACCGGACTTGGCCAGGGCGGCCGAATCGGCGGCGCGGCGCAGGGCGGCGGTCGAGATCTCGTTAGCGTGGGCGTAGCCGGCGGTCTCACCGGCGACGACGCGCAGGCCGAAGCCCTCGGTGGCGTCGTAGGCGGCGGACTTCAGCCGGCCGTCGTCGAAGACCAGCGATTCGAGCTCTGAGCGTTCGAGGAACAGCTCGCCGTCGTCGGCCCCGTGGAGCGCACCTTGCAGGATGGAAAGGGCCTCTGACGAGTCGACGCCCGAGGTTTCGAGCAGGGGCGGCGGGGGAATGTGGACGGTCATGGAGTGAAGATAGGGAGGCAATCACGGAAAGTCTCCCCGTCCGCTGAGTAGCGAACGGGGAGGGGCCGCCGGCGATCGTTTACGGGGCCGCGACTTCGCGGGAGGTGCTGACCGTCACGCCAGGAACGCGAGCCAGTTCCCGGGTGGTCCGGACGGTGGTCCGCGAGACATCCACGTCCCCCGACCCCGAGACGTCCTGGCGGAGGTTTGCCGGGCGGGTCAGCAGGTCGACATCGCCGGAGCCGGAGATGGTGACCTGGACGTCGCCCGTCGGCATCAGGGCGGCGTCACCCGAACCGGCGATGGCGACATTGGCGTCGGTCAGGGTCAGATCCTTCAGATCGGCCTCGCCCGAGCCCGAGATGTCCAGTTCCAGCGTGCGGGCCTTGCCGATGGCCGAGACCTCGCCCGAACCGGAGATGTCGATCGACAAGGTGTCCTGGTCGTAGTTGGTCAGGCTGAGCCCCGAGGACCCCTCCAGGTCGAACGTGTTGATGTTCGGCGCGGTTACGACGATGCGGACCTGGTCGGAATGGAGCCAGATGCCCCGACCGCCTTGGCGGCGACCGAAGACGACACGCTCATGTTCCGGGCCGTCCGTATCCTCGACCCAGCTCAGGCGGGAGCCGTCCAGACGGACCCGCTCGACCAGATCGGCCGGGCCGATCACCGCCACGCCCGGTGTGTCGCCCTGGACGTATTCGACGTTGGCGGACAGATCGATGGTCAGGGTCTGACCGCCGGTCCAGGCCAGGGTGCGGGTGACCTCGGGCTGACGCGTGCCGTCGTCGCGCTCGAAGGTGACGGTGTCGCCGTCGTGGTCGTGGAATGTCCACTCCCAGCCGTGGCGGGCCAGGTCGCGACCGCCGAGCGCGAAGGCGCCCCCGAGGGAGGCCGTGGCCAGGACGATGCCGGCGACGGCGATGATGAACAGGGTCCGGATCATGCGGGGCCTCCGACGACTTGGGTGGATTGGGGATCAAGCGCGGGCTTGAGCAGGCGGTAGTGCAGGCGGGCGAACCAGACGATGCCGTTGACCAGCCAGATGGTGAGGATGGCCAGGAGCGCGCCGGCTGCGGTGGCGCCGGCCATCAGGCCGAGACCGGCCAGGATCGCCGCAAAGGCGCCGCCGGGGATGTCTGCGAAGGGACCGGCGACCATCAGCGCGCCGCCCGAAAAGAATAGTGCGATGACGGCGATGAACATGCCGAACAATGTGCCGATGACGCCCATCAGGATCGGCAGCAGGATCAGGATGTCGATCGCGCCCAAGCCTAGCACCGCGAAGACGGCGGAGGCGGCGGCGGACGGGTTCTTTTCCTGATGCCAGCGTTGCGCGCCCGCTTCTGCACGGAGCTCGCGCGCCAGGCGGTCGGGATCGCCGAGCGCCGTGGCGACTTCGGCCTCCGAGCGGCCGGCGGCCACGCCGTCCTCGAAATGGGTCTCGTAGTCCGAGACGATCTCGGCGGCGGTCGACATCGGCAGTCCGACGAGGCCCTGCTTCAGTCGACTGAGGAATTCGGCGCGCGTCATGCGGGCTCTCCGGTGGTGGCGTTGATCGGGGCGGAGGGAGCGGGATCGTTGGCGACGATCGCATCCACGGCGCGGGTGAAATGGGTCCATTCGGCGGACTGGGCGGCGAGCGCATCGCGGCCGGCCGGGCTGAGCCGATAGTATTTGCGCGACGGCCCCGACGAGGATTCGACCAGATAGGTCTCGACCAGGCCGTCGGTCTGCATGCGGCGCATCAGCGGGTAGATGGTGCCCTCGCCCATGTCGATCGCGTCCGACAGCCGGCTGGCGATCTCGTAGGCATAGCTGTCGGCACGGGCCAGGAGCGCCAGGACGCACAGTCCCAACACTCCCTTCTTCAACTGTATCTCTATGGTTTCGGGCATTCCGAACGCCTCCTGTGATTTCTGAAGGCTATCGCAAGGTATCTTGCGCCGCAAGGTAGCTGTCGAAACATGACAGCGATTTAATCGAGACGGTCTGACGCACTGCGTCCACATGTCGGAGCGGTTCGGTCGGCGGATCGCTTGGCAAGCGGCGACCGACCCGATATGGACCGGCCTTGAAAACGCCGGGCCCCTCCCCAGAGGCCCTGTGTCGGCTGCGTGAAACCGTCGCGAAGGCCGGGTCGATGACACTATTGAGGAATTCTCGCATGGGATTGGGCACGCGAGCCCTGAGCACCGTCGGCGCCCTGATCGGCTCCGCCTCGCTCGCCGTCTTCTTCGCCACGCCGACGTGGGCGCAGGACCTGATGGGTCAGCCGACGCCCGGCGCCATCGACCTTCAGCCGGCCGCTTCGCCGCTGAAGCACGAGGCGATCTGGTTCCACAACGTGATCCTGATGCCGATCATCGTCGGCATCTGCCTGCTGGTGCTGGGTCTGCTGGCGTGGATCGCGATCCGCTATAACGAGAAGGCCAACCCGGTTCCCGCCAAATGGAGCCACAACACGGTCGTCGAGATCATCTGGACGGTGCTGCCGGTGATGATCCTGGTCGGCATCTCGCTGTTCTCGTTCCGCCTTCTGTTCGCCTATCACGACATGCCGACGCCGGATCTGACGGTGAAGGCCACGGGCAACCAGTGGAACTGGGCCTATGAGTACCCAGACCAGGGCGTGCCGGAATACATCTCCAACATGCTGCCGGAGGCCGAGGCCCTGGCGCGGAACGTCCCCTATCGTCTGGCCGCGGACGAGCCGATCGTGGTCCCGGTCGGCAAGACCGTTCGCGTGCTGGTGACGGCCGCCGACGTGATCCACGCCTTCGCCCTGCCGGCCTTTGGCCTGAAGACCGACGCCGTTCCCGGCCGGGTCAACGAGACCTGGTTCCGCGCCGAGCGCACCGGCATCTTCTACGGACAGTGCTCGGAGCTGTGCGGCACCGACCACGCCTTCATGCCGATCCAGATCAATGTCGTGACCGAGGCTGAGTTCGCCGCCTGGGTCGCCTCCAAGGGCGGGTCCATGACGCCGGTCGCAGCCCCCGGCGGCACCGCCGCCCAGGTCGCCGCCGGCACGACGGGCGCGCCCGTCGTCACCGAGACGCCGGCCGCCACCGACGCGGCGACCGATGCCGCCGCGGTCGCACCGAACCCCGCCGCTCCCACCACCGTTCCTGCAGCGACTGCGGCTCCCGCCGCCGCCGCCCCGGCCGCCCAGTAACCGCGAGCCAGAGACCAAAATGGCCACCGACATCACCGCAGACACTCACGTGAACCCCGGGCATGACGCCCATGCGGAACACGATCATAAGCCGGGCTTCTTCACCCGCTGGTTCCTGTCCACGAACCACAAGGACATCGGCACCCTGTACCTGCTGTTCGCCATCATGGCGGGCATCGTGGGCGGCTTCCTGTCCGGCCTGATCCGTCTGGAGCTGGCCCATCCGGGCATCCAGTATTTCGTCGAGGGCGGCCTGATCCAGCAACTCGGCATCGTCGAGGCGTCCAAGCACGGCTATAACGTCACCGTGACGGCCCACGCCCTGATCATGATCTTCTTCATGGTCATGCCCGCCATGATCGGCGGCTTCGGCAACTGGTTCGTGCCGATCATGATCGGCGCGCCGGACATGGCCTTCCCGCGCATGAACAACGTCTCGTTCTGGCTCTTGGTCGCGGCGTGGGTGCTGCTGTGCCTGTCGATGTTCGTCGATGGCGGACCGGGCAAGGGCTTCGGCGGCGGTTGGACGATCTATCCGCCGCTCTCCACCGTCGGTCACTCCGGTCCGGCGATGGACCTGGCGATCTTCGCCCTGCACGTCGCGGGCGCATCCTCGATCCTGGGTGCGGTCAACTTCATCACCACCATCTTCAACATGCGTGCGCCGGGCATGACCCTGCACCGGATGCCGCTGTTCGCCTGGTCGGTGCTGGTCACCGCCTTCTTGCTTCTGCTGAGCCTGCCCGTCCTGGCCGGCGCCATCACCATGCTGCTGACCGACCGCAACTTCGGCACCTCGTTCTTCGACCCGGCCGGCGGCGGCGATCCGGTGATGTTCCAGCACCTGTTCTGGTTCTTCGGTCACCCCGAGGTCT